>CAZUVE010000206.1:0-4204 GCA_964623735.1 uncultured Halobacteriales archaeon | reverse complement strand
GCGAATCACTGGTTCGCGGCGCCGTAGACCGTCTCGACGAGGCTGGAATCGACCGCGAGCGGATCGACTGGCAACTCTCGGACGATGACTCACCCTCCGACGAAATCATCGACCTCGCGCGGGAGTACGACCTTCTGGTCCTCGGCGAGACGAAACCGTCGCTTCGTGAACGGATCCTCGGGACTGTGCCGTCCCGAATCGTCGACGAAGTGGACAGGCCCGCGTTCATCGTGCGGGATGTCGAGTAGGGGCGCTCGGCGAGCAGTGTCCCCGTCGGTTTCGCGGGACCGAGCGGACGAACGCGGGCACGAATCACACCGATCGCTGTGACCGTTTACCGGTACGACCGTCCGCTGTCCTGTGGTCGATCCGGCACTGACTGACAGCAATCCGTACGTCGGGCCGCCAGTTGCGACGCGGCCCGGCGACTCGCTGGCACGGGAAACCGGCGACGCGAGCGCCCGAGGCGTCCGCACAGTCCACGGGGGTTCCGGTCGGCAACTCGCCGCTCGGCCCGCACGGTCCACAGCACGGACGGAGTGTGCGGCCGGGGACGCGACGCCGCGTGGTCCGATCCGTTCCCGTACGGCCAGAGCACAACTGTTACAATCCCCCCCATCATATCAAAATACGCTCAATTCCCGCCACCATGGGCGGCAAAAAATGTCGCGGCGGCCAGCCCCCGCGAGTAACCAAATTCACCGCTCGTGCACGCGAATGCACCTATACACGGGACTTACAGATACTGGCCGAAACAGCCCTCGCCAGACTGAACCGGTTGCGCGCCACCGAGAGAGGCCTACACCGCCGGCGAGTCCTCGCCCCGACGCCCCGGATCCGCTCTGTTCCACGGGGGAGGAGCCGGCATGACGGTCGACGCCGGAGAACTCGAACGGAATCTCGGATTCCTCGAGGCGATGACGCTCGGCGGGGGGACGATGATCGGGGCCGGCATCTTCATCCTCCCGGGGTTGGCTGCCGAGGGAGCGGGACCGGCCAGCGCCATCTCGTTCGTAATTGCCGGGTTCGTTGCCCTGTTGGCCGCGCTCTCGCTGGCGGAACTGGCCACCGGAATGCCGATTGCCGGCGGCAGCTACCACTACGTCAACCGTGCGCTCGGCGGTCTGTTCGGGAGTATCGTCGGGTGGGGGATGTGGACCGGGTTGATGTTCGCCAGCGCCTTCTACATGATCGGCTTCGGCCAGTACATCGTCGTGCCGCTCCCGTTTCTCGACGGGCGGGCACTCATCGTCCTGCTAGGTATCGTCGGCCTCGGGCTGATCACCGGCATCAACTTCTACGGGACCGACGAATCCAGCGGCGCACAGAACATCATGATCGGGGCAGAGGTGGTCGTCGTGCTAATCTACGTCGCGCTCGGGGTCTTCTTCATAGAGCCCGGTAATCTCGAAGAGTTCGCGCCGACAGGGGTGACCGGTATCGTCGCCACGACCGGGACCGTGTTCGTGACCTACCTCGGGTTCGAGATCATCGCCACGGTCGCCGGCGAGATCGAACGACCGGGAAAGCTCATCCCGCTGACGATGGTGCTGTCGGTCGTCTCGGTCACACTCCTGTACGCGGTGATCATGCTCATCAGTACCGGCGTGGTCCCGTACGGCGAGTTGGGCGGCTCGCTGGTCCCCGTGTCCGACGTTGCGGCGATCACCATGTTCGGGACGAGCGGGATCGCCGCCGTCACTGTCGCGGCGGCGGTCGCCGCAATCTCGAGTTCGAACTCGTCGGTTCTCGCGGCGTCCAGAGTCATCTTCGCAATGGGCCGGGACGGGCTGATGAGCGACCGACTGAACGTCACACACAGCCGGTTCAGCACACCACATCGGGCGATTATGGCGACTGGCGCGGTGACCGGGCTGCTCGTGCTCGCTGGACTCCGCGTGCAAGAGATCGTCGCGCTGCTGGCGCAGGTGGCGAGTTTCAGCTTTCTCGTAACCTATGGACTCGTCCACGTTGCCGTCGTCGTCTTCCGCCGTGCCGACCCCGAGGAGTACGACCCGACCTTCGAGATGCCGGGGCTGCTGTACCCGGTTGTGCCGGTGGCCGGCGTGGCGATGACGGGGGTGGTCATCTCGCAGATGGAACCGCCGGTCATACTCGTGGGCACCGGGATCGTCTTCGTCGGCGTTGTCTGGTACGCCGCCTACGCCCGGAATCGCGGCGTGGAGGAGGGACTGTTCGACGAGGCGTTCGGGAGTCTCGTTCGCGGCGTGACGACCAAACTCCCCGGCACTCGCCCTGCCTCGCTGTCTGGCGAGCCCTACAGGGTCGTCGTCGGTGTTGCGAATCCGGAGACACAGCGTGGCCTGCTGCGGCTCGCAGCCGCCACTGCGCGCGCACACGAGGACGATGGCGTTCCCGAACTCGTCGCGGTAAACGTGGTCGAGGCCGAACCAGCCCCTGAACGGAACGTCGCGTCCGACCGTCTCGACAGCCAGCGTGCGCTGCTGGAGACCACTCGCGAACTCGCCACCGAGATGGATATCACGCTGCGCACGAGTGCAGTCGTTTCCGAAGACGCAGGGGAGACGCTCGTCGACGTCATTCGAGACGAGAACGCCGACCAGGCCCTCGTTGGGTGGCGGGGGCAACCAGAGCAAGGAGAGCGCGTGTTCGGGTCGACGCTCGACACCGTCGTCACGCAGGCTCCCTGTGACGTCTCTCTCGTCAAGATCGAAGACGACGCCATCGGCACGCCGGTAGCGCTTGCGGGGTCCGGACCACACGCTCCCGTCGCTGCGCAGCGTGCCGTCGACTTTGCCACCGTCTCCAACTCCGTCGCGTTCCTCCTGAACGTCCAACAGCGCGCCGGGGACGACGAGACCAGTCACGTGAAACGAGGACGGACGACGATCCAGTCGGTTGCCGAGCGAAGTGGGTTAGACGATACGGAGTACGAGAGCGCTGTGGTCGTTGCGACGGATATCGAGTCGACCATTATCGAGGCGGTACAGGAGTACGACACGGTCTGTGTGGGGCTGTCCGAAAAGAGTGACATCTCCCGGGCGATGTTCGGTTCTCTCGCCGAGCGGATCAGCCAGGAAGTATCGGGTAACGTTGCCATCGTCCGGAGTGGTGAAGCCATCGACCAGCCGGTCACGGAAACCGAAGAATAACGACGTCACGAGACGGGTCTTTTCAGTGGATTGACCGATTGATCCTCTCCCGTGTCCCCGAGTCGGAGGTCGCGAATCCGGGCCAGCCGTGACCCCTGACACGACTCGTGACGAATGCTACGGGCATCCGGTACGCTGGTTCGGAGATTTCGTTTAATGTCGGTGTTGTCGGGCGATTTGTGTGACAAATGGTTACTGCGACGCCGGAAAGTCTTTTGAGTATAGATATGCTTTGGTGTACAATGTCACTCGGCTCTCAACGGGATATTCATATTCTTCACGTCGATGATGAGCCCGATTTCGCGGATCTGACCGGGACGTTTCTCGAACGCGAGGACGATCGGTTCACTGTCGAGACCGCGACCAGCGCCGACGAGGGCCTGGAGAGTATTGATGACCGCCCGCCCGATTGTGTCGTCTCGGATTACAACATGCCCGGCATGGACGGCCTCGAATTCTTGGAGGCTGTCCGGGAGGAGTACCCCGATCTCCCGTTTATTCTCTTTACCGGCAAGGGCAGCGAGACTGTCGCCAGCGAGGCTATCGCCGCCGACGTGACCGACTACCTCCAGAAGGGATCGGGTTCCGAACAGTACGAACTTCTCGCCAACCGCATCCAGAACGCCGTCGAAGCACGACGCGAGGCCGAGCGGGCCGATAGACAGGAACAACTGATGCGCCTGACCGAGTTCGCCGGCGACACCGGCGGGTTCGAACTGGATACTGAAACTGGTGAACTACTCTTGACTGACGGTGCCCGCCGGCTCATCGACTTCCCTGCGCAGGCAGACCTCTCGCTGACTGAGGCAATCGACCTGTATCACCCCGAGGACAGAACGGACATTCGACGGATCATCGACCGCGCCCGCCAGACGGGCGAGCAGACACACGGGACCTGGCGTCTCCAGGCACTGGACGGTGACGAACGCATTGTGAACGTAACGGTTACACCGGCAACCACCGACGGCGACACAGAGATACTCCGCGGGGCCATCCACGACATCACCGACCAGCACGAGCGCCAGCAGGAACTCCGTCGCAACAAACGTGCGATGGACGAAGCCCCCGTC
>CAZUVE010000205.1:0-4241 GCA_964623735.1 uncultured Halobacteriales archaeon | reverse complement strand
ACGGGGATCGCCAGGCGAGAGCGCGGCCGTCTGTGTCGCCAGGCGAGAGCGCGGCGGGGTCGAGTGGAACGCCTTTTATCCACCCCGGTCGAGTCACGGGGTATGGATCGCCGCGGGTTTCTGTCCCTGTGTGCTGTGGGCCCGGTCGCCGGCTGTTCGCGGTTCCAGTCGACGCCCCACCAGCCGGCGTCGAGCGAGGCGGTGACCGTCACGGACACGACAGAGGAGCGGTACCGGCGACGCGTCGACCTCGAGTTCGGGATCGAGGACGGAACGTTCGCGTCGACAGTACTGTCGCCGGTCGAGACGGAGACCGTCGAGGTCAACGTCAGCGTCACCGACGGCGTTCTCGACGTCTGGACGCTTCCCGAGTCGGATTTCGGGGGTTACGAGCAGGGCGAGAAAGTCGAGCCGATCGAGCAGCTGTCCCAGACCGCCATGATCGCCGGTGCCTCGCTGTCCGGCGACATCGAGCCCGGCGAGTACCGGGTCATACTCGACAACACGCCGGCCTTCGGCGCCGAACCCGACGGCGTCGCGACCGGGACCGGAAGACTCGAACGGCGGCTCCTCTCCCCGGATTTCTTCAGCTTCCAGGGGAAGCTCGAGTCGAGCGAGGTCCAGTACGAGCAGCTGAGCGCCTCCGAGGACCGCAAGTGGTGGCTCGTCCAGTACCGGCGCCGGGAGGGACAGGACCAGGAGGAAGCCGCCCTCACCGTCCAGGAGATCCTGCTGCTCTACGCCGAGTCCGTGCCGGAGGAGGGGACGGACCACAGCGGTCTCAGGGTCGTGGTCGAGGAACCGGACGCCGAGCCGACGCTGCTCGAGGCTTCGGCGCCGCTGGCCAGGGCTTTCAACCGGGGCGAACTCGACGAGCAGGCCTACTTCCAGGAGGTCTCGCGGACTGCACGGTGATGGGGGCTGCCGGTCGCCCGCGGTGCTCCCCGGGGTACTCGACGGCGTCTGTCGCTCGTCTCGCCGGCAAGCTACCGCTCCGCGTCGGGGTCGACGTCGTCGGGCAGCACGTACGCGCCGAAGTCGTCGACAGTTCCGACAGGGGGAGCGCCGAGCGCGATCCAGACCTGTTGCTGGTCGGACTCGTTGAGCAGGTTCCTGACCACGTCCGGAGCGACGCGGACGACCCCGCCCGCGGGAACCTCGTGGACCTGCCCCTCTATTGCGATCTGGCCCCCCGTGAGCGCGACGAAGACCTCCTCCTGGCCGTCGTGGGCGTGGGGCGTCGTGACGTCGCCGGGATCGAGGACGACCTGGTTGAGACGGGTCTCGGTACAGCCGAGCCGCTCGGTCAGTTTCCGGTGGTCGACGTCGCAGGTGTCGAACCGTTCGGTCGGCACGTCCCCGGGATCGACGATGGCGAATCCTGTGTCCATGCCCGCCTACTCGCCGGTCTCCTCGCGGAGGACCTCGTTGAGTTCGGGAACGACCTCGTGGAGGTCACCGATGACTGCGTACTCGGCCTTCTGGATGATCGCCGCCTCTGGGTCGGTGTTGACGGCCATGATGTTCTCGGCACCCTTGCAGCCGACCATGTGCTGGACTGCGCCGCTGATCCCGCAGGGCATGTACAGCTTGGGCGAGATCTTGGTGCCGGTCTGGCCGATCTGGTCGTCGTGGCTGCGCCAGCCCTCGTTGACCGCGGCCCGCGAGGAGCCGATTGCGGCGTCGAGCAGGTCCGCGAGCTGCTCGAGCTTGTCGAAGCCCTCGGGGCTGCCGACGCCGCGCCCGCCGCTGACGACGACGCGGGCCTCGCCCAGCGGGATGCCCTCCTCGTCTGACTCCTCGATGGCCGAGATCTGCACCCGCAGGTCGGACTCGTCGAGGTCGGGCGTGAACTCCTGGACGGCCGCCTCGCCCGCCTCGGCCGCGGGTTCGGCGCCGGTCTCGTTGGGTGCGGCCGAGAGCAGCTTCGTCTCGCCCGACAGCCGGGCGTGTTCCAGCAGCGTACCGCCCCAGCGCTGGCGGGTCACCTCGTAGTCGTCGTCGGCGTCGACCTCCGTGCAGTTGGCCGCCATCGGGAGTTCGAGCTTCGCCGCGGCGTGAGCGAGCACCTCGTGGCCGCGGTCGCTGCCGGGGACGACGACCGCGTCCGGGGCCAGGCCGTCGACGAGCTGTGCGATACTCTCGGCCCACGCCTCCGGGGCGTAGGTGCCGAGGTCCCCGTGGGTCACCGCGTGGACCGCGCCGCCGCCGTACTCGCCGACCTCGTCGGCGACCGCGGCGCCCTCGTCACCGAAGACGACCGCCTCGAGCGCGCCGTCGGACTGGCCGGCAATCTCGCGGGCGAGTGTCAGCGCTTCCAGGCTCGTGTCCTCGGGACTGCCCGCCTCGTGTTCGACGAACGCGAGGATCATCAGAGCACCTCCAGTTCGCGGAGGACGCTCACGATCTCCGGGACGGCCTCTGGACCCTCGCCCAGGATCTCGGCGGTGCCCTCGTCGCGCTCGGGCGTCTCGAGGCGGAGCTTCTCGAGGCCGGCGTCGTGCTGGCGCTCGGCGGCCACGGACTCGACGGTCTGCTTGCGGGCCCGCATCCGGGCGCGCATCGAGGCGTAGCGGGGCTCGTTGAGCCCCTCCTTGACCGCGACGACCGCCGGGAGGTCGAGTTCGTACACCTCCGAGCCGCCGCCGACCTCGCGCTCCGCCGTGACGGTGCCCGCGTCCCCGTCGACCTCGAGGTTCTTGATGCTCGTCACGATGGGCAGATCGAGCAGTTCGGCGACGCGAACACCGACCTGGTAGTTGCCGGCGTCGGCCGACTCGTTGCCGAACAGCAGCAGGTCGAGACCGTCTCCGTCTATCCGGTCCGAGGCGTAGTCCGCGATGGCCGCGGCGACGTTTCGCGGGTCCCACTCGTCGCCGTCGGTCTCGAGCAACACGCCGTCGTCGGCCTGCATCGCCAGCGCGGTCCGGACCTGCTCTTTGGCGTCCTCGCTGCCGAGGGTGAGTGCCGTCGCGGACCCGCCGGTCTCCTCGGCGATCTGGACGGCCTCCTCGACGCCACACTCCTCGTGTGGGCTCATCGTGAATCCGAGGTTGGTCGTGTCGATGTCCTGCTCGTCCTCCGTGAGGACGATCTTCGCTCCCGTTTCGGGTACCCGTTTCAGACAGGCTAGTACGTCCATTGTTGTGTTGTGTTGTGTTGTGTGGTGTGCAGTTAGCTCCGGATGCGCTCGTTCTCGGGGTCGAACAGGGGCAGACTCCCGGCGACCTCGACGGTCACGGGGTAGTGGTCGCCCATGTACTCGACCTGCAGGGAGCGACCCTCGTCGGCGTACTCCGGGGGGAGGTACGCCATGAGGAGGTGCTTGCCGACCGACGGGCCCGTGCCCGCACTCGTGACGTAGGACCGGCGGCCCTCCTCGTCGACGATGACGTCGCCCGCCTCGTTGAGGATCGGTTCGTTGCCCAGCATGAACCTGCGCTCGCCGTCCGAGGAGGTGTGGTCGTCGACCGACAGTGTGCACAGCGTCGCGGTGTTGTCCTCCTCGATGGCCTCGGCGTAGGCCTCCTTGCCGTTGAAGTCGGCGTCCTTGACCCCGTGGAAGGTCAGGCCGGCCTCCGCGGGGTTGTACTCGAGTTCGAGTTCGTGGCCGAACAGCCGGTACCCCTTCTCCATGCGGCCGGTGGTGCCGTAGACGCCCATGCCGACCGGGCGGATGTCGTAGTCCTCGCCGGCGGCGGCGATGGTGTCCCAGAGGCGCTGGCCCTGGCCCATCGGGGCGTAGATCTCCCAGCCGAGTTCGCCGACGTAGGAGAGGCGCATCGCCCAGGCGTCGACCTCGCCGACGGTGATCTCCTGGCACGTGTACGGGGGGAACGCCTCGTGGGACATGTCCTCCTCGGTGACCGAGTCGACGACGTTGCGGGCGTCGGGGCCCCACACGCCGAGCGTACAGTACGCCTCGGACTGGTCGACGAGGTGGACGTCGCTGTCCGCGGGGATGTGGCTCTCGAACCACTGCTTGTCCGAGCCGGCGACGGCCCCGCCGGTGACGACGCGGTAGCGGTCCTCGCCGAGGCGGGCGAACGTCAGGTCCGAGACGAACCCGCCGTTGTCGGCGAGGATCGGCGTGTAGACGGTCTTGCCCGGGTCGACGTGTGCCCGGCCGACGGCCATCTTCTCCATGTAGTCGGCGGCGTCCGAGCCAACGACGTCGAAGATCCCGAAGCCCATGTCGCCGATCATGGCGACGTGGTCGCGCATGTGGAGGTGCTCGCCGA
>CAZUVE010000204.1:0-4280 GCA_964623735.1 uncultured Halobacteriales archaeon | reverse complement strand
CGCGGAAGAACTGCGGCGTCTCGTAGTCCATACCTCCGGGTACGGCCGGGCGTACCTGTCTCTTTTCGTCTCGCCCGGAGCCTTTTCCGGCTCGCACGCCTGCGCCCGTCATGGACACACACGCCGACGACCCACCCGTCGAGACCGAGGTCGGTGACGCCCTCCGCGAGGCGGGGGAGACGGTCGCAGTCGCGGAGGGTGCTACCGGCGGACTCGTGACGGCCCTGCTGACCGCGCCACCGGGCGCCAGCGACTACCTCGATCGCGGATACGTCTCGTACGGCTACGACTCGGTCCGGGAGGTACTGGCGGTCGCCCGCGAGACACTCGACGCGCACGGCGCCGTGAGCGCGCCGGCGGTCGAGGAGATGGCCCGGGGAGCCCGCGACCGGGCGCGGACGGACTGGGGGCTGGCGACGGCCGGGGTTGCCGGCCCGGGCGGGGGCACACCCGACCGGCCCGTCGGTACCGCGTTCGTCGCCGTCGCCGAGGCAGCCCCGTGGGAGACCGGGGACTCGGACGCGACAGTCCAGCGGTACGAGTTCGACGGAAACCGCTCGGACGTCCGGGAGCGGATCGCTCGCCAGGCCCTCCGGGATCTCCACGCCGCCGTGAAATAACAAGGTTTGTGAGGCGAGCCCGCGTCGTCGTGGCAGATGAACAAGCGCGGCCACGTGCTCAACGCCGTGTTGCTGGTTGTCGGCCTCGGGTACCTTCTGGAACCTGCGGGAGACCTGCGGACGCTCCGGACCGTCGCCGAGGTGTTCGTCCCGGTGGTTCTCGGGGCGCTCTTTCCGGACGTGGACACCGCGTTCGGCAAACACCGCAAGACGCTACACAACCTCCCGGTGCTCGCCGTGTTCTTCGCCTACCCGCTCTACTTCGGGAACCTCCAGTGGGTCTGGCTGGGTGTGCTGACCCACTACGTGCTGGACGTGCTCGGAACCACGCGCGGAATCGCGCTGTTCTACCCGCTCCTGAGCCGAGAGTTCGACGTCCCCTTCGGGATCCCGGTCGACAGCGAGTTCTCCGACGCCGTGACGCTCGCCGTCACCGCCGTCGAACTCGGGGCCGTCTTCCTGTTGCTCCGGTACAGCCCGCCGCTCTTCCTCGAGGCACAGCAGACACTCGGCGTCTAGCGGGAACAGGCCGATTGCGGAGTCTCCCGGACAGCCGCAATCGGCGGGACCGATCAGGCCTCGGACAGCTCTTTGAACAGGGCGTCGTCGTCGATGTCGTCGACGAAGCTGTCGGCCTCGTCTGCGAGGTCGGCGACACGTCGGTCCATCTGCTGGTACTCCGGGCTGTTCCGGAGTTCGGCGGGGCTCTTCTCGGCCTCGAGTGTCGCCTTCTTCGCGGTGAGCGCGTAGTACTCGCGGATCGTCTCCGTGTACGACTCACGCTCCTGCATGCTCTCGACAGCGTCCTCGATGTTCCGGCGCATCACCGGCTTCGTCAGGTAGTCGTCGAACGGCATCTCGACGATGTCGAAGTCGGGGTCAATCGCGGTGACCATCACGACGCGGCAGTCGAGTCCGCGCTCGCGGATCCGTTCGAGCACCTCCTCGCCCGACACGTCCGGGATCTGCCGGTCGAGAAACACCATATCGACGTCGTCGTCGGCTTTCTCCAGGGCTGTCCGGCCGCAGTAGGCCGTGCGGACCTCGTGGTCTGTCTCGAGCCACGCAGTGTACAGGTCTGCAATGTCGGGTTCGTCGTCCACTACGAGGATTGTCTGTTCATACATGATGGACACTCCCGTTTCTGAATCGCCAGTTTCCCCACAGCGCAACACCGTACAGAGACTCAACCTGTCGGACAATTAAATCTACTCCGCCTGTTATTAGTTTTGATCCCGCCGGAATCGACCAGCGGGACAGGCAACGCCTGGCCGAGGGGACGGACGATATCCCGGACAGCGTCCGACTCCGGGCCGGAGTCGCCGGACAGACTGGCGTCGGGAACCCGAGCGCGCGCCGACCCGAACGGTCTTTGTCTGCGGCCGCGTAGCGACGGCAGTGGGCGATCCCACCGAAATCCGGTCGCTCGCGGTGACCGGCGAGGACCTCGTGGCCGCCGTCGAGACCAACCGCACCACCGACCGCGAGGCGGTACTCCGCGCGACCCCCCCGTTCAGCGGGCGGATGCGCGCACGCCTGCACGTTGTCCAGTCCTCGGGAACCCGGACTGCGCGGCAGCCGGTCCGCGTCGACCCCGACGCGCTGCTCGAACCGGACGCGCCCTCGTACCCCCGCTCCGCAGACACGGAGGACGCGCTCCGCAGGGCAGAGGAGCCGTACACTGTCGAACGCCACCGCGAGTACCACGCCGACGCGGTTGCGGCGTGGCGGGAGCAACTGCGCGGGGCGGTCAGGGAGCGCGCGACCATCCGGACGCCGGCAGGGACGACCGAGGTGGACGTCCACGTCCTGGACTGACCCGTCACGGGAGCCACCTGTCCCGGCGACGGTGAGTCCCGTGAGACTGCGTCAAAAGCGTCGATAAAATATTTCCACCGTTTTCAGTACGTTTTAAAACGTCGGCGGGAGGCAGCCGACGCGTAAAATCGATCGAAACTGTCCGAAGGCTCTCCCACCTATATATGGGTATGGGTGTATGTGACTGGTAGAGGTAGCAAAGATGTCGACGCCCTCCATCACCGACCTGCCGTCCCTTCCCGCCGACGGCGACGACGCGTCGCTCCGCAAGACACTCCTGTGGCCGCTCCACCGGCTCGCGTTCTGGGCAGCGGTCGTGCTCCCGTTCCTCTATCTCCCGCTGCTCGCGACGGGACTGGAGACAGAGACCCAGACAGTCGCGTTCGTCGTTCTGCTGGCCTGTAACGTCGTGGCGCTCGTGGTGGGCCATCCCGCCCACACGGAGTGAAGTCGGGACTGTCGCCGGCCAGCACCTGCGTCCCGCGGTTTCGCGCGCCAGACCCCGAAAACATTTAACAGATCCCTCCACAAGGAGAGGTATGGCCGCGTACGGCCGGCCGTCGTTACGGGATCTGTTCGACGAGTCGCCCACACCACACATCGCTCACCCGCCGCGGACCCACCATCGCGACTTCTATCTGGCCACCGACGGATCGTTCAGGGAGTCCGGCGGCGGGCTCGGCGCCGTCATCGAGGCCCGCGACGGGGCGCGTGTCGCACGGCTCTCTGTCTCCAACGAGTCCCCGGACAACAATGTCGCCGAGTACCGTGCGCTCCACCTCGGGCTGGACGTGCTCGCGGCCCGCTCGCCCGCGGACGCGTCGGTCGGTGTGCTCGTCGACCACGACCAGCTCGCGGCGAACGTCAACGCGGCGGTTCTGGCAGGCGGGACCGGCGACGCCCCCCCGCACACCGTGTCGGTCCCGCGCGCGACGGGGCTCCACTGGCGAGGCATCCGGGCGCGTCTGCGCGGGTTCGGAACAGTCCGGGCCGCCCACATCCCCAGCGGCGAGAACCCCGCTCACCCGCTCGCCAACGCGCCCGACGAGTTCGCACACGTCAACGACGAACCCGACCGGTGTCTCCTCCCGGAGGCGCCGGCCGTCGAGAAACGCGTCCCACCTCCCTCCCGCTCGGACCGGGGCGCCGGCGACTGATACTGATTGCTGTCGGTCAGTGCCGGATCCACCGCACGACAGTGTGCGGTCGTGCGTGACCAGGTACAGCAATCACTGTGAGAGGCAAAACCCCTCTGTCGTCCCAGTTCTCGTGGCACCCCGTTACCGTGTTTCTCCAGGGATGACCAACTCGTAAGTTATGAATACGTAATAGAGACGAGTGAGAGAGAGTCAAAAGAACCTCCATGAACTGTACCAGAGTAAGATTTTTGTGGGATAGACCCGTACAATCTGATAGGAGGTGAAACAAAGATGGCCACGAGTCGCAACACCGAACACGGTACCGCAGGCGTCTTTTCCCGGGTCGCGCTGGACAGGGTATCGTCGCTGTCCCGGTACGACCTGGTCCTGGCCGCAATTCCACTCGTCTTCGCCGTCGGGCTGACCGTCCACGCTCTCGGGGTGCTGTCGTTACAGCTGGCCGTCAGTGTCGGCGCGGTGACGAGTACGCTTCTCCTCGTCGACGCCATCTATCTCAACCCGCCCGTCGACTCCGGCTTCGGAGGACCGCCTCGCTGAGGCGGACTGCCAACTGTGCACCCGGAGGACCGTGTGCCGGTGTTCGCCGGCCCCGGAGGGACGAACTGGACGACAGCAGGCGTCACTCCTCCTGTGCGTCGACGACGGCGACGCCGGCGAGGTTGACGATGTCTTTGACCTCGTC
>CAZUVE010000203.1:0-4287 GCA_964623735.1 uncultured Halobacteriales archaeon | reverse complement strand
CCGTTGATGTAGTAGTAGGAGTAGTAGTTCTCCTCGGTCTCCTTGACGCGGCGCTTGATCGAGATCTCGTCGACGTCGCCGACGTCCTCCGTCCCGGCGGCGTTGACGACCTGTGCCCGGTCCAGAGCGCCGTCCGAGTTGTCGAGGATGACCTCCACGTTGGCCTCGCGCTCGCCCTCGAAGGAATCACCCTCCTGGTGGCCGGGATTGTAGATGAGGTCGGTCAGCTTCTCGGCGCGGATCCCGGAGGTACGAGCGAGCCCGAGCGCGAAGAGAATCGAGTCGATGATGTTCGACTTGCCCGAGCCGTTCGGGCCGCTGACCGTGGTGAAGTCCTCGTAGAACGGAATACGGGTCTTCCGGCCGAAACTCTTGAAGTTGTCAAGGACGAGCTCTTTGATGTGCATGGGGGTGCTCGCGTGGGAGGGCCGGCACCGTACTGTCGGTCGTCGCGTCGTGAGCGCCGGGGGGACCCGGAGCCGCTCGCCGGCTCGCGACCGACAGTATCAGGCGACGATGATGTCGGATTCGGGCTCCTCCGCGTTGTCCGCGTTGTCCGCGTTGTCGGTCCCCTCGGTGTTAGGTGCTTCGGCCATCTCCCCCGCCTCGCCCGGCTCCGGCTCCCGGATGTCCTCCTCGCCGTCGTCCTCCTCGACGTCGGGGAGTTCGGGGACGAAGCCGACCTCCTCGTCGACTGCAGCCTCGAGTTCGCGGACCCGGACTTTGCACTCGACGAGTTCGTCGGTCAGCCCCTCCACCGACGCCTGGAGCTCCTTGACCTGCGATTCGAGTTCTTCGACTCTGTTCCCGCACATACAGTTGTCCTCTCTCTCGGTCCACATAAACGTGCGTCAGACACTCATACGGAGACCGATACGTCGGCGTGTCCTGTCCGTTCGGCCTTTCGGGACGCGAAATCCGCCGATCTATCCGCCCGAGTATATACTGATGGCTGTGAGCCACTGTGGGGCTGATATAGAGATGTTCGAAAGTCATTACAGGATCGACCGCAAGAAGGCATGCGGTCGACCTGATAAACGCTTTCGAACATCCCTATAGGGTCGGCTACAAGCGCGTGAGCGGTGTCGCCCGCGGCTCGGGGCCGCGACCGGTGCGTTTTAGCCCGGGGCCGCCGAACGGCAGGCAATGGCACAAACGCAGGATACGGGCGAGCTGGCGGCCGTCATCGGGCTGGAGGTCCACGTCCAGCTCGAGACCACCACCAAGATCTTCTGTGGCTGCTCGACAGAGTCTGCCGACGGGCCCAACACCCACACCTGTCCGGTCTGTCTCGGGCTCCCCGGCGCGTTACCGGTGCTCAACGAGGCCGCCGTCGAGGCCGCCGTCAAGGTCGGCAAGGCCATCGACGCCGACATCCCGGAACGGACGCGGTTCCACCGGAAGAACTACTACTACCCCGACCTGCCGAAGAACTTCCAGATCTCACAGTACGACGCCCCCGTCTGCCAGGACGGCCGCCTCGAGTTTTCGATCGGCGACGAGCGCCGGACCGTCGGCGTCCGGCGGGCCCACCTCGAGGAGGATCCCGGGAGCCTCACCCACAGGGGTGGCTCGATCGACACCGCCGAGTACACCCTGGTCGACTACAACCGCGCAGGGACGCCGCTACTCGAGATCGTCACCGAACCCGACTTCCGGGACGCCGACGAGGTGCGTGCCTTTCTCGCGAAACTCGAGGAGGTCCTCGAGTACCTGGGCGTGTTCGACGCCTCGCGGGACGGCAGCCTGCGCGTGGACGCCAACCTCTCTGTCGTCGACGCCGACGAGGTCGGCGCGGACGGGAGCGTCGACACCGAGACGCTCGAGGCAGCCAACCGCACGGAGGTCAAGAACATCTCCAGTCACAGGGGCGCCGGGAAGGCCCTGGCCTACGAGGCCCAGCGCCAGAAGAACGCCATCCAGCGGGGCCGCGCCGTCCAGCAGGAGACCCGTCACTGGGACGAGTCCCGGGGTATCACGGTCTCGATGCGCTCGAAGGAAGCCGAGAAGGACTACCGCTACTACCGCGAGGCCGACCTCCCGCCCTTGGAGGTGGCCGACTGGAAAGAGCAGATCTCGATCCCGGAACTCCCGGGCGCCCGCCGGGAGCGCTTCCGCGAGGAGTACGGCCTCGGCGACGAGGCCGCCGACAAGCTCACCGCTACAAAACAGGTCGCGGACTTCTTCGAGGACGTCGCCGCCGAGTTCGACGCCGACCTCGCCGCGACGTGGGTCGCGGACAACCTCCTCGGAGAGCTCAACTACCGGGACATGCAGGTGACGGGCGTCGAGGACCGCCTGGACGAGATCAAGCGCCTCGTCGCGCTCGTCGCGGAGGGGGAGATCACCGCCAAGAACGCCCGCGAGACGGTCCTGCGGTCGATGCTCGACGACGGCCGCGACCCCGGGGCCGTCGTGGAGGAGGAGGGCCTGGGCAAGACCACCGGCGACGAGGTCCAGCAGGCCGTCGAGGCGGCAATCGAGGAGAACCCCGGCGCCGTCGAGGACTACCGTGACGGCGAGGACGGCGCCATCAACTTCCTCGTCGGCCAGGTGATGCAAAAGACAGGAGGGAGTGCAGACCCCGGTGACGTGAATCAGTTGCTGCGGGAGGCGCTGGACTAGAACGCCACGACCTCGCGGATCTTCTCGCGCACCCGCGTTGCGTTGGGCAGCTGGAAGTCCTCGAGGTCGTACAGCGGGTAGACCGCGTCCCACCCGGTGACGCGCCCGACCGGCGCCTCCTGGTAGAGCAGCGCCTCCTCCTGGAGGGTGGCGATCACCTCGCCCGCGAGCCCGCCCGTGCGGGGTGCCTCGTGGACGACGACCGCCCGGCCGGTCTTCCGGAAAGAGTCGACGAGCGCCCCGCGATCCATCGGCGAGAGCGTCCGCAGGTCTACCACTTCGACGTCGATCTCGCCGGCGAGATCCTCCGCCGCGTCCAGCGTCGGCCGGGTCATCGCACCCCAGGTAAACACCGAGACGTCGGTTCCCTCCCGGCGGACGGCGGCCTCGCCCAGCGGGACGGTGTATGTTCCCTCGGGGACCTCCTCGCGGAACGCGCGGTAGATCTTCTTCGGCTCGAGAAAGACCACGGGGTCGGGATCGCGGACACTCGCGATCAGCAGCCCCTTCGCGTCGGCGGGCGTGCTCGGGACGACCACTTTGAACCCGGGGTGGTGGACGAAGATGGTCTCCATCGACTCGCCGTGGAGGTCCGGCGCCCGCACGCCGCCGCCGAGGGGCACCCGCAGCACCAGCTGGCAGGGGTACTGCCCCCGCGAGCGGGCGTGCATCCGGGCCGCCCGGGTGTAGAGTTGCTCCATGGCGGCGTAGGTGAAGCCCATGAACTGGATCTCGACGACGGGCCGCAGGCCCGAGGCCGCGAGTCCGATTGCGGCTCCGGCGACGCCGGTCTCTGACAGCGGCGTATCGATGACGCGCTCGTCGCCGAAGGCGTCGTACAGCCCCTCGGTGGCCCGGAAAACCCCGCCCGACTGGCCGACGTCCTCCCCGAGGACGACCACCGACTCGTCGCGGGCCATCTCGTCGTGCAACCCTTCGGCGACCGCCTCGACGAGCAGGAGGTCGTCCGCGGTCGTGTCGGTGTCACCATCGGTGTCGGCGTCCGTGTCTGTGTCCTCGCTCGCCGTCATGCTACCACCGGAAGGCCTCCTCCCCGTGTTCCTCGTAGAGGGCGAGCAGTTCCTCGCGTTGCTCGTCGATGTGGGCCGGCGGGTTCGCGAACACCTCGTCGAAAACCTCCTCCGGGGACTGCTCCCCGGCGATCGACAGCGCGCGGTCGGCGGCCTCGTGAGCGCGCTCGCGGGCGCGCTCGCGAACAGTCTCTCCGTACCCGGCGTCCCAGAGCCCGCGGTCGGCGAGGAACACCTCGAAGCGGTCGACCGGGTCGCGCTCGCGCCAGGGTTCTACCTCCGCGTCGTCGCGATACCGGGAGTCGTCGTCGCTGGAGGAGTGGGCACTCCGCCGGTAGGTCAGCGCCTCCACGAGCGTCGGCTCGCCGGTCTCGCGGGCCTTCTCGACGGCCCGCCGGGTCGCCCGGTAGGTCGCGAGAGGGTCGTTGCCGTCGACGAGGACGCCCTCGAACCCGTAGCCCTCGGCCCGCGAGGCGTACGTGTCGGCGGCGGTCTGGCGCTCGACCGGCGTGGAGATGGCCCACTGGTTGTTGAGGACGAGAAAGACCGCGGGCACGTCCAGAACGCCCGCGAAGTTGAGGCCGGCGTGGAAGTCGCCCTTGCTGGCGCCGCCGTCGCCGACGCCCACGAG
>CAZUVE010000202.1:0-4303 GCA_964623735.1 uncultured Halobacteriales archaeon | reverse complement strand
GCCGGCCTCGCGGGCGTGGTGTTTCTCCAGCGTGGCGCGGCGGTTCCCCCCGCGAAAGCGGTCCAGCCGGAGGACGACGGCGGACCAGTGATCGAGCGTGTGTCCCCCCAGCCCGCGGGTCTGGTCGGAGTCGGGGTCGGTGAAGACCTGGTTGGTGAACGCCACCGCGAGGTCGTGCTTGCGGGCCAGCGACAGCAGGTGCGTGATCTGGCGGGCGACCGCCCGCAGCGCCTCACCCTCCTCCTGTTCGGTACGTACGAGCCGGTAGAAGCCGGTTGCGCTGTCGAGGACGACGAACTCGGCCTCGGGGGCGAACTCCGCGGCGTCCCGGACAGCCTCGCGCTGTTCCTCGAAGGTGTGTGCCTCCGAGACGATGATCCGCGAGGCCAGTTCGCCGACGGAGGCCCCGCCGCGGGCGCTCGCCAGTTGTTCCATCCGGTCGACGGAGAGTCCCTCGGTGTCGATGTAGAGGACCGACCCGCCGGCGGCCGCGACATCGACGGCCGCCGAGAGGACGACGTTCGTCTTGCCGGCGGCCGGGGGGCCGTACACCTGTGTGACGGCACCGCGGTCGAACCCCCCGCCCAGCAACACGTCGACGGGGTTGCAGCCAGTCGGGATCGAATCGCTCACACCCAGTGGTTGTTCCCGACCCGATTAAAACGCTCGCACGTCGCTGTGAGCCCACGAGCGGATCACGAGCCGAACTGATCGCGTCGGCCAGGAGCGCGCGAGACTGACGAGCAGTACCGCCCGTGGGACCCGATACACTGAGGATCGTGAGTGTTTGTCCGGACGCCCTCCTGTGGTGATCCCCACAGTAGCTCACGACTGTCAGTGCGATCTCGTGTGGCCGTAGCCGGCAGTATAAGACCGCCGGGCGCCAACACGGGGGTGTGATCGTCGTCGCCACCGCCGACTTCGAACTCTACCACGAGGTCGTGACAACGCTCCGGGACCGGGGCGTGGACTTCACTACCGTCGAACCCGACGAGGAGTTGCCGGACCGGACGTCGGTCGTGGTGACCGGCGAGGACGACAGAGTGTCCGTCCCCGAGGGCGCCGAGGTGGTCCGGGCCTCCGCCGGGGAGCCACGGCGGGCAATCGAGGCGGTGCTCGCGCTCACCCGGGGTGGGGGCGGGCAGACGGTCGTCGGCGTCGATCCGGGCGAGCGGCCCGGGATCGCCGTCCTCGTGGGAGGGGTCGTGGTCGCAATCTTCCACGTCCCCGCCGAGCAGGCCGCCGCGGTCGTGAACGACGAGGTCGCGGACGCGGTGGACCCGCTGGTCAGAATCGGCGACGGCGCCAGGCTCGTCGGCGCCCGGATAATCGACGACCTCGACGCTCCGGTGGAACTCGTCGACGAAACAGGAACGACCCCGTACCTCGGAGCGGGCGCACGAGGGATGGGCGACGTCCTCGCGGCAGTCAACATCGCCCGCGTCGAAGGCGAGCGCGTCGACGAGCGCGACATCGAGCCGACGGCGGGCGAACTCCAGCGCATCAAGGACCGCTCGCGCGAGCGGAGCGAGACCAACCGCGCCATCGACGAGACGCTCGCCCGGAAAGTCGCCGGCGGCGAACTGACCATCGACGAAGCACTGGCCGAACACCGCGAGGGCTGACCGCCACTGGATGGCGTCTCCCGGTCGGCCGGACAGGACAGAGCAGGACAGAACGGAACGGATTTCAGGCCGCCGGGTTGAGTGAGCGCATGATTCCACTGCACGAGGGACACGGCCACGGGGGCGCAGTGGCGGGGTTCGGCACCGAGGCCATCGTCGCAGTCGGCCTCGGGGTGCTCCTCCTCGTGTTCGTCACCGGGTATCTGCTCGCGAGCGGGGACGGTAGCAGCCAGGACGCCCGGAACGGGTCGTGACCGGGTGTTCGCTCCTCGCGGCGGGTTCCTCTGACCGCCTACGTCTCGTGTGCCGCGTACTCAGCACGGCGCATCACACCGCGGACCGGTAGATCGGTCTCCCCGGCGACAGCCAGGGCGTCGTCGTACTCGGCACTCACGTCGTATATCTCGCCGCCGGCGGTGGCAATCTTGACTCCGACCTCGTACTCGTTGCCGCCGACGGCGACCGTCACCGTCCGCCGTTCGCGGTCGGCGACCCAGCGGTGGCCGGCACTCCCCTCGCGCACGCCGAGCGTCCCCGTCTCCTCGGCCAGGCGGCGCGCGACCCGCCGTGCGTCCCCGGGGTCGCAGACGACCTTGACGAGGTGGCCCGGCCGGGACTTCTTCATCGTCAGCGGCACCACCGAGACGTCCAGCGCGCCGACCTCGGCGAGCGTCTCCTGCAACCCGCCCAGCAGCTCGGGCGAGGCGTCGTCGAGGTTCGTCTCCAGGACCGTGATGGCCTCCCGGTCGAGGTCGCCGCGGGCGTCGCCGACGGTCGCACGGAGAACGTTCGGCCGCTCGGGGAAGTCCCACCCGCCGGCGCCGTAGCCGGAACCGTCGACCCGGAGTGAGGGGAGCGACTCGACGCCGTCGGCGAACTGTGCGAGGATCGCCGCGCCGGTCGGGGTGAGCAACTCGGCCTCCACGGGGCCGCCCCGCAGCGACCAGTCGGCCCGCTCCGCGAGTTCCACCACGGCGGGCGTGGGAACGGGGTAGGTGCCGTGGGACATCTCGACCTCGCCGCCGCCGGCTGCGAGCGGGGTCGTCACGACGCGCTCGACACCCAGATCCTCGAACAGGAGACACGCACCAACGATGTCGGCGACCGCGTCGTCGGCGCCGACCTCGTGGAAGTGGACCTCGTCGATCGCGGTGCCGTGGACCGCGGCCTCCGCCTCGCCGAGCAGCGCGAAGGTCGCGGTCGCGTCCGACGCGATCCCGGCCGGGAGGGCCATCGACTCGACGATCCCGACAACCTCCTCGTAGGAGCGCCGGGGGCCGTGTCCCTCTGCCGGCGTGTGGCCGTGGCCGTGGCTACCCGAGTGGTGGTCGTGATCGTGGCTGTGGTCGTCGTCACCCGAGTGGTCGTGGGAGTGCTCGCCGTTGCCCTCGTCGGCGAGAACGACGTCGACGGCCGTCGCCTCGATCCCGTTCTCTGCGGTCCGGTCGACGAGGTACCGGACGTCGAGGGTGTCCTCGACGGGCGCGAGGGCGGCACGGTCGGCCCCCGCCGCGAGCAGGGCCCCGAGGAGCATGTCGCCGCTGGCTCCCATCCGGCCGTCCAGCGCGAGCGTTCGCATACTCGACGTTGGGCACCCGCGGCCCAATAGGCTGACGGAGCCGTCACGTAATCTGAAGGTGAGAGTCGGGCGTTCGCGACCACGTCCGGGAACGCTACCGGGCCGCCCGGACGAGGTAGACGTCGTAGTCGCCGCCGTTGCCGACCTCGCCGAACGGCGTCCGGAGGCCCGGGTCTTGGGTGTTCTCGGTGCCAGCCGTGCCGACGAAGAGGACCGACGCGTCCACGTCGCGGGCGACGCGGCGGACGTGGTCGGTCAGCCCGCCGGGCGACTGTGCGCCGGACTCTGCGAAGGTCCGCTCGGCCTCGTCGGTCGCCTCCTCGATTTTCCGCCGGAGGGCGGCGCTGGCCGTCTCGACGGCGAACTCCTCGTCGGGCTGGATCCACTTGCGGCGCTCGGCGTACTCGGCGCCCGTCGGGACGAAACTCACCGCGACGACTGCTTCACCCAGTGCCTCGCCGTGTTCGACGGCCCGCGCCAGAGCTGCCTCGGAGACGGGCGAACCGTCGAACGGCACGAGAAAGACCATGGACGCCCGAGAAATACGGGAGGCACGGTTATCAATGTGGTCCCGCAGGAGACGCGACGCCGGCCCGAACACCCGCCGATATTCCGATTGCGGTCCCCCGGGCTACCCGCCGGTAACAAAAAGCATATTTCCCGGCGTTACTGAGTGTCAACACATCCCAGACTAGTATGAATGAAGTTCAACTAGAGGTGGCGAAAGCGTACCCCAACGACTCGGGACGGGGCATCGCGCGTCTCGACCCCGACACGCTCTTGCACCTCAAGCTCTCCCCGGGTGACATAATCGAGATCGAGGGTGCGGACGTGACCGCGGCGAAGGTCTGGCGGGCCGACCGGCAGGACTGGAACACAGACACGGTCCGCATCGACGGCTTCACGCGCCAGAACGCCGACGTGGGCATCGGTGAGCGCGTCGAGATACGCAAGGCCGAGGCCGAGAAAGCCGACAGCCTCGTGCTCGCGCCGCCGGAGGAGGCGTCGGTCCAGTTCGGCTCCGACGCGGCCGGGATGGTCAAGCGCCAGATCCTCAAGCGGCCGGTCGTCGAGCGCGACATCGTCCCGGTGATGTCCT
>CAZUVE010000201.1:0-4333 GCA_964623735.1 uncultured Halobacteriales archaeon | reverse complement strand
TCGTCGACACGCTCGATCCCGACGCCTACGCGGCGGCCATCGACGACCGGACCGCGTACGTCCACGTCGAGACCATCGGCAACCCCTCGCTGGTGACGCCCGACCTCGAGGCGGTCGCGGCGGTCGCCCACGACCACGGAGCGCCGGTGTTCGTCGACAACACGTTCGCAACGCCCGCGCTCTGTCGTCCGCTGGAACACGGCGCAGACATCATCTGGGAGTCGACGACGAAGTGGATCCACGGCTCGGGCACGACCGTCGGTGGCGTGCTCGTCGACGGCGGATCGTTCCCGTGGGACGAGTACCCCGGGAAGTTCCCCGAACTCGGGGGCGAGAACCCGGCCTTCGAGGGGACGACCCTCGCCGAGGAGTTCGGCGGCCGTGCCTTTGCCGTAGCGGCCCGCCAGCGGGCAGTCCGGAGCCTCGGCGACGGCCAGAAACCGTTCGACGCGTGGGTGACCATGCAGGGCACGGAGACGCTCGCCTTGCGCATGCAGCGACACTGTGAGAACGCCGCCCGGGTCGCCGAGTTCCTGGCAGACCACCCCGACGTCGCGTGGGTCAACTACCCGGGCCTCGAAACCCACGAGACCCACGGCCTCGCCGGCGAATACCTCTCGGGAGGCTACGGCGGGATGGTCACGTTCGGGCTGGAGGGGGGATATAGGGCCGGCAAGACCGTCTGTGAGGAGACCGACCTCGCGCAGTTCCTCGCGAACGTCGGCGACGCGAAGACGCTGGTCATCCACCCCGCGAGTACCACTCACGCGCAGCTCTCGGAGGAGGAACAGCGCGCCTCGGGCGTCACGCCCGACCTCGTGCGCCTGTCGGTCGGCATCGAGGACCCCGCGGACATCGAGGCAGATCTCGACCGGGCTATCGGTCGGGCGCAGGAACAGGCATGAACGTCGAACACGACTCCGTCTCGCTGGGGGCCTTCGAGTTCGAGTGTGGCCGCACCGTTCCCGAACTGGCGGTCGCGTACGAGGCTTACGGCGAGTTCAGCGGCGACAACGCCGTCCTCGTCTGTCACGCGCTGACAGGCAGCCAGCACGTCGCCGGTCACGGCCGCACGGAGGAGACCGCCGGCCAGGCCCGCGCCTGGTGGGGCGACATTGTCGGCCCCGGCAAGGCCATCGACACCAACGAGTACTACGTCGTCTGTGCGAACGTCCCCGGCTCGTGTTACGGCACGTCTGGGCCGCCATCGACGAATCCGGAGACTGGCGAGCCCTACGGGACCGACTTCCCCGCGGTGACCGTCACCGACTGGACGGAGTGCCAGCGCCGCCTGCTCGACGAACTGGGCGTCCCGCACCTGCACGCGGTCACGGGTGGCAGTGTCGGCGGAATGAACGTCCTCGAGTGGGCCAAACAGCACCCCGACCACGTCGAGAGGATCATGCCCATCGCGGCGGCCCCGCGGATGGACCCGCAGTGTCTCGCTATGGACGCCATCGCCCGCCGGGCGATCACCACCGACCCAAACTGGCAGAACGGGGACTACTACGGCGACGACCCGCCCGAGGACGGCCTGGCGCTGGCCCGCCAGATCGGCCACGTGATGTACCTCTCGAAGGCCTCGATGGAGCGGAAGTTCGGCCGCCGCTCGGCGGGTCGGGACGCCGTCCGCTCGTTCCCGACAGACCCCGCGGCGGGCTTTTTTCCGTACCGGGACGTCGAATCCTACCTGGACTACCAGGCCGAGAAGTTCGTCGACCGCTTCGACGCCAACTCCTACCTCTACCTGACGCGGGCGATGGACAACTACGACCTCTCGGCTGGCTTCGAGTCCGACACCGACGCACTGGCGGCCTTCGACGGCGAGGCGCTGGTGATGTCTTTCACCGCCGACTGGCACTTCACGCCGACACAGGCCGAGGACCTGGCCGACGCCCTCCGGGACGCGGGGGCGGCTGTCGCCCACCACGTCGTCGACTCCGACCACGGCCACGACGCCTTCCTCGTCGAACCCGAGAACGTCGGGCCGCCGCTTGCAGGCTTCCTCTCCGATGGCGTCGACAGCACTGCCGTCTCCGACACTGACAGCGACCGCGAGGACGTCGGCGGCGAGTTCGCCCCAGTCCACACCAGCCTCTTCTCGGACTGATCTTCCCGTGGTCGACGCCCGTCGCCCGGCGGAACTCCTCGTCCGGGGTCGGAAGCCGCTCGTGTGCTTTGATAACGTGTATCTTTAAGCGGACGCCGGCCGATCGTTCGGGTATGAGCGATCACGAGCCACCTCGACAGGTCAGCTTCGGAGTCGAGGTCTACGACGAGGAGGGGACGAAACTCGGTCGGGTCCGCGGGTTCGACGAACACGGCTTCTACGTGACGACCGCAGAGGGGATGGAGGCGCTGTCCGCAGAGCACGTCACCGCCGGCAATCCCGGCGCGGCGACGCTGATTTGGCGCTGCTGGGAGTGTGGCGAGGTCGGCCGCATCGAGGATATCCCCGAGGCGTGTCCCTCCTGTGGCGCGCCCAGAGAGGACATCTACTACTGGCAGGAGGACTGATACTGGTTGCTGTCGCCGTCCCCGGGATGGCCTGCTGTCTGGCGATCACGACAGAGACGGGCCGACTGCCGCGTCACTCCACGTACCCGAGTTCCCGGAGGCGCTCCTTGGCCTCCTCGCCCATCCCCTCGAGCACGTCACCGTCGCGGCCGACCTCGTCCCACCCGCCGCCGACGCGGTCCTCGAAGGCCGCGAGGGCGGCCTCGGCGTCCGCAATCGCCGGGTCGTCGCCGCCAGCGAGGGTCTCCCCCTCCCCGGGGTCGCGGTCGAGCCGGTAGGCCTCGTCCGGGATCCGCTCGTTGCGGATGTACTTGGCGTCCGGCCGGCGGGCCGCGCGCATCCGCGAGTAGAAGCGGGACTGTTCGTCGAGACTGATCCCCGCGGACGCGGCAACCGACTGGAGCTGGTTGAGTTCGACCAGCGGGCGGTGGTACTCGACGAACCCGTAGGCCCCGCCCCCCGGAAACCCGTCGAGGTCGCGGTACTCCCCGCGGAGCAGGGACCGCCGCGGCTCCAGCGAAACGCCCCGGCTCTCGACGCCGGTTGCGTCCAGGAGGGTGTGGTAGAGGTCGAGGAGTTCGACCTGCGTTCCGTCCCGACCCGGATCGAGGTCGGGGTGTCTGACGAGCAGCGGAACGTTCACCACCGGCTCGTAGATGTTGAACTCGTGGCCGTAGAGGTCGTGCTCGCCGTGGAGTTCGCCGTGGTCGGCACAGACGACGACCGCCGTCTCCTCCCACAGCCCCGCGTCCCGGAGGTGTGCGAACAGCCGCCCGAGCTGGTCGTCCATGTGCCTGATCTCGGCGTCGTAGAGCCCGCCGATCGCCTCCCACTCCTCCTCGCCGACCGTCTCGGTCCCGGCGTTGAACGCCGTCGCGCTCTGGACGACGTCCGCGGAGTCGACGCCGGGCGCGAACTCCTCGGCGTACTCCGCCGGCGGGTGGTAGGGCTGGTGGGCGTCCATGAGGTTGACGAACGCGAAAAACGGGTCCCCCTCGCGGTCCGCGCGGTCGACGAAGTCGATGGTCCGGTCGACGACGGCTGGCGTCTTGGAGTCCTCGCCCTCCCCGGAGGCCAGCCGGCTGTGGAGGGCGGCACCCGCGGCGACCAGGCTGTCGGCCAGGCTCCGCAACCGGTCGCTGTCGTTCATCACCTTCCAGGCGCGGGCCAGCGGTCCAGAGAGGAAGTCGCCGGGCATCATCTTGAAGAAGTTGTCCCGGTCGTCGAAGCCGTCGGTCAGGCGGGTGTAGGGGGTGATCCAGGCGTTCGAGGAGTAACAGCAGGTGGCGTAGCCGGCCGCCGACAGCGACTCCGCGAGCGTTGTTGCACCCTCGAGGTAGGGATCCTCCTGGGTGGCACCGTGCTCGCTGGGGTACAGCCCCGTGAACAGCGAGGCGTGGGACGGCAGTGTCCAGGGAGCGGGCGTGACCGCCTGCTCGTAGACGCGGGCCTCCCCGGCGAGCGTCTCGAGGGTCGGCGACGTCGGCTGGTCGTATCCGTACACCGAGAGGTGATCCTTCCGGACTGTATCGAGCACGACAAAAAGGACGTTCTGCCGGTCGGTGGTCATACTCCCCTCAACCGCCCGGGGGAATAAAATGCTTTCAGAACGGCGCTTCCGGACCCTCGTCGTCTTCGACGTCGCCGCCGCGGGTCTCACCGGGGAACGAGGGGCTCGTGCCGCCGGCGCCGCCGGCCATCCCTTCGCCGCCGTCCATCCCGGTCGAGGCGTGGACGGTGTCGATTTCGGGGATTTCCTTCGTCATCCGGGTCTTGATCGCCTGGATCGTCATCGGCGAGATGCCACAGCCCGAGC
>CAZUVE010000200.1:0-4348 GCA_964623735.1 uncultured Halobacteriales archaeon | reverse complement strand
CACGACGCGCCGGCGGAACTGGTCCACGAGACCGCAGAGCGGGGCCGCCTGCCGGTCGTCAACTTCGCCGCTGGCGGCATCGCCACGCCCGCCGACGCCGCGCTCATGATGCACCACGGCTGTGACGGCATCTTCGTCGGGTCGGGCATCTTCGGCGCCGAGAACCCCGAGGCGATGGGCCGGGCTATCGTCGAGGCCGTCAACAACTGGGACGACCCCGACGAACTCGCCACGATCGCCGCGAACATCGGCAAGAGCATGGAAGGCGACGCCAACGTCGACCTCCCCGAGGAAGAGAAGATCCAGGAGCGGGGCGTCTGATAGTGTTTGGTGTGAGTCAGTACCGGTCTCTCACCACCCCGAGGCGGTGAGGCACCGGCAAACAGTCACACGAAAGCTTAGTTTCCGTCCACCACAATCTACAACTGACACCGAACAGTGAGTGACGTACCCGACAGTGCTGTCGAGGAGAGTTCGAACAGGCGCCCCGCAGAGATCGTCGACGACATCGACCGCCCGGTCCTGCTGTTCGACGGCGTCTGTAACCTCTGTCACGGCTCCGTCCGTGCAATCGTGAAACTCGACGCCGAGGGACGGATCCTGTTCGCGCCGCTCCAGTCCGACGTGGGCCGGGAACTCCTCGAACGGCAGGGCCTCTCCCCGGACTACTTCGACTCCGTGGTGTTCGTCGAGAGCGACGACTACTACACCAGGTCGACGGCAGTCCTCCGTGTCTGCCGGTACCTCGACGGTCCCCTCCCGCTCGTGTACCCGCTGGTGTACCTCCCCGAACGGCTCCGGGACTGGGCCTACGACGTCGTCGCCGACCACCGCTACCGGGTGTTCGGCAGAAAAGACGAGTGTTCGGTCCCGGAGGCGGACGTCCGCGAGCGGTTCCTCGAACGCTCGCTGGCCTGATCCCCCCGGTCCGGTCCCGGTCGCGGATACGAACGCTTTGTACGGGTCGATTCCTACCGTGGGTATGTCCCTCCCAATCGAGATGCGCTGGCGTCACGTCCTTTTCGAGAACTGGCCGGTCGACCGCGGATCCGTCGCAGCCCGCGTCCCCGACGCCCTCGACGTGGACACGTTCGACGGGGACGCGTGGCTGTCGGTCGTCCCCTTCGTGAACGCCGATGTGCGGCCCCGGGGTCTGCCGGCCGCGCTGGGGCTGGGTCTCCCCGAACTCAACCTCCGGACGTACGTCACCTGTGACGGCGAGCCCGGCGTGTACTTCTTCAGCCTCGACGCGGAGGGTGTTCTGGGTGTCGCCGGCGCCCGCCTGCTCAACCACCTGCCGTACTACTACGCGCGGATCCGTCTCGACGAGGTGGGCGACCGGGTGTGGTTCGAGAGCAGGCGGCACCACCCGGGCGCCCGGCCGGCCAGGTACGCGGCGACCTACGGACCGGACGGCGACCGCTTCCGGGCGGCCGAGGACGACCTGGCGCGCTTTCTGGTCGAGCGGTACCGCTACTACGCGGTTGCACAGGACGGGACCGTCAGGTACGCCGCCGTCGATCACGACCCGTGGACGCTCGCACCTGCCGGAATCGAGGTCGACAGGAACACGCTGTTCGGGGCAAACGGGTTCGAGACGCCCACCGGCGAGCCGGTCCGGTACTACAGCCGCGACCTGACCGTCTCGGCGACCGCGAGCCGCCAGTGGGGCGACTAGCGACGGCAGGCAACAACGCACAAGTTCGCCCCGGCCGTCACCTGTGGTATGCTGGCCGCCGCGATTGTAGTGTTACAGAACGTCATGCCACCGGAGGCGCGCGGTCTTCTGGAGCGTCTCACGTCGACAGAGGGCCGGTACGCCGTCACGGCCGTGGTCGTGGTGCTCGCGCTGCTTATCGCCCTCGTGATCGCGCCGCTGGTCATCCGGCGGCTTCGGAGCGCGGTCGGGCGACGCGTCCCGGCGGGCCGGCTCTCGCGGGCGTTCGACAGGGTGGACGACGTCGTCCCGGCGACGTTCTCGGGGGTCATCCTCCGGTCCACACAGGTCGCGGTCCTGCTGGCTGCGGGTCTCGTGCTGCTGGTCGTCTGGGGGCTGGTCGACCTCGCCGTCGAGGTGCTCGCCGTCCTCGGGCTGTCACTGCCCCTGCTGACGCGGATTGCGACGACACTCGGACTCGCGGTCGTCGCGTACGTCGCCGTCGACATCTTCCAGCAGAGCGTCGGCCAGTTCGCCCGACAGAGCGACCGCGTCACGGAGCACCAGCAGGAGATCATGCTCCGCGTGGGGAACCTGGCGATAGTCGCGCTCGCCGTGGCCACGGCGCTGACGGTCTGGGGGATCGACCTCTCCGGACTGCTGGTCGGGGCGGGCTTTCTCGGCATCGTCGTCGGCCTCGCTGCCCGGCAGACGCTGGGCTCGCTCATCGCCGGACTCGTGCTGATGTTCTCCCGACCTTTCACCATCGGCGACTGGGTCGAGATCGGCGACGACGAGGGCGTCGTCACCGAGATCACGGTCATCAACACGCGCCTCGAGAACTTCGACGGCGAGACGCTCGTCATCCCGAACGACCGGGTTGCGAACCAGTCTATCACGAACCGCAGCGACCGGGGTCACCTGCGCGTCCGACTGGACGTGAGCATCGACTACGAGAACGACCCCGAACACGCCGCAGATGTCGCGCGGGAGGCCATGGAGGAGGTCAAGTCCGTGACCGACTCGCCGCCCCCGCAGGTCGTCCGGAAGTCCTTTGGCGACTCCGCCGTGGTGCTGGAGCTGCGGTTCTGGATCGACCGGCCGATGCCACCCCGCAAGTGGAGCGCGGTCGACGCTGTCGTCCAGGGGGTCAAGGAGTCCTTCGAGGCGGAGGGAATCAAGATTCCGTTCCCCCAGCGGGAACTCTCCGGCCGGGCCGAGACCGGCGGGTTCCGGCTCGCCGACGACGGGGTCGAGGGACCGCGCGTCGACGATACGGGAGCGAGCGAACGGAGCCCCGAACCGAGTTCGGACGGGTAACCACAGCGGCCTAGAAGAGTGTCGTGCCGTCGCCCACGCGCGTCGTGTACACCCGGGCGTCGACACCGCGGGTCTCGAACGCGTCGAGCATCGACACGCCGACTGCCCGGCGGTCACCCCCGTGGCAGGCCGCGATAACGGAGGGGCCGGCGCCACTTATGCTGACGCCCGTCGCGCCCGCCTCGAGCGCTGCCTCGCGGACGGCCGCGTAGCCGTCGATCAATCCCGCGCGGGCCGGCGTGACCACGGAGTCGTACATCCCTGCTCCCACGAGTTCGGGGTCGTCGCGGGCCATCCCGACGGTCAGGGTCGCCGCGTTCCCCACTGTCTCGACCAACTGCGCGACAGAGGCACTCTCCGGGACGACCTGTCGCGCGTCCCGGGTCGAGACGACAACCTCGGGGAGGCACGTCACGAGGGGGATGTCGGCGTCGACGCGCCGGACGCCGTCGTCGGTTGCGACGGTGAACCCGCCGACGATGGCCGGCGCCACGTTGTCGTCGTGGGCGTCGCCCGAGACGACGGCCTCGCCCTCGGCCGCGATGGGGACCAGTTCCTCCCGGGTGTACCCGCGGTCGTAGAGGGCGTTCAGCGCGACCGCCGCCCCTGCGGCACTGGCCGCCGACGACCCCAGCCCCGAGGCCGGCCGGACCCCCTTGTCGATGCGGATGTGTGCCGGCGCCTCGAGTGCCTCGACGACGGCCCCGACGGTGTTCTTCTCGGGGTCCTCGGGGATGTACTGGCTGCCGACGCCGGTGACCTCGATGGTGGTCCGGTCTGCCTTCTCGACGCGAACCACGTCCGCCGGGCGCTCCAGGGCGACCCCGAAGACGTCGAACCCGCTCCCCAGGTTCGCGCTCGTGGCCGGCGCCCGGACGGTCAACATGCCTCTCCGTTCCGCGAGTGCGGGCAAAAAGGTAGCGGACCACCTTTTTCCCGCTCGGGCGCGCTCATCCTGCTCGCGCACCGCTCGCGGCAAAACCGTGGGTGAAAAAAGCTGCTCGGTCGCTTCGCTCGGGGGATGCTCGTCTCAGGCGCGCTGTCGCTCCGCCCCGGAGGGAGTCACAGGACAGATTCGCGCCACCGCTGAAGCACAGACAACAGTATGATCGGCGTCGTCGGCGGGGGAATAGCGGGGTTGGCAGCCGCCCACCGCCTCCAGGAGCGGGGTCGGAATACAGGTCTTCGAGGCGAGCGAGGACCTGGGGGGCTCGCCGCCACCTGCCCGACCGCCGGCGACCGGATCGAGAAGTTCTACCACCACCTCTCCAAGTCCGAGGAGACCATCGTCGAACTCGCCGACGGGCGCTCCGGGGCGACCCCGAAGGCGTCGACCCCTCGCCAGTCGCGTGCGGTGCCAAATCCGATGGG
>CAZUVE010000199.1:0-4372 GCA_964623735.1 uncultured Halobacteriales archaeon | reverse complement strand
ATCGAGGACCGCAAGGAACGGCTTCCCGACGACTCCTACACCGCGTCGCTGTTCACACACGAGAAAGGCGAGAACGCAGTCCTCGAGAAACTCGGCGAGGAGACGACCGAACTCCTGCTGGCGGCCAAGGACGACGACCGCGAGGCCATCGCCCACGAGTCGGCCGACATCGTCTACCACCTGCTCGTCCTGCTCGCAATGTTCGACATGGACCTCCGGGACCTGCGGGCGGAACTGGCCGAGCGGCGGTGACTACCCGGCGAGGAGGCCACCGACGGCACCCGCGATTGCGCTGTCGATGGCGAACACGAGCGCGATGAGAACAGCGGCGACGAACGCGCCCGCGCCCCCGAGGAGCCCGCCGACCGGACCGCCGAGGCCGAGGCCGACGACCGCACCCAGGAGGCCGAACAGCACTGCGAGGACGAGTCCACCCAGCGCGCCGGCGAGCAGGCCGTGCCACGCGCCGCTCGCAAGGCCACCGCCGGCGAGGATGCCGGCGACGAATCCCGCGATCAGGCCGGCGCCGATGTGGCCGATCACCGGGAGGGCGAAGGCCACGAGGCCCGAGACGACGCCGACGAGAAAGCCGATCAGAACGGCACGCCAGTTCGTCATATCCACGCTTCGGAGCCTGTGGGCATGAGGGTGTCGTCCCCACCTGTGGTGGATGGCCACCGAAGTGACCGAGTCGTCGGCAAAATCGAACGTGGACTGTCCTGTCCGACGGTGTCAAAACGGGCATCTTGGATGTATCGCAGCATCAGTGGTGTTCGTGAGGGATTGGAGGACACTAGTAGTTACTGCTGGTAGCCCAGTTGGCGCTCGTTGGGGACCTGCGTGACACTCGTATCGCAGTCCGGACAGGTTTGCGTCTCAACCGAGACGTACACGGTGGCACATGCGGAACACTCGTAGAGGCCTGCTGGTTGCCGGTCTGGACTCTCGTCGGTGGCAGTTCCGGTGTCCACTCCCCCTCCAATCCGTTTGACTCGTTCTAGTATCACGATTCTTACACGCTCTATGCAGAAATAAGCGTGCCGTTTCCACAAAGGCTGCTAATTCGTTTCAATATGTCTACTCATGTCTCGTACGGATATGTAGTCGAACGACTCGCCAACCGGAACCTCTAAGAATCTCTCCCGATCGGTCCCGGACCGTGCGCGGACAGCCCGAACGGACCTCTGTCCGTCCGCTTACGGGTCATCGACGGTCCCGTCCGTGACGTCATCGTACCACGCCGGGATCATGAGGGGGTCGTCAGTGCGTTCGTACTGCGCCGTCACGCGGACCCGGGTATTCGTCCTCGGATGGAGGTAGGTGACCCGGAGCGCGCTGATCCACCCCTTTGGTTCGACGATGGCGACGGCGCGATAGTCCTCGGCCGCGTGGTCCAGCACCATCGGATCGCCGCTTGCGATGATCCGATAGCGCACTCCCGACCTCCGCGGTACCGACTCGATCCGCCGTTCACTCGTGTTCAGGTACCGCGTCACCAGCAGCCGCGACCAGCTCTCGACGGCGTCCGGGCCGCTCCGGGCTGACGCGAGCGGGCGCCGCTGGTATCCGACCTCGTCGGGCCGCTCGACGCGCCGGTAGACCACTCTGCCGTCGGCCAGCCGTTCGACGGTGACGTTCATCCGCGTCAGGTTGTTCCCGCGGAACCGCGTCTCCCGGACGACGTGATACCTGGTTTCGGACTCGACCGCGATCCGGAGCCGCACCGTGTCCTCGGCGTCGAACCCCGACCGCCGGGTGTCGAAGCCGGTGAGAAAACGCGGGCCGCGAAACGTCGCCCGCATCCGGACGGGGGGGTCCGAGAGCGCGGCGACGTGAGACCGGCTCAGGCGGTCGACGTCCTCGAGTTCCCCGTTCTCGAAAAGCACCGGTGTCGCCCGGTCGCTGGCCGACCGGGATGTCCCATCGTCCGGAGGTGCCGTCTCCACCGGCGTGTCGCCAGTCTCCCCCGTGGCCCGGTCGGCACTTCCGGCCTGGTCGCCGACTCCGACTCCGCCGGGGACAACCGCGAGAGCGAGGACGGCCACGAGCAACAGACCGGTAGCGGCGAGACCGCGCGGCGAGAGCCGGAGGGGCCATTCGCGGTCCGCAGTCGGGGTGTCGAAGGGAGCTTCGAAGTGCTCGCGGTACAGCCTCCGTGCCTCCCCGCCGTCGATGGCGTAACAGAGCTGTTCGTGAAGCGTCGCCACTCCGAGGACCCCGTGTTCCCCGAGCGTATCCACGCCCACGCCGGACACCCACGGGCCGGGAACAAGCACCGAGAGCCGCGAGGGAACCGGGATCACCTCGTCGACGGCGGCGTCGGGCGGGGGCGGGGGCGATCCGACGTGAATCACTCGCCGGTGGTCGCCGGTGTGCGCGACGATCAGACGCCCCTCGCGTGTCACCTCCCACCCCTGGAGAGCCAGGAGGTCGGCGACGAAGGCGACCCGCTCCTTGGGGGTGAGGGCCCGAAACTGTCGGGCGAACTCCCGACGGGTCGGGGGCACAGTCAGCGGACCAGCCGCCGGGTGTACGCCGAGATGACCTCGCTGACGACCACGATTCCGAGGATAGCGAGCAGTATCATCGCGACGGACTGCCAGGCGAAGGCGTTGACCGACTCGAAGAGCTGGACGCCGATGCCGCCCGCGCCGACGAACCCGAGCACCGTCGAGTCCCGGACGTTGATATCCCACCGGTAGACCGACAGGCCGACGAGCGCGGGCTTGACCTGCGGGAGGATGCCGTAGAGCATCGTCTGCAGCGAGGAGGCACCCGAGGCCCGGACGGCCTCGACCTGCCCGAAGTCGATTTCCTCGATCTCCTCGCCGAGCAGCTTCCCGAGGAAGCCGACCGACCGGAAGGCGATGGCGACGGCCCCGGCCAGGGCGCCGGGACCGAACATCACCACGAAGATCAGCGCCCAGATGATGGTGTTGACTGACCGGCTGACCGTCACGATCACCTTCCCGAGCAAGTAGGTCACCCTGTTGGGCGTGGTGTTCTCGGCGGCCAGCAGCGCGACCGGAATGGCCAGCACGAGCGCGCCAGCGGTGCCCAGGACGGCGATGTGGACCGTCTCGATGAGGGGGGCGACGATCTCGCCGGTGTAGCCGACGTCAGGCGGGTACATCCGGACGAACAGGTCGGTCAGTTCCCGTGGCGTGTTCTCGATTTTGCCGACGCCCATATCGAGGAACGCCCACGAGACCGCGAACACGAGCATCGCCCCCAGGAGTGCGAGGTATCGACCCCAGCGCTCGCGGCGGTCGAACCGTCTCCAGGTCCGGGCATCGACGGACTCCCGCGTATCGGCCGCCATCACTGGTACCTCCGTCTGACGACCGCGCTGACGCCCTCGGCGACGAGGACGACCAGGACGATTGCGAGCAACACCGCGGAGACGTAGCTGTAGTTGTACCGCTCGAAGGCCGTCAACAGGACCGACCCGATGCCGCCCGCGCCGACGATGCCGACGATGGTCGAGGTCCGGATGTTGATGTCCCACCGGTACACCGAGAGCCCGGCAAACCGGGGCACGATCTGTGGGACGACGCCGTACAGGAGCGTCTTGGTCGGCGAGGCACCCGAGGCGCGCACCGCGTCGACGCTGCCCATGTCGATGTCCTCGATGTCTTCGGCGAGGAGTTTCGAGAAGAACCCGACCGTCTTGAACGTGATGGTGATGATGCCGGCGAAGGGGCCGAAGCCGACCGCCTTGACGGCGATGATCGCGACGATGATGGCGTTGAACGCCCGGGACAGCGAGATGAACCCGCGGTTGAGGTAATAGAGCGGCTGTGGCGAGATGTTCTCGGCGGCCATGAACGCGACCGGGATGCTGAGCGCGACCCCGGTGGCCGTCGCGACCATCGCCATGGCGACGCTCTCGGCCATCTTCTCGGCGATGCGGACCGTCTGGCGCCCGGTCGCCTCGGGGGGAAGCATGTCCCCGAGCAGCGTCAGACCGTAGCCGAGCCCCTCGACGAACCGCCCGGGGGAGACGCCGATTCCCCACGCCGACCAGACGAAGAAGCCGACCACGAGGGCGTAGACCGCCCACTTGATCTCCTTGCGCCCGAAGACTGTCGGCCGCTCCCAGGTCCGTTCGTGCTGTCCCGTCGTCATCAGGTCCCTCCCGTGATGGTCCTGTCGCGTTCGTCGATCAGCCCCTCTTCGGCGTCGTCGTCGGACGACTCCTCGCGGGCAGTCCCGGACGGTGCGTCGAAGCCGGCCTCGGGGATCTCGGCGCCCCGGTAGATGCTGTCCCGGGCCGCCTCGGTCAGCTCGGCCGGCGTCCCCTCGAAGACGAGTTCGCCGTCGTGGAGGCCGACGATGCGGTCCGCGTGGGCCACGGCCAGGTCCACCTCGT
>CAZUVE010000198.1:0-4486 GCA_964623735.1 uncultured Halobacteriales archaeon | reverse complement strand
CTTGAACATCGGGTTCGGGGTGATGATCCGGTGATCAGGATAACTGCGGTTGTTTTCGCGTCATCTAGCGCGGAACCGTCGCGCTCGCGCGGCACCACCCGGGTCCTGGCGCGCTCGCGCGCCGGAAACCGTCACTCGTCGGCCCGGTAGTCGCCGACGTAGGCCTGGTGGACCGTGCCGAGACCCATCGCTACTGTGACCCCGACCAGCGCGAGCACCGTCGCCACGTTGCCGTAGGGCTGGATCCCGGCGGCGATGGCAGCGGCCCCGACAGTTGCGACGCCGAGCGATCCCACTGCGAGGTACACGCCGGCCTGTCCGACCGTGGCAACGACCCGCGGCGGGTCGCTGCCGTCGTTCTCGGCGCGTTCGCCGGGTTCCCGCGGGCCGGGTCCGCGCCCGCCCCCTGTCGGCACACCGGCTGCCTCGCGCCGTCGCTTCTCGTCAGCGTCCCCGTCTGCCATACGCACAGCAGGGTCTCTACGGGCAAAAGCCCACAGCCTGCTCGTCCCGACAACTGTACGCCCGCGAGGACCCGACGTCACGAGTTACGGCTGTCCCCGGTTCGTCTCATAGTGATTGCTGTACCTGTGTACCGGTACGACCGCACGACGGCGTCGGTCGATCCGGTACTGACTTACAGCAGTCACTACCACTCTCCGTCCCCGTGGCTGTCACTCGCAGCCCAGCGCCGGTCGTGGAGGAGGCAGGCTGCCTCGTGTCCGGGCGAGAGTTCCTCGAGTGGCGGCGTCTCGCGCTCGCAGGGCGTCACGAACGCCCCGTCGAGGGTCTCCCGGGCGCCCTCGAGGTCGCCCGCCGCGATCCGGCCGAGGGCACCTTCGAGAACTGCGTCGGCGTCGGCGTCCCCGAGCTGGTCCGGGAGGTCGTACTCGCGCCGGAGCACCTCGTGGACGGCCTCCTCGGACACGTTGTCGATCCCAGCAACGTCCTCCGCGGCGCGGTCGGTCTCCAGCGCGGCGAGTTCGGCAATCGCGTCGGGATCGAGGGTCCCGTCGCGGACGTGGACGCGGAAGTGCAGGACGCGCCGCCAGACGTCCTGCGGGAGGGTTACTCCCTCGGGCTGGATCACCTCCGGACACCGGGTGTGGAACCGACACCCCGGGGGTGGAGACTCCGGGTCGGGGACGTCGCCGGTGAGGTCGACATCGACGCCCCGGTCGGTCGGGTCGGGCGTCGGGATCGACGACAGCAGCGCCCGCGTGTAGGGGTGTTCGGGGTCGGCGAACAGTTCCTCCGTGGGGCCAACCTCGACGAACTCCCCGAGGTACATCACGGCGACGCGGTCGCAGATCTCGCGGACGACCCCGAGGTCGTGGCTGATGACCACCAGCGTCAGGCCGAACGCCTCCCGGAGTCGGCCGACGAGCGCGAGAATCTCCGACTTCGTGGAGACGTCCAGCGCGGAGACGGGCTCGTCGGCCACGATCAGCTCCGGGTTGACCGAGAGCGCCCGCGCCAGCGCGATCCGCTGTTTCTGGCCGCCGGAGAACTCGTGGGGGTACCGCCCGGCGTCGGCCGGCGCCAGCCCCACCCGCTCGAGGAGGTCCGCGACAATCTCGCGGCGCCGGTCGGTGTCGTCCATCCCCTGGACGACGAGCGGCTCGGCGACGGCGTCGCCGACGTTCATCCGCGGGTCGAAGCTCGAATCCGGGTCCTGGAAGATCATCTGTGCCTCCCGGCGGAAGCGCTTGAGACGGTCTCCGTCGAAGTCGGTGATGTCGTCCCCGCGCAACAGCACCTCGCCGCCGGTCGGTTCGATCAGCCGGAGCATCGACAGCGCCGCCGTGGTCTTTCCGCACCCGGACTCGCCGACGACGCCGAACGTCTCGCCGGCCTCCAGGTCGAAACTGATCCCGTCGACCGCCCGGACCCGGCCGACCTCCTCGTTGAGAAACCCCTCCGTGACCGGGTAGTGTTTCTCGAGACCGCGCACCCGCACGAGCGGCCCCGGGCTCATCGGCGCTCTCCTCCCGGCCGGGGGCTGTCGTCAGCCGCCGGCTGGGCGTCGAGCGGGTCGGACTCGCCCTCGAGAACGACTTCCGGGTCGCCGCCGGGGCCGAAGTGGACACAGGAGACGGCGTGGCCGTCGCCGTCGAGGCCGTGCAGCGGCGGCTGTCCGCCGGCGCGGCACTCCTCGCGGGCGTAGGTACAGCGGTCGGCGAACCGGCAGCCCTCGGGCGGGTCCGTCGGGTCGGGGATCTCGCCGGGGATGCCCCCGAGGCTCCCCTCCCCCGGGAGGCAGGCGAGCAGCGCCCGCGTGTACGGGTGGGCGGGGTTCGCGAAGATCTCCTCGACCGGCCCGCGCTCCATGACCTTGCCCGCGTACATCACGACGACGCGGTCGGCGACCTCCGCGACGACCCCGAGATCGTGCGTGATGAAGAGAATCGCCATGTCCCGTTCGCGCTGGAGGTCCTCGAACAGCTGCAGGATCTGTGCCTGGATGGTCACGTCCAGCGCCGTGGTGGGCTCGTCGGCGATCAGCAGGTCCGGCTCGCAGGCCAGCGCGATTGCGATCATCACCCGCTGTTTCTGGCCGCCGGAGAACTCGTGGGGGTAGTCCTCGAGCCGGGCGCCGGCCTCGGGGATGCCCACCCGCGAGAGCAACTCGATTGCACGGTCCCGGGACTCGGTCGATCCGAGCCCCTGGTGGAGTTCGATCGCCTCCCGGAGCTGCCAGCCGACCGTGTAGACCGGGTTGAGTGCCCCCTGCGGGTTCTGGAAGACGTGGCTCACCCGGCCGCCCCGGAGTTCGCGCAGTTGTGCGTCGGACAGTCCGGTCACCTCCCGGCCGTCGAAGCGGATCGAGCCCTCGGGGATGTAGCCGGGCGGACTCCGGAACAGCCGCGTGATCGACTCGGCGGTGACCGTCTTCCCGGACCCGCTCTCGCCGACGAGCGCGACGGTTTCGCCCCGGCGGACCCCGAAGTCGACTCCGTCGACCGCCCGGACGGTCCCCTCCTCGGTGTCGAAGTACGTGTGGAGGTCGGTCACCTCGAGGAGCCTCTCGCTCATTCCCTGCCGGCCTCCTGTCGCGGGTCGAGCGCGTCCCGAAGGGCGTCCCCGAGGAAGTTGAACGCGAGGATCGTCAGAAACAGGAACACGCCCGGTAGCGTCGAGATCCACCACGCGCGGTTGAGGTCGGTCCGGCCGTCGGCGATGATATCGCCCCAGGAGGGGATCGTCGGGTCGCCCAGCCCGAGAAACGCCAGCGCGGCCTCCGCGAGGATCAGCCCGGGGATGACGAGCGTCGCGGCCGTGATGACGCTGTTGGAGACGTTGGGCAGCAGGTGGCGCCGGATCGTCCAGAAGCTGCTCGCGCCGGCGCTCTCGGCGGCCAGGACGTACTCTTCCTCGCGGCGCTGGAGGGCCTCCGAGCGGACGATGCGCGCGATCCCGCCCCACCCGAGAACGCCGAACACGATGATCATCAGAAAGAGGCTGCCACCGAACAGGTAGACCACGAGCAGGTACAGGAAAAACGAGGGGAAGGTGATCTGGATGTCGACGTACCGCATCAGGGCCTCGTCGACGTAGCCGCCGAAGTACGCCGCCGACAGGCCAACGGCCGCCGCGATCAGCAACTGGAGGAACATCCCGATCAGGCCGACCTGCATGCTGATCTCCATGCCGTAGATCACGGAGACGAGGATGTCCTTGCCCTGGTGGGTGGTTCCGAAGGGGTGGGCCCAGGTGCCCTGACACAGCCCGTCGCCGACCGGGCCGACACACTCGACCGGGACGGTCTCGGGGACGCCCCCCCAGACCGGGGGCTGGTACTGGAGGAGGGGCTGGACCTCCGGCGGCGCGACAAAGCGGGGCACCAGCAGCCCGATCAGGAAGATCACCGCCAGGTAGCACAGCGCGATGACGGCGGCCTTGTTCTTCCTGAACTCCCGCCAGTAGTAGCGGGTCATCCGCGGGTTCTCGTAGAGCGGGATGACGACGTAGAACAGCCCCACCAGCAGCGTCAGCGACCACAGCCAGTCGACCCCGTCGACCGTGCCGACCACGGCGAACTCGGCCGGGCCCGGCTCGGGCACCCACGCCGGCGTCTCGACTGCTCTCGGGGTCGCCTCGCTCGCGAACCCGACGACCCGGGTGTAGACTGCAGTTGCGTACCGCGCGTACAGGTCGAGCCCCAGCGCGACCGAGTAGACGCCGACGACCGCCAGCCACGCGAGCTGTCTGGACGAGCGTGTGCTGGCTGAGGCCTCGATCTCCTCCCAGTCGATCTCCTCGAAGGTCGCCCGTCCGTCTCCGCCCCCGCCGCGGTCCGTGCCGCCGTCTTCTGCGAGGTCAGTGTCGCCGGCCATCAGCGATCACCGTAGTCGATCCGCGGGTCGAGCACGACGTATGCGATATCCTGTGCGAGGTTGCCGATGATCGCGAGGAACGTCGGGACGAACACCGTCCCGAACACGAGCGCCGTGTCCTGGTTGGTGATCGCCTTGAACGACAGCAG
>CAZUVE010000197.1:0-4506 GCA_964623735.1 uncultured Halobacteriales archaeon | reverse complement strand
CGATACTCCGAGCTTGTGACGGGCGGAGTTGAGCGAATCACGTCCGGGTGGATATACAGGGTCGGTTGTAAGCCATTTTCGGATCGACCGCACGACGGCGTGTGGTCGATTCGGCAATGACTCACACTAAACGCTATCAGTCGTCTGCCGGCACCGCACAGTTGTTCGGTCCGAGTTCCAGTTCGAAGGTGTCGTCCTCGCTGGCCGCCTCCCCTCCGAGGTTGATCGCGACGATGCGGTCGGCGTTTGCCGGTTCCGGCGTGTCGGCTCCGGTCACGCGTCCGGCGAACGCAGTCGCCGTCTCTCCGAAAACCGCCGGCCGTTCCCGGACCGTCCCGAGGGGAGCGGTGTAGGTGCCGTCGTCTGCCGGCCCCGTCGTCGGGTCGTAGTGGCCCGGCGCCAGGACAGTCGTGTCGTCGAACCGCGCGAGACGGTCGGTCAGCGTCGCGTACAGTTCGCGGGCGAGGTCTGCAGGCTCGGCCCCGTCCTGGAGGTCCGGCCGGGCGACGCCGTCGAGGAACAGCGAGTCCCCCGACAGCAGGATGTCCCCGACGGCGAACCCGAACATGCCGGTCGTGTGTCCCGGCAGGTGAACGGCCTCGACTGTCGCCCCGCCCACGTCGACACTCTCGCCGTCGGTCACCGTCTCGACGTCGAACGCGACACCGCGCCCGGCAGCCGGTTCCGGGAGGTACCGCGGCGCGCCGGCGGCGTCCGCGAGTTCGCGAAGCCCGCTGACGTGATCGGCGTGGACGTGCGTGTCGAGGACCGCGGCGATCTCGACGCCCCGCTCGTCGGCGTCGGCGAGGTAGCGGCCGGTGAACGCCCGGAGCGGGTCGACGACGGCCGCCTCGCCACCCGAGGCGATCACGTACCCCAGACAGCCGCTGGACGGGCGGCGGTACTGGACCACGGTCGGATCGGCCCGGACCGTCCGCGCCTCGTAGACGCGGGCCCACCCGCGCATCCCGTCGGCGAGGTTCCGCGCGTCGATCCCCTCCTCGACGAGCAGGCCGGCGACGTAGGCACTGGCCTCGCCGCGGCCACAGACAGCGACAATCGGTCCCTCGCCCTCGATCTCGGCGGCCCGCTCTGCAACGCCGTCGGTGGCGTCGGCCTGGAGCCACCTCATGTACGGGACAAGCGTGGCCGTCACCGAGGGGCCGTCGATCCGCCAGGCCTCGAACTCGTCGCGGTTGCGGACGTCGAGCAACCGGATCGGCTCCCCCCGGGCCAGTCTCGCGGCCAGGTCCGCGGGACCGACCGACTCGACCGGCACCTCCGGGTCTGGGTACTCCTCCATGCCTCCGGGTACGAGGGCGCGGCGAATAAACCCGCTGAACCCCCGTGTCGCCGGGACGATTAATACAGCGGGCGACCGAACGTACGGGCATGAACGGGCAGACGCTCGTCGACGAGGTGCGCGAGGCCAGGGAGACGGAACTCGACCGACTGAGGTCGGAGAAGGCGCTGCTCGCGGCCACGGCGGCCGACCTGTCGGGGGGGACGATCCTCCGGACGATTGCGCTGTCGCTGTCCGGACTCCGGTCGACGCTCGAGGGGTGGGCCGCCGAGTCGGACGCCGTGTCCGCCCGTGAGGCCTTCGCCGGCGCCGCGTCGTCCCTCGGGGAGGAACACGAGCGGGTGGTCGCGGAACTCGACGCGGAGCCCTCGGGCGACCCGCCGGTCCCGATCCCGGTTGTCCGGGGGTTCGACAACCCGCCCGAGCAGGTCGGGGCGGCGTTCGTCGGGCACGGGCTGGTCTCGGACGGGTTCCTCCTGCAGGCTGTGAGTTTCTTCGTCAACGAGGCCGAGACCCGCCGCGCCGACCTCGTCCGCGACCTCCGGGCGGCCGCGACCGGCCGCGTCGACGACGGCGCGAGCGTCCTCGACTCGCTCTGTGCCGACAACGGCGACTGGGATCGCGCCCGGAATGCCGCGACAGACGTGGTCAATGCCGCCTACGCCGACTACGCCGAGACGCTCGGCGGCATGGGCGTCGACCCGAAACCGGTCTGTTGACTGTTCCTGCGGCCGCGGTCACTCCCGCGGGAGGTCGAACTCCTCGCGGACCGTGTCTGCCAGGAGCCCGCTTCTGTCGATTGCGAGGTAGACGACGACGAACGGCTCGCCGGCCGGCCGGATGACGAACACCTCGTACGGCGGCTCGGCCCCGCCCTCGCCGAGTTTCTCCACCATCGGCTCCAGGGTCCGCCGGCCGTCGCGGAACTCGGCGAAGACGTCCGTCCCCCCGCCCTGTTCGGCGATCGTATAGAGCGCCCCGTTCGGCGTACCGTCGGTCGTGTAGGTGGTCGTCGAGGCGATGGGCGCGCGCTCGCGCCGGGCCTCCTCGAAGGTCTCCTCGGCTTTCTCGAAGACGTGGTCGGCGCCGTCGACGAACGCGAACAGCGTCCCGGTCGCGACCGACAGGTCCGCGACGGCCGGGTTCCCCTCCGCGGGCCACTCGAGTGTCGCCTCGACGAGGGTGCCCGGCCGGAGATCCCCGACGGCGGACGCCAGCGGCTCCTCGTACCCGTCCGCCCGGACGGTGACAGGGTCCTCTGCCCACCGCTCCAGGAGGGTGATCCCGTCGGCACCCGGGCTCCCGGGGAGCACGCGGTACGTGCCCGACTCGCTGACCGGCATGCCCGAGGGGAGGGCTCCGGGGTATAAACGGGTACCGCCGCGTGTGCGGTCCCGCGACGCACACCCGCCGGTGGGTCTAAGAGTAGGCCCGCCGAACCGCCGGCCGTGACAGATCCGGATCGCGACCCAGTGCGCTACCCGAACGCGGGCTCGGACGACGCGACGCCGCCGGGCCCCTCTCGGCGGGCCCTCCTCGCCGGAGCCGCCGGCGTCGGCGTTGCCGCGGCGGCCGGCTGTGCCGGTTCCGACGGCGGCGGGAGCCAGCCGACGGTCCTCGTGTTCAACACCGGCGACGGCACGGTCACGGTCGTCGACGCCGCGGCCCGGGAGGTGGTCGGCACGGCCGGCATCGGCGCCACGTCCTCGTTCCCGTCGAACCAGTACGCCCCCCGGCTCGCCGACGGTCCCGACCAGCCCCTGTGGATCAACGTCGGTCGGGGCGTCCGTGCCCTCTCTGCCGGCGGGCTGGCGGAACTGGCAGACGTCGGGACGGACTCGGGCGCGAACTGGCTCGAGCGGACGCCCGACGGGACCCACCTGGTCGTCAGCGCCCGCGAACCGACCCACGCCCAGTTCCGCGTCGACACCGACCCCGGCTCGGAGACGTTCGGCGACGTGACCGGCCGGATCGACCGCGCCCAGGAGGGCGGCACCGGCGACAACGACGGCCCCGGCCCCTGTGACGTCACTGTCCACCCCGACGGGGAGTACGCGTTCGTGCCGGACATCTTCGGCGACACGCTGACTGTCCTCGACATCGGGGCGTTCGAGATCGAGACACAGGTCGACGTCGATCCGGCCAGCGACGCCCCGGCGCGGCCCTGGATGGCGACGGCCGCCTGGGACGGCGAGACGCTGCTGGTCGAACACGACGAGGGGGAGACGGGGACAGAGAGCGTCTGGGACGTGAGCGACCCTGCCGATCCGACGGAGCGGGTCCGCCTGACTGCCGACGACGGACTGGGAGAGCGCCCGCTGACCAGCGAGATCGGCCCCGACTCCGAGACCGGCTACGTGTTCACCCCGGGCTCGGAAGACCTCACGGTCGTCGACCTCGCGGCCGGGGAGGTGACAGAGCAGATCGACCTCGGCGGGGCGGCGTTCGTCGGGACGTGGGACCCGGCCCGCGAGTATCTGTACGTCCCCGTCCAGACCGCCGGCGAGGTGGCGGTCGTCGACCACGAGCGCGGCGAGGTCGCGGCGCGACTCGAGACTGGACCCGAACCCTACGGGGCGACGGCGGCGACGGTCCGGCCGGACCTGTCGACGAGTTCGGCGGTCGCGGCGGCGATCGCGCGCCTCGGCGTTCGCGAGTTCGACACGACCTACTGTCTCGGGAACTGTGCCTGTGGCCACACCCTCGAGTGACGGGCGGGTCGCGGTCCTGCCGGCACGAGCGGGGGGTCACGGGGACGGCCGTCGCGGTTTTGCGGGTGCCCGGCGACGAACGGGGTCCAGGAGTCCCCGTCAGGCCGCTGTCTCTTCGCCCCGGAGGTGTGCCCGGACGTCCTCGAGGACGTCGGGGTCGGCCATGATTGCGAGGCTGTCGCCGGGTTCGATGGTCGTCTGCGGGAGCGGGATCGTCATCGCCTCGCGGTCGCGGCCGTGGGCGTAGACGCGCGCGTCACCGGGGAGGTCGATTGCGACGACGCGCCTGCCGACGGCGGGTGACCCCTCCGGGATCCTGACGCTGGCGATCGAGAGCGACTCCGTGAGGTCCGCGAGACTGTTGAAGTCCCCGCCCATGAGCGCGGTCTTGGCGCCGGCCGCCCCCAGCCGTTCGGGGTAGACGATCTCGTCGACGTCGGCCGCGTACTTCTCGTAGAGTTCCTCGCTGACGTCCTCGTCGACCCGGAGGAC
>CAZUVE010000196.1:0-4569 GCA_964623735.1 uncultured Halobacteriales archaeon | reverse complement strand
CGACTACGTGGTGACGAAGGTGCCCCGGTGGCCCAAGGACAAGTTCCCCGACGTGTCGTTCGAACTCGGGCCGGCGATGAAGTCGACGGGCGAGGCGATGGCCATCGGGCGGACCTTCGAGGAGTCGCTGCTGAAGGCGCTCCGGTCCTCGGAGTACGACCCCGCCGTCGACTGGAGCGGGGTGAGCGACGCCGAACTCGAGTCACACTACCTGGAGCGGCCCACCCCGGACCGCCCCTATGCCATGTTCGAGGCCTTCGAGCGCGGATACGGCGCCGAGGAGGTCTCGGAACTGACGGAGATCCGGGAGTGGTACGTCGAGCGCTACAGGCGGATCGCAGAGGCGGCGGAGGCTGCCGCCGAGGGCGAGTTCCAGGTCGCCGCCGAGGCCGGGTTCACCGACCACGAGATCACCGCGCTGGCGGGCGGGGACTTCGCGGACACGCACGCCTCGTGGTTGCCAGACCGTCTGCTCGACGAGCGCGGGGCCGTCGTCGGCGACGAGGCGGACACGGTACAGCCGGACGGCGGGACGGCGGCCGGCGCCGGAGACGGGACCGCGGGGGCTGCGGGCCCGGCGGCGACCGTCGACGACGTGGACACGACCACGACACCCCGGGATTTCAAGCTGGTCGACACCTGCGCCGGGGAGTTCGCCGCGACCACCCCCTACTACTACTCGACGCGGGACCCGATCTCGGAACTCGCACGGGACGAACTCCAGGTCGACAGGAACGTCGAGAGCGTGGTCGTCGTGGGCGCCGGGCCGATCCGCATCGGCCAGGGCGTCGAGTTCGACTACTGCTCGGTCCACGCGGTCCACGCACTGGAGGAGATGGGCATCGACGTCCACGTCGTCAACAACAACCCCGAGACGGTCTCGACGGACTACGACACCTCCGACGGCCTCTTTTTCGAGCCGATCACCGCCGAGGAGGTTACGGACGTCATCGAGGCCACGAACGCCGACGGCGCCATGGTCCAGTTCGGGGGCCAGACCTCCGTCGACATCGGCGGTCCTCTCGAGGCGGAGATCGACCGGCGCGGTCTCGACTGCGAGATTCTCGGGACATCCGTCGACGCGATGGACCTCGCCGAGGACCGCGACCGGTTCAACCAGTTGATGGACGGGCTGGGCATCGCACAGGCCGAGGGCGGCTCGGCGACGAGCGAGGAGGAGGCCCTGGAACTGGCCCACGGGATCGGCTATCCCGTCCTCGTGCGCCCCTCCTACGTCCTGGGTGGGCGCGCGATGGACGTCGTCTACAACGACGAGGACCTGGAGACATACATCGAGGAGGCCGTCCGCGTCTCGCCGGACAAGCCGATTCTCGTCGACGACTTCCTCGCCGACGCCGTGGAACTGGACGTCGACGCCGTGGCCGACGGCGAGAACGTTCTCATCGGCGGCGTGATGGAGCACGTCGAGACCGCGGGCGTCCACTCGGGTGACTCGGCGTGTATGATCCCGCCGCGGTCGCTGGGCCGGGAGGTCAACCGCCGCGTCCGCGAGGTTGTCGAGGAGATCGCCCGGGCGCTGGATACGGTTGGCCTGCTGAACGTCCAGCTCGCGGTCAAGGACAAGGAAGTGTACGTCCTGGAGGCGAACCCGCGCTCCTCGCGGACGGTGCCGTTCGTCTCCAAGGCGACGGGCGTCCCCATCGCCAAGATCGCGGCGAAGGTCATGGCCGGCGCCTCGCTCGACGAACTGGGCTACGAGGAGCAGATCCCCGACCAGGTGTCGGTCAAGGAGGTCGTTCTCCCGTTCGACCGGCTGCCCGGCTCCGATCCGCGCCTGGGCCCGGAGATGAAATCCACCGGCGAGGTGATGGGCACCGCCGACACCTTCGGGAAGGCCTACCAGAAAGCCCAGATGGCCGTCGGCAAGCCCATCCCGCTTTCGGGGACTGCGGTCGTCGACCTGCCGGTCGAGGGCTACGAGGACTTCTTCGAGGTCGAGACGTTCGACGACTTCGCGAGCGACGAGGCGGTCAAGCAGGGGCTCCGGGACGGCGAGATCGACCTCGTGCTCTCCCGGAACCGGGACGTCCTGGAGGTGTGTGTCGAGGAGACGGTCACCTACTTCTCGACAGTCGAGAGCGCACAGGCGGCCCTCGAGGCGATCAGGCACGCCGACGAACCGCTGGACGTCCAGTCCATCGAGGACCGCCCGAAGATGCGCGAGTACTGGGGCCAGCCAGAGGAACGCGAGAACCTCCGGGCCCACGTCGAGACCCTCCGCGGACTCGCCGACGCGGGCTACCTCGGCGCCCTAGAGGACGACGACACGTTCGCGGAACTGGCCGACGCGCTCGACACGGTCCTGGAGACCATCGACAACACCGTCTTGCTGCTGGGAACCGGAAGCGGCACCGAGATGGCCGACCTGCAGGAACAACTCCGGGAGCGGGGCTACGAGGCGACCGTCGCCGACGACCTGCCGGGCGCCGACGAGCAACTGCCCGAGGAGCACGCCGCCACGTACATGATGATCTCGCGGTTCTCGGTTCTGGTCGACCGGGACGCCTCCGCCCGGCTGACCGAGTACGAGACCGCCAGGGCCCACCACAACGTCCTCGCGCGCCTCGTCCCGAGCGGCGTCGAGCGCGACACCCACCTGCTGGGCGGCCACGACGAGGACGCCGAGTACATCCGCTCGTTCGAGTTCGAGGACGACCCGAGCGAGGTGTTCGACGAGGCCGTCGAGTGGGCCGAGTCCGTGGTTGCGGACCGCCGGCAGTCGTACCGCGCACGGTTGCCCGGCCACGAGCAGTAACCACCGGCGTTCTTGCCGCTGGCCCGCGAACGGGCGGGCGTGACAGACGTCCGTGACGCCTTCCCGGAACTGGAGCACATCGAGGACGACGACCTGCGGGCGGGCGTGGCCGAGACCTGGGAGACGGCCGTAGCCGAGACCGGCGTGGAGGACCTCCATGCGGTCCCGTGGTTCCCGCCGGCACAGCGCGACCTCGGCCTCGCTGACGAGTGGCTCGTCCCCCACGTCCGTGACGTGACTGCCTGCGCGGCGGGCCTCGCGGAGACGCTCGTCGAGCGCCGCGGGGCCGACCTCTCGCTGGATACCGTCGTCGCCGGAGCGCTGGTCCACGACGTCTCCAAACTCCACGAGTTCGACGGGATGGACGAGACGCCGGTTGGCGACCTGCTCGGCCACCCCTACTACGGTGTTCACGCCGTCGCGGCGGCCGGCCTGCCGGTCGAACTCGCGCACATCGTCCTCTCGCATACCCCACGCACGACGGTCGAACCCGCCACGCTGGCAGCCGAGATTGTGCGGCGGGCCGACGAGGCTGCTGCGGGGGCGATCCGCGCGGAGGCCGTCGAGGACCTGCGGGAGGCCTGACCCGCCCGAGCTACAGCCCTCGCTCGACGACGAGCGCCTCGTACTGCTCGCCGCCGAGTTCCTCCGCACGCTCGGCGACGCGCTCGAACCCCCGCCGGTCGTAGAAGGCGGCGCCGACCTCGTTGTCAGCCAGTACCGTCGCCCGCACCCGGTCGAACCCCCGCTCGCGGAGTCGCCCGGTCACGCCCTCGAGGAGCGCGGGTCCGATCCCCTCGCCCCACCGCTCGGGGACGACGTAGACGCTCGTGAGGATCGCAGCCCCGTTCTCGTCCCCTCCTGTCGCGCTCGCGTAGCCGACGACGTCGTGGCTCTCTTTTTCAGCGACGAGGTAGACGATACCGTCGTCGGTTACGCCCCGCTCGACGGTCTCCTCGCTGTACCACTCCGCGAGCGTCCCCTCGATGGCCGGTTCGGGGACGAAGCCGCCGTAGGCGGCGTGCCACGACTCGCGTGCGATGCGCCGGATGGCAGGGACGTCGGCGGGTACTGCGGCCCGAACGTCGACCATACCCCACGTTCCCCGGCGGTCCCCGTCACTCTTTGGCCGGCCTCGCGAACGCGGGCGGAGATTTAATATCAACGTAGATGATACTCGACCAATGACAGTTTCCGGGTGGGGACCCGCGCTCGCCGTGATCCTCGTCGGCACGGCGGCGCTCGTCGCGGGCGCGGCGGGTGCGCAGGCCGAGACGGGGGACGGGCGGCCGGCCGCCGGAGGGGTGGCCGCGGCGACGGCGGACGGTGTCGAGCCCGAGCGCGTCGTGATCGAGGTGGCGCTCCGGCCGGACGGGTCGGCAGAGTGGACGGTCCAGCACCGGGTCAGGCTGGACGAACCCGCCGACGTACAGGGGTTCGAGCGGGCGCGCGAGCGGATCCGCGAGAACCGGTCGGCGTTCCGGGAGCCGTTCGCCCGGCGGGTCCGCGCGATGGCCACCGAGGCCGAGGACGCGACCGGGCGGACGATGGTCGTCGAGAACGTCTCGGTCGACGCGTTCCGGACGCAACTCACCGGCGAGTACGGCGTCGTCGAGTACAGCTTCCGGTGGTACGGCTTCGCCGCGACCGACGACCGCCTCCGCGCCGGCGGGGCGCTCCGGGGGCTGTTCCTCGACCCGAACACCACGCTCCTGGTGACCTGGCCCGGCGACGCCGAGCTCGCCGAGGTGACGCCCGAACCGGACAGACGACGCGAGCGGGCCGTGGTCTGG
>CAZUVE010000195.1:0-4781 GCA_964623735.1 uncultured Halobacteriales archaeon | reverse complement strand
ACGGCGGAACCGTCCGGACACACACGCCACCGGCCTGCTGGGGGCCGATGATAACACCAGAGTTCCGCGGCGGTCACGAGGTCACCCGACCTATCCGCGTCGAGAATGCCGAACCCGGTGACGCGCTGGTCGTCCGCATCAAGAACGTGGAGGTGACCAGTATCGCTACAAGCACCGGGAGCATGGCCGAGCGCGATGAGGCCTTCGGCGACGACCCATTCGTCGACCACCGCTGTCCGGAGTGTGGCACTGAATGGCCCGAGAGCGTCGTCGACGGTATCGGCGAAGATGCCGTCACGTGCGCGGAATGTGGCGCTAACGCCTCCTCGTTCGCCTTCGAGTTCGGGTACACCGTCGCCTTCGACGACGACCACACGGTCGGATTGACCGTCGACGAGGAGGGCGCGACCGACCTCGCCGAGCGTGCCCAGGAGGCAATGGCCCTCCCGCAAAACTCCCGCCAGCATCCCATCCTCCTCTACAAGCCAGACGAGGTGCCGGGGACACTTGGCCACCTCCAGCCGTTCATCGGCAACATCGGCACGACCCCCTCCGTGGAACTACCAGACTCCCACAACGCCGGCGACTTCGGCCAGTTCCTCATCGGTGCCGAGCACGACTGGGGGCTTGGCGACGAGGCGGCACTCGAAGCCCGCACCGACGGCCACCTCGACTCCAACGACGTTCGGCCGGGCGCGACGCTCGTCTGTCCCGTCGAGGTCGAGGGTGCCGGCCTCTACGTCGGTGACCTGCACGCCAACCAGGGCGACGGCGAACTGTCGCTCCACACGACCGACGTCAGCGGCCGGACCGAACTTGCGGTCGAGGTCATCAAGGACCTCGACATCGACGGTCCACTGTTACTCCCCAACGAGGCGGACCTACCAGACATCGCCAAGCCCTACACGGACGAGGACCGCACAGCAGGGCAGGAACTGGCCGACCAGTACGGCGTCGACGAGGTCAAAGACGCCGCACCCATCCAGATAATCGGTTCCGGCCCGACGATCAACGACGCGACCGAGAACGCTTTCGCCCGTGCCGGGACGTTGTTCGGCATGAGCGAGGGTGAGGTCCGCGCCCGGTGTACGTTCACCGGCGGCGTCGAGATCGCGCGCCTACCCGGCGTCGTTCAGTTGTCGATGCTCGCCCCGATGGACCTCCTCGAGGGATGTGACCTCGCCGATGTGGCCCGCGAGCAGTACGATCTCTGAGAGGCGGTGCTGTACGGATGTGTCAGTAGACTACCCGCCTCGTGCGGTCGTACTGGTACACAGTTGCAGCAATCGGTACAAGTTACCGCAATCACCGTGGAATCGCTGGCTCGTACGACTGTGTTTTCATCCCCCGCGCATTGCCGGGAACACCTGCACCTCCGCGTCTGCTGGACAGTCGTCGTCAAGACCGGCAGTATCACCGTCGACCAGTACCCGCACGCTCGGTCGAAGCGCGTCGTCGCAGTCCAGTAAGTGTGACGCGGCACCGGGGTAGGCCTCCAAGAATGCGGTCAGAGCGTCCTCGACAGTCTCGGGGTCGGCGTCCACCGTGACAGTCTTCGTGCCCGTCGTCGCCCGCAATGGGCCGTAGACGGTGACCTCCATGTGGGACTGCTGGGACGCCCCACACATGGACGTTCGCGTCCTATCGAGGGAAATAGCCATGCTTCCTCATAGGGTCGGTTGTAAATACCGCTGTTTGTATTTCCTGCGAAGGCATTAGACGGATTGCTGTAACTGTGTACCGGTACGACCGCGCGCAGTCGTGCGGTGGATCCGGTAGTGACTTACACCAATCCGTATTAGACGGGGCCCGCAGGGAGCCTAGCGGAATCCCCAGATGTCGGTGGAGTCGTAACCCTCAACACACCATACTGCGGGGCGGGCAGGACAACTCTGGCTCTGCCAGCGGTCACCTGCGCCCGCCCGATAGTCCCTGTCCCCGATCCGACGCCATGTAACCGCTGACTCACAGTCAATAGATTCTGAGAGCGAGAACGGGGCTGTTCGAGGGAGCTATCCGACCGAGATCGTGACGGCCCCCGTTCATTCGTGAGACAATTCGTCTCAGTTTAGCGAGGGGAACGACTGCCCCGCCCCGATGGGTACCAGTCCGTACAGACCCCCTCATCTACATTGACGGATATATCATTATTACAAGTATTCTTGTGCCCACCGCGCACAGAGATTCATGGGTCCCGACATCGAATAAAGAGCACCTGGAACACGGGACCCCGTCGCACCGCTACCTGCGCCTGTCGTCCCCCTGTATTGTCCCAGGGGGGTTTTTATACTGGTCAACGGAACGGTTGATAGCACTCGCCGCGTCACGACCCGGCGAATATCTATCAGGGACTCTGTCGACCAGTAAAGTCACAGCAATCCGTACGAACAACGGCATGGATGAGGGACACCTGTATCGGGTGACGGACCAACAGACCACTCGGATCTGCTACTCTCTCGGTGTGTTAGTTTCGTCAATACTTCCTCCATATTTGATGAACACGTACGCGAGGCCGAGCGTCGCGACCAGCACGAACGAGGTGGCGACGCCCAGCGTCTTGGCACTGCCCGGGAGGTCCGACGGGCCGGCGCCGCCCTCCTCGCCGCCGACCGTGGCGAAGTCGGAGCCGACGACGACCGACGCCTTCATTCCGAGGCTCTTGTGTGGCTGGCAGAAGTAGTTGTAGATTCCGTCCTCCTCGAAGGTGTGCTCGAAGATGAACCCCTGCTCTGCGACGAGGTTGCTCTCGAAGGCGTCGTCCTCGCTGACGACGTTGTGCGAACCGCCCTCGCCGGTCCACTCCCAGACGACCGTCGCGCCGTTGTCGACGCGGACCGCCGGCGGGTCGAACGCGAGGTTCCCGCCGTTGCCCTCCGCGCCGACCTCGACGGTCACCTCGTCCTGCCCCCTGGCGTCCACGACCGATCCGTCGAAGTTGCCCACGTCGTCGAGGTACCCGCCGAAGTCCGGCTGGCCGCCGCCACCGCCCCCGCTGTCGCCGCCCCCGGTGTCGCCACCACTGCCATCGCCGCCGTCACCGCCCCCGCTGTCGCCGCCGCTACCACCGCCATCGCCGCCCCCACCGCCTTCCTCGGCAGTGTCACCGACGGCAACGACACCCTTCATTCCGAGGGCCTTGTGTGGCTGGCAGAAGTACTTGACCACACCCTCGCTGTCGAAGGTGTGCTCGAACGTGAACCCCTGCTCCGCGACGAGGTCGCTCTCGAAGTTGCCCGTCTCGTCGACGACGTTGTGCTGGCCGCCGGCGCCGGTCCACTCCCAGACGACAGTGGTCCCGGAATCGACCTGGACCGCCGGCGGATCGAACGCGAAGCCGCCGCCGTTACCCTCCGCGCCGACCGCGATTGTGACCTCGTCCTGGCCGGTCATGTCGGCGGTCGTCCCGCCGAAGTTGTCGACGTCGCTCAGGTACCCGTCGTAGGGGGCCTCCTGCGCGACGGCGGTGCCCGTCGTGCCTGCGCCGACTGCGGCCCCGGCGACGCCGGTGCCGGCCGCACGGAGGAAGCCACGCCGGGACACGTCCCTGTCGGTATCCATGCCCGTGCCTTGGCAACCGCCCGTAGTGAATACTTCGTTTCCGGTCTCCGGTCAGGGCAGGACGTTCGCAAACCCCGCGAACATCAGCACAGCGAGCGCGATCCCGAACAGCACGAACAGGGCGTTCTCGAGGTCTACGTCGCCCGCCTCGACCTCGTCGTCCGGGCTGAGGTCTCCCGCGACGTTCCCGCCGTCTTCGTCCACGTCGTCGGGTTCTGCGTTCTCGACGTGCCGTCGCTCGATGTCCTCGAGCGAGAAGCGCCACTCCTCGCCGTCGTTTCCTTCCCGGTCCTCAGAGTTGGCTGCCATACCTCCCGTTGTCGTTCCGGCCTCAAAAGGCTGGCCGGTCGTGACGGGCCATGCCGCCGGCTACACCGACGCGATGAGTGGTACGGGTTGCTGTCTGTGTGTCGGTGCCGGCTCGACCGTACGCCGTCGGACGGACGTCCCGGGAAACAGAGACAGCGATCCGCACGAGAGTCCTGACGGGAGTCCCGGCCTCGAGCCCAGCCGGCCGGGTCACCGGACCGTCGTCCCGGGTTCGGAGTCGCCGTGTGTGGTCAGCAGGTCGGCGTCCTCGCCGGCGGCCAGCACCATTCCGTCGGACTCGTAGCCGAACAGCTCTGCTTTCTCCAGGTTCGCGAGCAGGACACACCGCTTCCCGCGGACGTCGGCCGAGTCGTGCAGGCCCTTGATGCCCGCGATCACCTGCCGGGTCTCGACGCCGATGTCGACCTCCAGGCGCGTCAGGTTGTCCGACTCGGCAATGGGCTCGGCCGCGACAATCTCGCCGACCCGGATGTCCAGTTCCTGGAAGTCCTCGAAGCCGACCCGCCCGTCTGCGAGCGGTTCGAGGTCGGGCGTGTCCTCCTCCCCTTCGGCTTCCCCGTCGCTCTCGTCGCCCTCGCTCGCCTCGGCGACCCGCTCGCGCAGCGTCTCGTTCAGGTCCGCGACGTGGTCGTCCTCGACCTGGGCGAACAGTTCCGTCGGCTGGTCGAAGTCCGCGGGTGGTGCCTCGAGCGCAGCCCCGAGGTCCGTGTCGGCGGCCGATCCCGCCTCGCCGAGCTGGTCCCAGAGTTGCTCGGCCTTGCTGGGCATGACCGGCTGCATGAGCACCGCGCAGGCCTTCGTCAGCTGGACGCAGTCGCGGATGACCTGTGCGGCCTGCTCGGGGTCGTCGTCGACGAGGTTCCAGGGCTCGTTGCGCTGGATGTACTCGTTGC
>CAZUVE010000194.1:0-4782 GCA_964623735.1 uncultured Halobacteriales archaeon | reverse complement strand
ACGAGTGTCTCGATATCCGCGGCGTGGGTCGTGCCGATGAGGCCATGGCCAGTGTTGAGCGTCTCTGCGAACGTCTCGAAGCTCTCGCCGGTGTTGACCTCGGCGATGACCTCGACGTCCGGGTTGAGGTAGTTACACTGTGTCATCAGGTCGGCCATCGAGACGCGCTTGTAGTCGCTCTCGTGGTCGCGGGTGGTCAGTGAGACACCCGTCTCGTGGGGCAGACGCACCTCCCGGCTTCCCTCGTCGATGCTGATCGGCCGGTCGCTGAACCCGATGAATGGCATGTGGGCGTTCATCAGCGTCGTTTTCCCGACTCCAGTCGGTCCGGAGAAGAGCACGACACCGTGGTGTTCGTAGACCATCCACAGCAGCGCGACCAGTTCGGTCGGGACGCTGTCGGTTCGAACGAGATCGGTCGGCGTCATCACGTTCTGGGACTGCTTGCGGATCGAGATGTGTGGGCCGTCCTCGCTGACAGTCGGGAGCGCGACGGCACAGCGGATCTTCTCGCCGGCCTCGCGCGCGTCGCTGTCGCTCCCCGCCGCCCCGTCCAGTGTGATGTTCACTTTCGCGCTCGGCGTGCTGGCGTTGAGTTCCGTGCCGTCGGCCGCCGCGAGCTGCGTGACGACGTTGACGAAGGGCTGTTCCTTCTCGAAGGCAAGGTTGGTGGGTACGCGCTCGTCGTGGCCGGTTTCGGGCCGCGGCACCACCTTGATGCGTTCGCCGACGCGGTTGGCCTCGATGTCCTCCAGCATCGGGTCGCGGATCGGGACCGTCAGCTGGCCGTAGCCGACGTAGTCGCGCAACACGTAGTAGACCAGGTCCGAGAGGCGGTCGTCGGCGAAGCGGCGGCCGACGGGCGGCACGACGAGCCCGTACTCGGAGAGGGCGTCCCGGATCCTGTAGGTGACGGCGTCCAGCCAGGCGCGGGTGTTGTGCCCGCGGAGTCGCCGGGAGAGCAACTCCTCGGCGCGCTCGCGGACGAAGCCGGTCTCGTCCTCGATGACGCCGTCGACGCCCGCCTCCCAGAGGCGCTCTTTGCACTCGGCGATGAGCTGTTCGTCGCCCGGCAGCAGGTCCGGCTCGCGGACGGCGTACTTCGTCGTGAAGGGGTCGTTGCCGAGCAGGTTCTCGCGGTAGAGGACCACCGGAATCTCGAACTCGTGGAAGCTGACGGTGTGTCGTTCGACGCGCTCGCTGGCGAACCGCTCGATGAACCGCGGGTCCGCCGGCAGGTCCGTGACCGCGGGTGCGTAGTCGCTGGTGTGGACCACGACTCCCTCCTCGTCCGCGTCGGCGACGTCGATTGCGTCGTCGAGGGCGTAGGGGGTCAGGTCGCCCAGGCAGGCCAGTTCGGCCAGAGCGTGATAGACGACCCGGCGACGGGCGGCGTGCGAGCAGTCGGCCACCCGGTCGATGACCCGCTCGTGTTTCGGGCTGAACCCCTCCTCCATCACCTCGACGGCGCCCTCGCGCGTTCGTGGCCGCTCGAGGTGTGCGTCCGCGAAGTACGACTCCACGCGGGCCAGTCCCTCCTCGTCGGCGTCGGTCAGCGGCGGCTCGCGGACGTCGTAGGCGAACTCCGTTCCCTGTCTGGAGACTGTTACCACCACGCCCGGGTGGACCTCGTACTGGTCCTGCACGTCCGGCGCGTACCACGCCTCCGGGTCGTCCGGCGGCAAGGGCGGGGGCACCATCCCCCCGCCGTCTGCGTCTCCCGACGGTGCGTCCGCGAGTTCGAGCCTCGCGTCAGCCATGCCCGTGGCTGGCCGCGCCCTCGAACTTAAATATCGGTGGCTAATATATACTATCCGTAACTTTCCCCTCGCGGGTACGTTGTCTGTCACTCGCCGGGTTCGGCCTCCGCCCGGAGGTCTGCCAGGGTCCACTGGACGACGCGCGCTTCGACCAGTGCCCGCTCTTCGGGGTCGCCGCCGTTCTCGAATCTGGCGACTGTCTCCCGGGCGGCGGCGAGTGTCTCCCGCTCCCTCGCGCGGTGGTCCTGGCGGTCGCGGTCCGCGTTGGTCAGCGCCTCGAAGTCCGCCCGGAGGTCGAAGTCGGCGCGGGCGGCGTTACACCGCCCGATGGGGTTCAGTCCCGTCTCCAGGACGAGTTCGCGGACCGTCTCCCAGTCCGACTCGCAGAAGTAGACCGAGACGTCGCCGACGACGTCCCGCCAGGCAACGCGGTCGCTGTAGCGCATCGCCGCGAGGGCCCGCGGCGGCAGGTCCAGGCGCCGGGCTGTCTCGGGGTCGCCGCACAGACAGCACGGCCGTTCGCGCTTGCCCGTGTACATACTTGGCCATGGGGTCCAGACCGGCTTCAGCGTGGTGGTCCGGGGCGCCGAACACATCCGTGAGTGTCCGGCTCGGAACAGTGGAACCCGGCGGAGGCTGGACGAACACGGAACCCCGGGATCCGGCCGCGTCGTTGTTCGAGTCCGACACGACGAGTGCCGACCGTCGTCGGTCCCGGGTGTCCGCTCGTGTACGGACCACGGACAGAGAGCCTCGCCCGGCAGTACGCTACTCCGTTCCGTCTCCGCCCCGGGGGGCCCTCAGGACCGACGCCGGTCAGAGGAAGACGAACAGGACGACGAGCACCGCGACGAGCACGGCGACCACGACGAGCGTCGCCCGGCCGATGTTGGCCTGGAGTTCGGGATCGAACTCCTCGGCGCCGTTGGCCCGTGCCCGGTCGGGTTCCGGAAGCGCCCACGGCGCGACCTGCGCGAGAACGACGACGGGATTACCGGCGGCCCACGTCGTCCAGTCCGCGACCGCGACAACGGCGCGGTCGACAGCCGCGTACAGTTCCGTCACCCCGACGACGACACCACGGGTCCCGTAGAAGGACGCGCGGTTGTAGACGTAGTCGATGTCGGGGACACGACCCACCTTCGAGAGTGGCTTTCGCAGGATGGCAAAGCCGACCAGTCCGAGCGCCGCGAGGCCGAAGCCCTCGATCAGGTGGTCGACGGTGAACACGGTGTACTTGCTCGCGTCCCCCAGCGCGGCGTAGGCGCCCGCCTCCGCGCCGGGCAACAGCGCGAACAGCGTCCCGGGAACCAGCCCGTAGAGGACACACAGTGTCGCAACCGTCCCCATCGCGACTTTCTGTCCGGTGTCGAGTTCCCGCCCGGGCACGGTCTGTCTGGCCTCGCCGTGGAAGAACGCGTAGTAGCCGAACTTGATAAACGAGAGGAACGTTCCGACGCCGCCCAGCAGGAGGATGTACCAGAGTGCGTCGAGGTGTTCCTTGTGGGCTGCCCCGACGACCATGCCCTTGCTGACGAAGCCGTTGAACCCCGGGAACCCGGCGATCGAGAGCGCGGCGACCGCGAAGATGACCATCGTCAGCGGCATCTCCCGACGGAGGCCACCCAGTTTCTTCAGGTTCTCCGTGTCTGTCCGGTAGATGATCGCCCCCGCACACATGAACAGGAGGCTCTTGTAGAGGATGTGGTTGAACACGTGGGCAAAGGCCCCCGAGAAGGCCAGCGTCGTCCCGATTCCGACGCCGGCGACCATGTAGCCGACCTGTGACTGGATGTGATACGAGAGGAGTCGGCGCATGTCGTTTTGCAAGAGCGCGACGAAGGCGCCGAAGACGGCCATCGCCCCGCCCATGTACGCGATCCAGAGGTGCCCGTCCGGGAACGCCCGGCCGAGGCCGTAGACGCCAGTCTTGGTCGTGTACACACAGAGGAAGACGCTCGCGGCGATGTGGGGACGGGGGTAGGTGTCGGGCAGCCAGACGTGCAGGCCGATGTACCCGACGTTGACGCCAAAGCCCAGCGCGTACAGCACCGCGGGCACGCCCGGCGCGAATCCCTCCGCGGCGCCAAAGAGGAACGACCCGACCTCGACGTAGTGCCAGACGATCCCCGCGAGGATGAGACTCCCGCCGAGGCCGTGCCAGAGCGCGTACCGGAAACCCGCACGGACCGCCCGGCCGCCGTCGGTCCACACGAGCAGTGTAGAGGCGACGCCCATCAGTTCGACGAAGAAGACGAACGTGAGCCAGTCGCCCGCGAACACGGCACCGAGGCTGGTGCCCACGTACGCGAGCGCGAACGCCGTCTGTCGGCTGTCCGCGTCGGTCGCGTAGGAGTAGACGACGGCGGCCGCCCCGATGAAGGCGAAGATGAGCGCCATCAGCCGCGAGAGAGTGTCGACGTTGAACAGGACCGTCTCGAACCCGAGGAACATCACTTGGAGGTACTGGCCGGCCGGGACGAGGAAGGCCCAGACGACCGTGCCGCCGGTCGCGAGGAACCCGAGCGCGTGTCCGGCACGGCGCGAGGTCCACGCCACCACGAACGCCACCGCGAGCACCACCAGCCCCGGCGGAACCAGGGTGAGGGTGCTCACAGGACCACCCCCACGTTCGCCGCGACCTCCTGGACGATCTGCAGGAAGACGAAGAAGGCAGGCGCGACACCCAGCGCGAGGGCGCCGGACGCGCTCGCGAGGATCGGCCCGAGCATGAACCACGTCGACTCCCCGCCGCGCCAGCCCCGGCGATCCCACCCGCCCGCGGGCGGGCCGCCGTGGTGGTCGTGGTCGGCACTCGAGTCGTCCGTCTCGCCGGAGCCACCGTCGGCGCGGACGGCCGTCGGGCCGTCGGAGGCGGTTGTCTCACTGGCACCGGAACCGGAGCGACCGCCGAGGGCACTCTCCACGAGCGGCTTCTCGTCGTGGTCCTCGGGACGCTCGAAGAACGCCTGGTAGACGACCGGCCAGAAGTAGCCGATGTTCAGCATGCCCGAGACCAGCA
>CAZUVE010000193.1:0-4837 GCA_964623735.1 uncultured Halobacteriales archaeon | reverse complement strand
TTGCCGCGGGTAGTCACAGGGTCGGCTGTGAGCCATTGCCGGATCGACCGCACGCGTCGTGCGGTCGGACCGGCAATGATTTACACCGATCCGTATCAGGCGTCCTCGGGCGGGGCGAACTCCACGAGCGTCAGGTCGCGGTCGAGCATGCAGTAGTCGTGGGGTGGGTCCCCGAGGACGTCCTCGATCCGGTACCGGCCGTCGAAATCCAGACCCTGCGGTTCGCAGTACTCGTGGCTCGGGCAGTCCGTGTGCGGACAGGGCCCCTCGAGGGAGGCTTTGCTGCCGGCGAACGCACTCGAGGAGGCCACGTTCGCCCGGACCGGTGCCGGTTCCACCTCGACGGCCGTCACGCCCGTGTCGTGGACCGCACACTCGAGCGTGTTCGCGTTCTCGCGGACGTCGAGGACCCTGTATCTGCGGCCCTCCGTGAGGTTGAGACACTGGTTGCGGTACGGACACCCCTCGCAGTCGCTGGATTCGCCCTGGTAGACGAACTCCGTTCCCTCGGTCGCCAGCCGGGTCCCGATGAGTGTGACCGAAGCCATCGCCGGCAGTAGGACCCGGGGCGGATTAAGTCTCCCGTCCGGTCAGCTCGTCGAGCCTGGCCAGGTACTCCGGGCGGGGCACCTGGTAGAGCCCGCGGTAGTCGACCTCGCCCTCGGCGAACCGTCGGGCCAGCTCCGCCGCCCCGGCCGTGGCCCCGTCGCGGCTGTCGTACCTCTCTGCCGGGCGCTCGACCTCCGGCTCCAGGTAGAGGGTCACGTACCAGGGATCCTCCGGCTCCGGGTTGTTCCGCCCGGGGCGGCGCGAGCGCCGGCCCTTCGTGACGTAGATGGTGGGGAGGCAGGGCGGGGGGAACGCGGCCGTGTCGAACACGTCTGGCCGGAACGAGAGGACGATTTTCGTGGCCTCGTCGCTCCAGACCACCCATCCCTCCGGGAGGCGGTCGAGCGTCATGGCCGTCAGTTCGGCGGGTCGCCTCATCAGTCCCGCGGTCGACGCCCGCTACTCCCGGAGGTCGTACAGCCGGCGGAACGCGGTCGGCGGGAACCGCAGGTCGACGCGGCTGGGCGGGCGTCCCTTCCTGTCCCGTGTCTCCGCGCGGACCCGCTCGACGACCCCGTCTTCTGCCATCTCGTAGAGGAACCGCTCGATCGTCCCGGGGGAGAGGTCGACACCGGGGTCGGCACCGACCGCCCCGGCCGTCGCGGCCACGGACTCGCGCTCGGCCGCGTCGAGGTCGACGAGCGCCCGGAGGACGAGCTGCTTGCTGTCTGGGAGTGCGAGCACCCGGCCCAGCGAGACAGCGGGGCTGGGCACCTCCCCGAGCGCCGCGTCGACGTCGGCCTCCCCGAGCCGGGTCCGGCCGGCCCGGTCCGCGCGGTCGGCGGCGACGAACAGCGCGAGGAGCGCGTCGTGTGCGTTCCCGTCGGCCCAGTCGGCGATCCGCCGGGCCTGCCCGTGGTCGAGCGCCCCCCGGGCGAGACCCTCCGAGCCCCGCGCCGTCAGCACGTCGACGAGGGTCTGTCGCCGGTAGCGGTCGACCCGGACCGACGTCTCCGTGTACCCGGTCAACCCCGTCTCGCCGGGGTCGGCCCTGCCCACGGCGAGCCAGCTCGCGTCGCCCGGGAGGCCGGCGAACAGCTCGACGAGCCCGTTGCCGCCGGGTCCAGCGCCGACGTGGTCGACCCCGACGACAACGCCGGCCCGCGACTCCCCCAGGAGTTCCCGGAGGCGGGCTCGCAGCTCCCCCGTACTGACACCCTGTTCGGGGACCGGGTCCTCGACCAGGGCGTCGAGGACACTGTGGTAGAACGCGAAGTCGCTGGCCTGCCGGCGCATGTCGACGTAGACGAACTCCGGCACAGTCCGCGAGGGCGCCCGGGTACTCGTGTGGACGACCGACCGCGTCTCCGTCGAGAAGCGCCGGAGGTGGGCGAACAGGGCCGTGACGACGGCCGACTTCCCGGCGCCGAAGGGCCCGTGGACGTACGCGTTCGGGGGCAGCCGGCCGTCGAATGCGGGGTCGAGGTGGTCCAGCACCCGTTCGAGGGCGGGCCCGCGGCCGGCGGGTTCGTCGACGTGGGCGACCGGCGAGAGGGAACGGTAGTCCCGGATCAGCCGGTGTCGGTCGTCCCGGCGCCGGCGCCGTTCGATCCGCGCGTCGATGTCCATGTGTCCTCTGTCACCGGGACCGTCCGTCCGCCGGGAGTGCGGACCGGGACGCCGGACTGTGCTGGCTGCCGACAGGACTCGGCGGGTCGCGGCCCGAACAGCCGGGTCGCGCCCGCGACAGGGCGGGGCCGGGCGTCATCGCTCCTCCCGTGCCCAGTCGCGGGCGCGGTCGACCGCGTCGTCCCACCGGCTGTACAGGTTGTCGGCGCGGTCACGGTCTATCGCCGGCCGGAACTCCTCGTCGACCCGCCAGTTCGAGCGGAGCTCGTCGACGGTGTCCCAGTAGCCGACCGCGAGGCCGGCGGCGTAGGCCGCGCCCAGCGCCGTCGTCTCGTCGACGACCGGCCGGACGATGTCGGTCTGGATGATGTCAGACTGGAGCTGGCAGAGAAAATTGTTCTTGACGGCGCCGCCGTCGACGCGCAGTGCCGTCGTCTCGACGCCGGAATCGGCCTCCACTGCCTCGGCGACGTCCCGTGTCTGGTAGGCGATCGACTCCAGGGTCGCCCGGACAATGTGCTCGCGCCGGGTGCCGCGGGTCATGCCGACGATCGTCCCTCGTGCACGCCCGTCCCAGTGGGGCGCGCCAAGGCCGGCGAACGCCGGCACCACGTAGACACCCTCCGTCGAGTCGACCGAGCGGGCCAGCTTCGCGGTCTCGGCCGGGTCGTCGATGAGTTCCACGTCCTCGAGCCACTCCACGGCCGCGCCAGTGATGAAGATGGCACCCTCCAAGGCGTACCGCACGGGCTCGCCCGAGAGCTGGAAGCCGACGGTGGTGAGGAGGCCGTGATCGCTCTCGACGGCGTCGGTACCGGTGTTCATCAGATAGAACGAGCCGGTCCCGTAGGTGTTCTTGGCCTCGCCCTCGTCGAAGCAGGTCTGGCCGAACAGCGCCGCCTGCTGGTCGCCCAGCGCCCCGGCGACGGGGACCTCGGCGCCGAGAAATCCGTCGGGGTCGGTCGACCCGTAGGTGGCCTCGTCGCTGGAGGGGCGGACCTCCGGGAGCATCGTCGCGGGGACGCCGAACTCCTCTAAGAGTTCCTCGTCCCAGTCGAGGTCGTGGATGTTGTAGAGCATCGTCCGGGAGGCGTTGGAGACGTCGGTGACGTGCTCGCCCGTCAGGTTGTAGACGAGCCAGGAGTCGACGGTGCCCATCAGGAGTTCGCCGGCCTCTGCGCGGGCCCGGACGTCGGCCGGGCGGAACCGCCGGAGCTTGATCGGGTCGGCGTTGTCCAGGAGCCACTCGACTTTCGTCGCCGAGAAGTAGGCGTCGGCCTCGAGGCCGGTCTTGCCGCGGATCCACGCGACGGTGTCAGCGTCCAGGTTCTCGATCCGGTCGGTCGTCCGGCGGTCCTGCCAGACCAGGGCATTGTAGACCGGGGACCCGGTCTCGGCGTCCCAGACGACGGTCGTCTCGCGCTGGTTCGTGATCCCCAGGGTCGCCAGTTGCCCGGCGTCGAGGCCGGCCCTGTCGAGGGCACGCCCGACAACGGCCATCGTGTTCTCCCAGATCTCCCCCGGGTCGTGTTCGACCCAGCCGGGTTCCGGATAGATCTGTTCGTGTTTCTCGTAGGCGTCGGCGACGACCCGCCCGCCGTGGTCGAAAACCATGAACCGCGTGCCGGTCGTCCCCTGGTCGATCGCGCCGACGTAGGTGTCTGGCATGTGCGTGTCCTCCACCGACGGCACTCCCTCTGGCGCCGTGCTGTGCTGGTGTACAACTGGACGGGCCGTAATAAATGTTATTCACGCGTCGGCGCTGGTGGTAAAGATTTGCTGCACTCCGGCCGATACGTGCTATCCTCTCCGGAGACGCCGCGAAAATCCGGATTGATACAGGTTGCTGCGAGTCGTACGGATCGCTGTAAGTCGTTGCCGGATCGACCGCGTCGCGTCGCGTCTCTCGGGCCGTGGCGACGAAGAGTTTACTGTGGTATCCGGGGGTGTCGATAAAGTAAAGTTGATGCGTGACGAAATACTCAAGAACGTATGCCCTCCGTACCACACGTCGCCGTTATCGGCGGCGGGTCGACCGGGATCGGAATCGCCCGGGACCTCTCGATGCGCGGGGTCGACGTGACCCTCGTCGAACAGGGCAATCTCACGCACGGCACCACGGGGCGGATGCACGGGTTGCTCCACAGCGGCGGCCGCTACGCGGTCGCCGACCCGAAGAGCGCCAGGGAGTGTATCGAGGAGAACCGCGTTCTCCGGGAGATCGCAGACCACTGCGTCGAGATGACCGGCGGGCTCTTCGTCGAGCGTCCCGAGGACTCCGAGGAGTACTTCGAGGAGAAACTCCGCGGCTGTGAGGCGTGTGGCATCCCGGCGGAGGTCGTCTCCGGCGAGGAAGCACGCGCGATGGAGCCCCACCTCGCAACGGACGTCGAGAGGGCGATCACGGTGCCCGACGGCGCCGTCGACCCGTTCCGCCTGGTGGTCGCGAACGCCGCCAGCGCACGGGAGCACGGCGCGCGGATCGAGACCCACTCGACGGTGACGGACCTGCTCGTCGAGGACGGCGAGGTGGTCGGCCTCGAGGTCGAACACGACTCCGGGTCGGGCGAGCGCGTCCACGGGACCGAGGGCGGCACGGAAGAGATCCGGGCCGACCACGTGGTCAACGCGACCGGCGCGTGGGCCGGCCGGATCGGCG
>CAZUVE010000192.1:0-4857 GCA_964623735.1 uncultured Halobacteriales archaeon | reverse complement strand
GCAGGAGGACGTTCACCAGCGCCGTGTACTGGTTGTCGTTGAGGCCGCTGCCGGCGACGAGCCAGGGGTTGTCGTGGACCATCCCGAACGGTATCGTGAAGGGGACCTGCTCGGCGCGGTGGTGGCTGGCGGCGTACGTGGCACCGCCCACCTCGGGCACGAGGGCGATGGTATCGTCGTGGCCGCCGTGGACGACCGCCTCGCAATCGAGCCGGCGTACCGTGTCGGCGCCAGCGTCGCCGTCGTCGTGCATCTGGGCGTACTCGTCCTGGGGATCGAAGACGACCACCGCCGGACGGACCGTCCGGTCGCTGCCCGTCTCGACCGGGTAGGCGCGGTCCGCCGCGAGATACTGCCGGAGGACGTTCTTGGCGGCGTGGGTCTTGCCCGACCCGGTCCCGCCGGCCACGAGCGTGTGCCGGAACACCAGCGGGTCGCCGTCAGTGTAGTCGTCGTTCAGCCGGTAGTCGATCGTGGGCGGGTCCGCCGCGGTCCGGACCTTCTCGCCCCCGACCGCGAGATGGCCGAGGAAGACGCCCTCCCCGGGGATACTCAGCCCGGTCTTGATGTCGGTCTTGTCGTCGGCGCGGCGCACGATTGTCTCCGGCTTGGGCACGCGGTCGGTCATCCGCCGCCTGAGGGTGCTGCCGGCCCGCGGCTCTGCCGCCTGCTCGCTGTCGCTCGCGCGATCGGAGGGATCTGACTCGCTCGCTACTCCGCTGTCCGAGGCGCGTACCCCCTCGCGGTAGAGGATCGCAACGGGTTCCAGCGTCGCCATCAGCTTGAAGTCCTGCTCGTCGATGCCCTGCGAGCGCATCGCGCGGCGGGCGTGGATCTCGGTAGCGTCGTCGGCGCGGTACTCCTGTGCGTACTCGAGGCCGGTGATCCGGCAGAACAGCCGTTCCGCGCCCGCACCGGGGTAGGGGGCCAGCAGGTACGTCCCGATGCGGACGTCCTCCCGGTTGCCGACGGTCACGTACGCCCGCAACCGCGTGTCGTCGGGGTCCTCGTCGATGCGCAACCCCTCCGAGGCCGAGAGGACGCCGATCCCGCGGTCGCGCCCGGCGGGCGTCGCGTCGTAGGCCGCGAACTCCCCCCTGCTGCCGTCGCCGCCGCTGCCGTCGCTGTCGCCGGCGTCGGACGGTTCCCCCACGTCGGCGCTGTCGTCACCGTCGAATTCGGTGAAGTCCCCGAGGTCGGACATACCCGCGACAACGCCGCGGGGAGACAAACGCGTTTCCCCCGTGTGTCTCCCTTACCACTCGCACGACGGGTGTGTGACCGGCCCACAAACGCCTCTCTGATTGCGAGTCCCGCCCTCGGCCGCCGTCGTGGCGATCCTCGCCAGCCTGCGGGCGATGTGGACGTACGTCCGGGTCGAGCCCGGATGAAATACACCCGGACGTGACTCTGTCAGGTGCCACGACACCAGATCAGTGAGTTCAGCCCGCGATACTCCGAGTCTGTGACGGGCGGAGTTGAGCGAATCACGTCCGGGTGGAAAGAAGTCGGCAGGTTAGCCCTGGGTGCGTTCCATCTCGTAGCTGAGGCGGTGGGGCATCAGCGCGAGCGCGCGGATGATCGCGGCCAGGGCGACGAAGATGCCCAGGAGGATGTGGCCGATACCGCCGAGTTTCAGCCACAGCAGCGTCGAGGGGAACTTGTGGATCTCCGCGAGCTGGGCGCTCGTGGCGGCGTCACGGGGGAGGCCGGACCCACCGCCGGCGAGACTGACCTCGGGATTGCCAGCGAAAAACGTCTCCAACAGTGGGTGGAACTGGGTCAACTCCAGGACCAGCGCCATCCCGATCAGCAGGTAGCCGACGACCGCGAAGACGGCGCCGACTTTCAGCATCGTCTTGATCGAACTGACTGTCGATTGGATGTGCTCCGGCGACTCGCGTTCCAGCGAGACTGTTTCAGTTGCCATCGCACTTGGACAGACGGGCGGTTACGTATAGTAACTACTCCGGATCTGCGAGGACCTGTCACACCCGCTCGTCGTTTTTACCTCGGGGGTCCGGAGCGGGAGTGCGCGGCGTTTTTATCCACATCCGCCGTAGTAACAGGTATGTTGCTCATCCGCGGTCGGGCGGCGGGGACGGCACTCACGGGGACGCTCTACGAACCCGGCGAGCGGGCGCCGACATTCAGGGGTGCGCCCGACGAGTCGGCGCCGTACACGTGGGTCTGTGACGGCTTCTACGAGGTCGAGAGCGGCGGTCAGGCCCAGGAGGTCGGCGACCGCGAACTCAACATCGCGTTCGAGGAGCCCCTGCCACGGGGGTTCGAGGCCCGCGACCGGGCCATCGACGCCGCGAAAGAACACGTCCGCACACAGTTCGCCCGCCTCGGCGTCGACGCGACCGAGGTCGAGATCGAGGTGCTGCAGGCCGACGAGGCCTGACGATTGATGGGGTCGGTTGTACCGTTTTGTCGGTCCGACCGTACGCTGTCGTGCGGTCGATCCGAAAATGGCTTCCAACCGATCCCATACTGGTCGACGGAGTCCCTGATAGATATTCGCCGGGTCGTGACGCGGCGAATTGTACCAACCGTTCCGTCGACCAGTGTGTGACTGGTCTACAGCAGGCCCACGTTAGACTTCGTGCTGGTGTGCCCAGAACGTCCCGTCGACGGTCACTTCCTTCTTGAACAGCGGTACCTCGGCCTTGAGTCGGTTGATGCCGTCCTCGACGGTCCGGAAGGCCTCCCCGCGGTGGCCGGCGAGTACGACCACGAAGACGATGTCCTCGCCCGCCTCGACGACGCCCGTCCTGTGGTGGAGGCGGACCTCGTGGACGCCGTCCCGAGCCTCGAGTTCCTCCCGGAGCGCCGCCATGCGCTCCTGTGCGACGCCGTCGTAGCGCTCGAACTCGAGGTACTCCGTGGGGTCGTCGTCCGGTCCCTCCTTCGCGCGGACGCGGCCGGTGAACGTCGCGATGGCGCCGGCGCGGTCCTCTCTGGGCGAGGCTTTCACCTCGGCGACCAGCGACTCGAGACACTCGTACGGGTCGGTCTCCTCGAGAACCGCGACCGCCTCCTCCAGGTCGACGGCGTCGGCGTCGGATGCCGAGAGGCGGACGTCCTCGCCGCCGCGCCCCCCGAGGGCGATCTGTGGCAGGTCGACCCCGCTGTACCCCTCGACGACGGCGTACTCACACTCGACGGCGAGGCGGTCGAGGGCCTCCCGGAGCGTCAGGTCGGTGCCGGTCGCGAACCACTCGCCGTCGCTGACGCCGATGGTCCGGTCGACACCCGCCGCCCGGTGGCGCGCCGTGTCCGTCCCCTCGATGTCGAGGTCGGGCGCGCAGTCGAGGTGTTTGATTGTCCCGACGCTGCCGCGTTCGCTCAGGCGGTCGGCCAGCCGTTCGACGAGCGTCGTCTTGCCCGACCCCGACGGGCCGACGGTAGCGATGACCTTCATACACCCCCGTTCGGGCGAGAGCCGCTTGTAGGTGACGCCGTGAACGGTCGCGGTCGGCGGTCGGCGAGGGCCGATCCGGCCGGCAGATCGAACCGAGTGATAGGGTCGGTTGTACCGCTTCACCGGTCCGACCGCACGACTGTGTTCGTAGCGGTACACAGTTACAGCAATCAGTACGAGTCCCACCGGAATTTATACCCGCGTCGGACGCCCCCGAAAGGGGTAGAGAGGACCGATGCGAGATAGCTGGCCCGCCGTCGCGGCACGAGCCAGGTGGAAAGGCCCGTACACCGTGCTCACAATCTGTGTCGGGGCCTACTTCGCCGTCAGGTTCGCACAGGTGATCGTGGGGCCGGTGGTCCCGCTGCTCATCGCGGAGTTCGCGGTCTCGCGCGGGGCCATCGGGACCGCCATGACCGGGATGTGGGTCGCCTATGCGCTCCTGCAACTCCCCAGCGGCGTTCTCGCCGACCGGTACGGCGAGGGCCGCGTCGTGCTCGCCGCGCTGGGAATCACCGCCGGCGCGACGTTCGCCCTGGCGGTCGCGCCGACGTTTCTTGTCTTCGTCGCCGCGGTGGTCGGCCTGGGCGTCGGCGCCGGGGTCTACTACAATCCGGCGACAGCGCTCCTGACCAGGGCCTTCGAGGGGTTCGGCGGCGCCATCGGAACCCACCGCAGCGGCGGCCAGGTCGCCGGTGTGTTCGCCCCCGTCGCGGCCGCCGTCCTCACCGTCCGGTACGGCTGGCGGCCGACAGTCGCGGTCGGGGGCGCTCTCGTTGTCGTGGTGGCCGGGCTCTTCCTCTGGCGGACGACGGCGTCCGAGCCGGTCCATCCCGACGCGTCGCTGGCGGTGGTGTTCGACCCCGACACGTTCCGGGATGTGCTGTCCCGCCCGCACACGCGGAACACGACCGTTCTGATGACGCTCGTCGAGTTCGCCGAACTGGCCGCGATGGCCTTTCTCCCGACGTTCCTGGTCGAACACTACGGGTTCGCGCTCGGGGACGCGAACCTGCTCTTTGCCGCCTTTTTCACCGTCTCGGCCGTCAGCCAACCGCTGGGCGGGTGGCTCTCGGACCGCGTCGGTCGCGACGCGACCGCGGCGGTCCAGGCGGCCGCCGGTGTCACCGGGTTCGGTCTGCTCGCCGCCGGGGCCACGGCCGTGGCGGCCGTGGCGGCCGTTCCCGGCGTCGTCCTCGCCGGCGTGTCGATGAGCGGGACGCCGGTGCTCCAGTCCCGCACGATGGACGGGCTGGACGCCGCGGACCGCGGGACGGGGTTCGGCGTCTTCCGGACGGTCTACCTGTTGCTCGGCGCGTCCGGGACGGCGGTCGTCGGAGCCGTCGCGGACGTCGCGGGCTGGGGTGTCTCGTTCGGCCTGCTGGCCGCGCTGTTCGGACTCGTCTTCCTCTCGCTGCTCGCGCTCGGCG
>CAZUVE010000191.1:0-4874 GCA_964623735.1 uncultured Halobacteriales archaeon | reverse complement strand
ACCCCCGGACGTGACCACAGTCGTCGGACCGGGGACAGGGACGCGGATCCGGCGGACCGAGCGTGCGGACCTGCTCGCGGTCCACCGGATCGAGCAGGCCGCGTTTCCACAGCCATGGCCGTTCGGCGCCTTCGAGCAGTACCTCGGCGAACCGGGGTTCCTGGTTGCCGAGGACAGCGCCGTGGTCGGGTACATCGTCGCCGACGCAGTGTCCAACCACGGCCGGCCGCTCGGTCACGTGAAAGACATCGCCGTCCGCGGGGAGCGCCGTGGCGAAGGGATCGGATCGCGGCTGCTCGAACGGGCTCTCGGGGTGCTCGACGCCCGCGGCGCCGAGTCGGTGAAACTCGAAGTCCGGGCGGGCAACGAGCGCGCACAGACGCTGTACCGCCGGCACGGGTTCGACCACCGCCGGACTGTCCCCCGCTACTACAACGACGGCGAGGACGCCCTCGTGTTCGTGCGGGGCTAGCAGGTGAACTGTGTCAGGTACGTCGTTCCGTCGGGGGCTGCGTGGACATCGAGGCCCGCGAGCGACTGCCCGGCCTCGGCCAAGTCACCCTCGGCGGTCCGCCTGTCGACGAGCGCCTCGCCCAGCGCCGCGTCCGAGTCTACGGCGTCGAGCCCCTCGCCGCGGTCCAGCGTCACGAACACTGGTGTCACGCGCCCGGAACGGCACGTCCCAGAGAGAGCGTCGTTGATCTGACCGCCGTCCGGGAGGTCGCCGTCGCCGTATCTGTCCTTCACGACGCGCTGGTTGGCGAACTCGGCGACCTCGTCGACCTCCTCGCTCCGGTCGAGCGTCGACAGGCCGGCCTCCCGACGGCGGTCGTTGAGTTCCTCGAGGTAGGCCGCCTCGACGGCAGCCAGCGAGCGGTCGCCGGCCGTCTCGGCGTCGCCAGGAACGTCCGAAACCGGGGGGAGGCCCGGCGAGAGGCCGGGGACGTAGACGACGCCGGTCACCCCGAGGACGAAGGCGCCGGCAAGCACGAGCACGGCGACGACGCCGGCGAGGTACCGCGGCGTCACCAGGTCGAGGTAGCCCGGCGCGGAGAGTTCGGCGTCGTCGATGTACTGCTGTTCGCGCACGAGTTTGTGGTTCCCACACCGGCTGCAGGGCGGCGAGTGTTTCGTGTGCGTCCGGCCGCACTCGGTACAGACCCAGACGGTGGTCGACTCGGGCCCGTCGCCGTCACCCTCCGAGAGGTCTGTCTGCTGGACGACCGCCTTCTCGAAGCTCCCGTGGCCGCAGTTGTCACAGGGAGGGTCGTCCTCTTCGTGGGGTTTGCCACACCACTCGCACCGCCATTCCATCGGCTGCAGGTAGCCCCCGGCTCACGAAAAGGCTGGCGTCTCACCGGTACCGGCGGTGCAGCAGGTAGCCCACGACGACGGCAGCCAGTGGCGGGACGGCACCCGCGGCCGCCGGCAACCCGTAGAGGGTCTCGACGACCGGTGCGACCACAGCGGGCGGGTCCCCGCGGAGTTCCGGCGGCGTCGTCGGGAGCAGCCCCAGGTACAGGGAGGCCAGAAAGAAGTAGCCGCTCGCGGCCATCGCGCGGTCGTACGCGGCCGTCGACCCGGCCCGCCGGCGCCGGCGGGCGACGAGTATTACCGGTGCCATCAGGGGAAACACGACCAGAAACCCCAGCAGAATGACGAACGCCCGGGCGAACGAGAACGTTCCCCCGGCCGTGCCGGCCGTCTCGGCAATAACGCCGATGACGGCGAAGAGGAACAGAACGGCAACCAGCAGCGTCACCACCCCGCCCAGCAGGGCGTAGCTGCGGAACAGCCGCGACGGACTCTGCCGGAAGGCGTACGGGTAGGTCCCCAGTACGCCGCTGTACCCGGCGCCGGCGTCCTCGTCGGCCGCGGCCGCGCTCGTATCGTCGCTCATCGCTGGAGGTTCGGCCGGTTCGAGGAAAAGCGGCGCGGTCCTGTTCGGGAGCCGTGACACCTAACTCCCCGCCTACCGACCCGACGGGTATGCGAGTCGATATCGGCAACGCGCTGTCGGCGGTCGCAGACCCGGGGATCGGCGGGACAGCGCTCGAGAGTCTCGACGACCGGGTCGCCGCGGCCCACGAGCGGGTCAGCGACGGGATGGCCGGCGACGAGTTCGGGTACGCCGCGCTGACACTGCCCGAGCGGGCCGACCCCGCCAGCGTCAGGGCGGCGGTCGAGCCGGTCGCCGACAGCGAGGCAGTCCTGACGGTCGGCATCGGGGGCAGCGCGCTGGGCGCCGCCACCGTCTCGGCCGCGCTCGGCCCGAGTGACGTCGACCACCACGTGCTGGACAACGTCGACCCCGGGGACGCAGCGGCAGTGCTCGGGGCGCTCCCGCTTGCGGAGACGGCGGTCAACGTCGTCTCGAAGTCCGGAACGACCGCCGAGACGCTGTCGAACTTCCTCGTCGTCCGGGAGGCCATGGACGCGGCGGGCGTCGACTGGACAGACCGGACCGTCGTGACGACCGGCGGCTCCGGGCCACTGCGCGACCTGGCGGACGAGCACGGCCTGCCGGTCCTCGACGTGCCGGAGGGCGTCCCGGGGCGGTTCTCGGCACTGTCGGCGGTCGGGCTCGTCCCCGCGGCTGTCCAGGGACACGACATCGAGGCAGTCCTGGCGGGGGGACAGGCGGCGATGGACGGGCTGTCCGGGTCGCTGTACGACTGTCCGGCGTACGCCTACGGCGCGGTGGCGTACGCGCTCGACGCCCGCGGCGCCGCGGTCAACGCAGTGATGCCCTACGCCGAGCGGCTGGAGCCGTTCGCGGAGTGGTTCGCGCAGCTGTGGGCCGAGAGCCTCGGCAAGGACGGCCTCGGGCAGACGCCCGCCCGCGCCCTGGGTGCGACCGACCAGCACTCCCAGCTACAGCTGTACCGCGCCGGCCCGCGAGACAAGCTGGTCACGCTCGTCCGGCCCCGCGAACGACCCGAGCGCGACATCCCGGAGACGGACGTCGCTGCCCTGTCGTACCTCGGCGGGACGGGACTGGGAGAGTTGCTCGACGCCGAGTTCGAGGCCACGGAGGCGAGCCTCGCGGCCGCCGGACGGCCGAACGTCCGGGTGGAAATCGACCGGCTGGACGCCCGCGGCGTCGGGGACCTGCTGTACAGCATGGAGGCGGCCTGCGTTCTCGCGGGGGAGCTGTACGGCGTGGAGACGTTCACACAGCCGGCCGTCGAGTGGGGCAAGCGGGCCGCGCGGGGACTGGTCGGCGGCGGCGAGTTCGCCGAGGCCGAGGCCGTTGCCGAGAAAGAGCGGTTCGTCGTGGAGTGATCGGTCCGACGAGTCACCGGTAGAGACACTACCGCGAACGAAACGAGAGCCTCCCGCTTCTCTTTGGGAACTATCGCGTGTAAGACTCCGCGTACCGCAACACAGCGGGCGCTCGAATCCGGAAACGCCCCGTCCCGGCACATTTAAGCGGGATAGCCCCGTCTATCGAACTGTGCGACGTCTTGTATGATCCAGCGTGACTCGCTCGCCCGCCTGACGCTCGACACACTCCCGTTCAACATCGCGGTCCTCGACGAGGAGGGGACAATCCTCTTTACCAACCGCGCGTGGAACGAGTTCGCGGGCGTGGGGCCACAGGAGCGCGACGAGCTGGTCGGGGTCAACTACTTCGATCAGACCGACACCGAGGCCGACGAGTACGCCGCACAGGCCCTGGAGGGCCTCAAGACAGTCGCCGAAGGCAAACGTGGTGTCTTCACGCTGGAGTATCCGTGCCACTCGCCCGACGAGAAGCGGTGGTTCCTGATGCGCGCGGCGCCGCTGCCCGACCACGACGAGGGTAGCGTCGTCGTCGCACACATCGACATCACACAGCGCAAGCTCGCGGAGCTGCACGCCCGCGAACAGCGCCGCGAACTCGAACACCTGATGTCCCGCATCGACGGCCTCGTCCAGGAGGTCATGGAGTCGGTGTTGCAGGCCGACAGCCGCGAGGCGGTCGAACGGACCGTCTGCGAGCGGCTGTTCAGCGTCGAGCCGTACGCCTGCGCCTGGATCTCGCAGGTCGACCTGCGGACCGAGACCCTCTCGCCGACGACGACGGCCTGTGGGTCCTTCCCCGACGAGGCCGAACTCGAACTCGGCACCGACGACCCCGTGGTGCGGGCAGCCGAGACCCGCGAGCCACAGGTCGTCCAGGACACCGCGGAGGCCCGACTCGCGGACGTCCACCGGACGACACTGCTCGAACAGCCCGGCGCTGTCGCGGCGTTCCCGCTGGTCTACAGCGACACCAGTTACGGGGTGTTGACCGTCGCCGCGACCGAGCGAGACGCTTTCGACGAGCGCGAACTCGCAGTGTTGAACGTACTCGCGCGGGCCGCGTCGGTCGCGATCAACGCCATCGAGGGGCGGCGTATCCTCACCTCCGACAGCGTCGTCGAGATCGAGGTCGGCATCGCCGACGAGAGACTGTTCTTCAGCGACCTCTCCGCAGAGTTCGACTGCACGCTCACCTACGAGGGGTCGCTGTACGAGGACGACGGCTCGGTCGTGATGCTCTTTGTCGTCGACGGGGCCGATCCCAACGAGGTTGTCGAGGCCGCCCGCGCACACCCCGGTATCGACGACGTAACCCTCGTCAGCGACGGCGACGGCCAGGGGGTCGTCGAGTTCGAAGTCGGCGATCCGCCGGTGGTCTCGGAACTCGCCGAGCGCGGCGCCGAGACGACTGCAATCGTCGCCGAGGGCCGGCAGGTCCGCATCACGATCGAACTCCCGGCCACCTCCGACCCGCGGTCGGTCATCGAGCAACTCTCCGAGCGCTACCCCTCGACGGACCTGCTGGCCCGCCACGAGCGCGAGCGGGCCGAACAGACCAAGCAGGAACTGGTCGCCGACATCGAGGG
>CAZUVE010000190.1:0-4900 GCA_964623735.1 uncultured Halobacteriales archaeon | reverse complement strand
ACAGCACGCCGTTGCCCTCGCGGCCGATCTCGCGGAACCGGTCCATGTCGATGGGATCGCCGATGACCGGCGTGTGGTCGACGCGCTTGTCCAGCCCGTAGACGATTGCCCCCTCCGGCGTGTGCAGGACGGGGTTGATGGCGTCGATAATCGAGTGGGTGACGTTGACGAACTCGAGTTCGGTGCGGTCGCCGATCCGCATCGTCCCGCCGGCCTCCATCTTCACGAGGTCGTTCTGGACACCGAACTTCTCCTCGCTCTGGATCTGCTGTTTGACCAGTTCGATCGTGAACGGCGTCGCCACGACCGGCGCGTCGTAGCGGTGGGCGAGCTTCGAGATGGCGCCGATGTGGTCGAGGTGTCCGTGCGTGGGCACGATTGCTTTTACGTCACCCTGGATGTCGGACATGACGCGGTCGTCGGGGATCGCGCCCATGTCGATCAGGTCCAGGGAGTGCATCCGCTCGGTTTCGACGTTGTCGTGGATCAGTACCTTCGAGAGATTCAGCCCCATGTCGAAGATGACGACGTCCTCGCCCGCACGGACGGCGGTCATCTGACGGCCGACTGCCTCGTAGCCTCCGATCGTTGCGATTTCGATTTCCATGGTATCACGCCGAGGAGACCACCCGCTGGCACGCCGGCCGCCGGCGGACGCTCGCACGCCACGGGAACCGGCCGACTCCCCGACGTCCCGGAGGTCCGGCAGTTGCCGGGAATCCGCGACTGTCGTGTCACCGGAACCGCGTCCCGAACGCGCCACGGTGCGCGGGCGACCCCTGCGGGGTCCCGCGCGGCGCGCTCGCCGGCCGCCACACCGCGTGCCTCGGGCGGCCGTATACTCGGATACCTTACGCTTGAACGTCCGGCGATAAAAACCGTGCGCTTCGTTCCGTTCTGGTCCGTTCCGCGCAGCTGCTACGGGCCGGCGCCGCCCACGGCAGTGCCGGGCGCCCCGCCGGCCAGGAACGCGGGCAGGTCGGTCAGCCCGAAGACGTGTGCCCGCGCGGACAGGTCCAGCAGCGTCCGGACCTTCCCGGCCATCCCGCCGGTGACGTCCGTCGCGTCGCTGGCCCCGAGCGCACCCGCGACGTCGCCCAGCGAGTCGATCCGGTCGACGACCTCCCCGTCGGCGCCGAGCACGCCCGGGACCGTCGAGCACACCCCCACCCGCTCGGCGCCCAGCGACCGCGCTACCGAGACGACGACCTCGTCCCCGCTGAGTATCGTCCCGCCTTTCCCCCCGTGGACGACCACGTCCCCGTGGAGCACCGGCACGAACCCCTCCGCGAGCATCGCGGCGACGCTCCCGGTCGGCAGGTGCAGCGCCCCGCTGTCACCGCTCCGGTCGCCCTCGCTCTCCCGGAGTCCACTGTGACCGTCGTCGCTACGGTGGGCGAGCGAGAGCGGCCTGACCGGCAGCGCACCGACGCCCTGGCCGTGGAGGGCGTCGATGACGGCGCCGTTCAGGTCGGTCATGGCGGCGTGGATGGCCGCCAGCGCCTCGGCGTCCCGGCTCCCGTCGGTGGCGGAGACGCCGCGTCTGTCGGCGTGGTAGTGGCCGAAGCTCCCGCCCCCGTGCACGAGGACGAGTCCCCCGTCCGGCGGGTCACGGGCGACGGCTCCGGCGGCACGCCCGAGCGCCTCCCCGTCGACGGTCTCGGGCTCGTCTTTCCGGGTGATGACGCTCCCCCCGAGCTTGAGGACGACCGTCATTGCTCCTCGGCGCGGACGCCGTCGGTGTCCAGTGCTGCCCGGAACGCCTCCTGGCAGCCCGGCGTGTACTCGAGGGCGGTGGCGGTCTCCTCGGTCTCGTCCAGGGCGACGATGCACCCGCCGCCGCCGGCGCCGGTGAGTTTCGCCCCCAGCGCGCCCGCGTCCCTGGCGGCCCACACCATCGCAGAGAGCGAGCGCGAGGAGACGCCCAGTGCCGACAGCAGGCCGTGGTTGAAGTTCATCAGCCGCCCCACCCCCTCGGTGTCGCCGTCGGCGAGCGCGCGCTCGCCCCGCCGGACGATGTCGCCGATGGCCCCGACGGTGTCCGCCGCGAACCCGTAGGACTCCCTGAGGTCGCGCACGTCCGCCACGAGCGCCCCCGTGTCGCCGGCGCCGCCGTCGTACCCGATCACGAAGGGGAGGTCCGGGGCCGACAGCGTCGCGCAGTCGTCGCCCTCTACCCTGACCGCCCCGCCCATTGTCGAGCAGAACGTGTCCGCCCGGGAGGCCTGCCCGTTCTGGACCTCGTACTCGACCCGGTAGGCGCGGTCGGCCAGTTCCTCCCGGGACAGTTCCACCCCGAGTTCGCGCGTCGCGGCGTCGATGGCCGCCACCGCCACGGCCGCCGAGGAACCGATGCCCGCGCCCAGCGGAATCTCGCTGTCGACCGTGACGTCGAACCCGACCGCCTCGTTGCCGGCGGCGTCGCGGGCCTGCGCGATTGCCTCGTTGACGTAGCCGATCCCGGCCTCGATCAGCGAGTCGGGGACAGCCACGTCCGGCCGGCCGGCGACGTCGCTGTCGTACTCGACGGTGAACCCGTCCAGGCTGAGGTCGCCGGCGTGGACCCGCACACCCCCGGCGCGCTCCTCGACAGTGACGTGAGCCCGCCGCTCGATTGCACACGGGACCGCCGGCTCGCCGTAGACGACCGCGTGTTCCCCGAACAGGTACACCTTCCCCGGGGCACTCGAGGTGACCATACGCCTCCGTGTGCGGTCGAGCCCCGTGTAGGTGTCGGTCGTCCTCCCGTGGGAGTGTCACTGTCGAGTTGTCGGGTGTTCGACGGACAGCAATCCGTGTCAACTGATTAGCGTGGCGTACCTACGGAGGGGCAGATCCGATGAACCGCGTCGAACCCGGTCTCCATCTCGGGGACATCATGGACGCCAGGAACCACGCGGCGTTCGAGCGGCGGGACGTGGCGGCGGTCCTGAACGTCTCCCGGAGCCGACCCGACGAGCCCTACCCCGAGGACGTGGCGATCCACCACGTCCCGCTGGTCGACGGCGACACGAACGTCTACGGGGACTTCGCGGAGGCGGTCGACACCCTGCGTGAACTGCTCGCGTCCGAGGGGACCGTCTTCGTCCACTGTGCTGCCGGTGTCTCGCGGAGCGTGGCCGTCACGACCGCGGCACTGGCCGCCCGGGACGGCCGCTCGCCCGACGAGGCACTCGACCGCGTCACCGACCGTCGTCCCGTCGCGAACCCCCACCCGCACCTCCGCCAGCAGGCCGAAGAGTACGTCGAGACCCGTAGATGACGGCGCAAGCGGTCGCCGAGGACGGGACGCTCGTGGCCGGCGAGAAGACCACGGCCGGATCAGGGTCGAAACGTCCGGGAACGCCCGCCGTCTGTGGCAATTACCCTTATGTTTCGTGAGGACTAGTAGCGAGTAATGCGTGAGTTGCGCTTGTCACAGTTGTCGGTCGGCGCCGTCGCCGCCGTGGTGGTAGTGTTCGTCGGACTCGGTCTCGCGTCGGCCGGCGTTGCCGCACAGAGCGAACAGCCGGCGTGGGCCGACAGCATGTACGAGAACGCGTCCCAGATGGTCCCGGCGTACAACGAACAGATCACCGATCAGGACCTCGGGCCGGCTTCCGGACAACTGAAAGCCGAGAGGGTCAATCTCGTCGCTACCGACGAGACGACGGGCGAAACGGCGACCGTCTCGTTCCGGCTGACCGACCAGCTGGAGATCGAGGACCTCTCGAAGGGGCCCCGCGACGACGCGACAATCAAAATGACGACGTCGCGTGCGACCGTCGAACAGATCAGCGCCTCAGAGACACCCGGCGACGCCTTCCAGGCCGCGATCAAGAGTGACAGGATCAAGATCAGCGGACTCACGTGGAGCAACACGGTGAAGTGGGCCGTTATCAACGCCGTCCGTGGCGTACTGAACACTCTCGGTTAACTCCCGATGTCGGTGTCGTACTTCACGTAGTTGCCCAGCCAGCCGCCGAGTGTGCTCAGGCCGACGGTGTAGACGGCGACGATGACGACACCGACGGCCAGCGCCAGGACACCGAGCCCACCCAGCATGCGTCCGGGGCCCATCGAGACGCCGACGAAAAACAGGAAGACGTTCGCGGCGAAAACCGCCACCAGAACCAGCGGGAGCAGGGCGACAGCGCCCGAGACGGCGCCGACCCGCAGGCCGGCGTCGCGGTCCCCGCCCTCGAGATAGCCGGCGACGAGTCCGCCGAGGACCGGCGCGAACGGGACCAGCGGCGTCAGCACGAGTGTCGTGACGGCTCCCAGTACGGCGTTGACGAACGTGTCACCTTCGGCCATGGTGGTCGCTACTCGCGGTGCTGACAAAAAGTGGGGCCTCAGATCCCGCTCTCGAAGTCCTCGAGCGCGTACGCGGGTTCGGCGCCCCGCCGGTCGAGGGTCTCGTTGGCGAGCAGCCAGTAGACCACCGACAGCGCCTTCCGACCCTTGTTGTTCGTCGGGATGACGAGGTCGACGTTGCTGGTGGTGTTGTTGGAGTCGCACATCGCAATAACCGGAATGCCGACGGTGATGGCCTCCTTGACGGCCTGCGAGTCGCCGATGGGGTCGGTCACCACGACGACGTCCGGTTCGATGTAGCCGTCGTACTTGGGGTTGGTGAGCGTCCCGGGGATGAACCGGCCGGTGCGGGCGCGCGCCCCGACGGCCTCTGCGAACTTCTCGGCCGGGAACCGGCCGTACTGGCGCGAGGAGGCCACGAGGATCTGCTCGGGGTCGTAGTTCGCGAGGAAGTCCGCCGCCGTCCGGATCCGGCTGTCGGTCATCGAGACGTCCAGCACGTACAGCCCGTCGGTCCGGACGCGGTGGATGAACCGCTCCATGTCCTTTGTCTTCTGCTGGGTGCCGATGTGGACGCCGGCCCCCAGGTAGTCGTCGACCGGGA
>CAZUVE010000189.1:0-4941 GCA_964623735.1 uncultured Halobacteriales archaeon | reverse complement strand
AGTTCGTCGAGGACCTCGACGTCGACGTCCCGCTGGTCTGTATGACCTACTACAACCTCATCTACCAGTACGGGGACAGCGAGGCGCGAGGTGGCCCGGACGCGAGCGGCGACGCGACCGGGGGCCCGCGGCCGTTCGTCGAGCGCGCCGCCGAGGCGGGCGTCGAGGGGTTCGTCGTGCCGGACCTGCCGGCAGAGGAGGCGGGACCGCTCCGGACGGCGTGTGACGAGTTCGGCCTCGACCTCGTCTTCCTGGTCGCGCCGACGACCACCGAGACGCGCCTGGAGCGGATGCGCGAGCAGGTCTCGGGGTACGTCTACGTCCAGGCCCGCCTCGGGACGACCGGTGCCCGCGAGGACGTCTCCGACCGCACGGCGGAGTCGCTCGCGCGGATCGCCGACTGGGACGTGCCCAAGGCGGTGGGCTTTGGTATCAAGACCGGCGAGCACGCAGAGCGCGTCGTCCGCGCGGGCGCCAACGGGGTCATCGTCGGGAGCGCGCTGGTCGACATCGTCGCCGAGGGCTACAGGAACGACGACCCGACCGAGGAGGTTGCGGCGCGCCTCGAACGGAAGGCGCGGGAACTGAAGCAGGGGGCACTGCGCGGGGTCGAGGGGATCGAGGCCGGGAGCGGCTGAGAGTTCCTCCCGACGCCACCGGGCGGGACGGACACACCCCGGACCGCAACCGGAACGAACATAACGCTGCTTGCCACACGCTCACATACTATGACAGCAGGGAAAGCCGCACGGCTAGAACGCATCGCCACAGGGGGGCGACACCTCATCGTCCCGATGGACCACGGCGTCACGATGGGCGCGGTGAAGGGTCTGAAGGACATCGAGTCGACAATCGACGCCGTCACCGCCAGTGGGGCGGACGCGGTACTCACGCAGCGGGGCATCGCGCCCCGCGTCCACGACAACAAGAACGGCGCCGGGTACGTCGTTCACCTCAACGGGTCGACGACCATCGGGCCCGACGAGATGGACAAGCGGCCCACGGGCACTGTCGAGGACGCCGTGCGCGCCGGTGCCGACGCCGTCTCCTTCCACATCAACGTCGGCAGCGAGCACGAGCCCGACCAGATAACCCGGCTCGCCGAGGTCACGAGCGCGGCCGACCGGCTGGGGATGCCCACGCTGGCGATGACCTACGCCCGCGGGCACGACGTCCGCGACGACGACCCCGAGACCTTCGCCGAGGACCTGGGCCACGCCGCCCGACTGGGGGAAGAACTCGGCGCGGACGTCATCAAGACCGCCTACTCGGGCACGCCCGAAACCTTCGAGCACGTGGTCGAGTCGACGCGCTTGCCCGTCGTGATCGCCGGCGGGAGCAGGGGCACCGACCAGGACACCCTCGAGATGGTCCGGGGTGCGATGGACGCGGGCGCCGCGGGCGTCTCGATGGGCCGGTCGATCTTCCAGCACGACGACCCCGGGGCCATCACGGAGGCCGTCGCTGCGGTCGTCCACGACAGCGCGAGCGCGAGCGACGCCGTCGAGCGCGCCGGGCTGGCGGTCGAGGTCTGAGATGCCGGCAGACTCGACGGGGACCGGTCAGGCGTGAGGGACTTCTCGAACCACGCGACCGACCGGCCGACCGGACACGACGTCGGGATCACGGACATCGAGGCGGCGGTCGTCGACGGGAACTTCGAGTGGAACCTGGTGAAGGTCCACACCGACGCCGGCGTGACGGGGATCGGCGAGGCGTACCGCGGCGGCGGGGTGCCCGACCTCGTCGAGTACACGAACCGGTTCCTCCGGGGCGAGAACCCGCTGGACGTCGAGCGGGTCTTCCGCCGCGTCGTCCAGGAGATGTCGGGCCACGGCGGGACGACCGGGAAAGTCGTCACCGCGGCCTCGGGTATCGAGATCGCCCTCTGGGACGTCGCGGGCAAGGTCCTGGACCTCCCGGTGTACCAGCTCCTGGGCTCGAAGTACCGCGACCGGGTCCGGCTGTACTGTGACTGTCACGCCGGCCGGGCGTACGCGGTCGACGAGGCCGGCGCCACCGAGTACGGGGACGCCGACGCGTACACGCCCGAGGCCTACGCGGAGACGGCCGAACGCGTCCGCGAACTGGGCTTCGACGCGCTCAAGTTCGACCTCGACATGGCCCGGGACAACGACCCCGACCCCTACAACGGCCGGCTGACCAACGACGCCATCCGCCACAAGGTCGACGTCGTCGAGGCCGTCCGCGAGGCGGTCGGCCACGCGGACCTGGCGTTCGACTGCCACTGGGACTACACGGTCGAGAGCGCGACCCGGCTCGCGCGGAAACTCGAGCCGTACGACCTCATGTGGCTGGAGGACGTCGTCCCCCCGGAGGAGACCGAGGCACAGCGGGAGGTCGCCCGGCGGACGGCGACGCCGCTCGCGGCCGGCGAGAACCGGTTTCGCGTCCACGAGCTCGCGGAACTGCTCGACGGCTACGCAATCGACGTCGTCACGCCCGACCCGACGACGTGTGGCGGGCTCGCCGAGTCGAAGCGGATCGCCGACCGCGCCGAGGAGCGGTACGTTCCCTTCTCGCCGCACAACGTCTGCAGCCCCGTCGGCACGATGGCGTGTGTCCACCTCTGTGCCGCAGTCCCCAACGCGGACGTGCTGGAGTACCACTCGCTGGAGGTCGACTGGTGGGCGGACCTGCTCGAACGGGACCGACCGATCATCGAGGACGGACACGTCGAGGTGCCGACCGGCCCCGGTCTCGGTGTCGAACTGGACGAGGCAGTCGTCGACGCGCACCTCCTGGCGGGGACCGACGGGTTCGAGTGAGACTGATTGTTGTGACTGTTTTACCAGTACGACCGTACGACAGCGTACGGTGGATCCGGCAACGACTTACAGCAATCACTATCACTTCCAGGTGACGAAAAAGAGGATGACGATAGCGACGAACTGGAGCGTCCGGAGGAGGGCCACGAGCGAGTGGACGGCGGGCGTAGTGGCATAGAGCATGTTCATGCTGAACGAGAAGTAGACGGCGACGAGATTCTCCAGGAGGAGCACGGCCGCGAAGGCGACCAGTCCCAGAACGAGGGGTGTCCGGAAGGTCCGGTAGTTGCGCAGCCAGATGACGGTGAGGACGCCCAGGAGAACGGCGTTGACGATCGACAGCCCGCCCGCGACCAGCAGTTGGGTGCTCATAGCCATGGTCAGTCCAGGTGTTCGGTGATCTCCTCGAAGGTCTCTCTGTAGTGTTCGAACCGGTCGGTGACGAAGTACAGCGCCCCGTAGTCGTCGCCGCTACGCTCGACCACGTCGTGTTCTTCGAGCATGTCGAGGTGGTGTTTGACGGTGTTGTAGTCCAGTTCCAGTTCCTCCGCGAGCTGGTTCGGGTTGCGTGGGCGGTCCAGCAGACACCTGATGAGGCGAGCGCGGTTCTCACCACCCCGCGTTCCGGCGATGAGATACCACAGAGCCTTCTCCATCGGAGGCCACGTGCTATATGCCTCGACCGAACGGTAACTAACCCTTGCGGTCTCCCGTCGTCCCGGACCAGACAACCGACACGGCGGCTGTCGCTCCTCTCGAGGTCGATCACCCCCCGTCTCCCGGTCCGGTACGGCCGCCAGCCGGCCCTACCGGGCCCGCCAGTACCACGCACGGACAGCAGGCAGAGGACGAAGGCACCCCCGAAGAAGAAGGCACCACCGGCCAGGACCGCGGGATCCAGCCCACCTGCGGTCGAGACCGCGGCGTCGGCCAGTTCCGGGTCCGGCGTGGGGGTGGCTCCGGCTGCCGTGTCAGCCGACTGCGGCGTACTCGGGTCCCGTGGTCGGAGATCAGTCTCGTCGGGCGTCAGCCACGCGTCCGACAGTCACGCCAGACTTATGCCGACCACCGTCGTCGTCGAAGATATGCACTCCGAAACCGACCCTGTCGTCGCCGTCGAGGTCGACCTCCCTCCCTCGCTTCTCGAAGAACTGGACGCCTACGCCGCCCGGCGGGGATACGCGAGCCCGGACGCAGTCGTGTGCGAGGCGATCGACCGCCTGGAGTGATCGTACCGGATCCGCGGGGAGGCGTGAATCCGCCACGTTCAAGCCACACCGCCGCGAGCGTCCCCACATGACACGCGCCGTCTGGCTCAAGGCCGACGACGAGGTTGGCGACTGGGAGGAACGCAAGCGCCGGATCACAGCCGGGCTGGAGGCCGGCGTCGACTGGGTGCTCGTCGACGAGGCCGACGTCGACCGCGTCCGGGAACTCGGCGAGGTCAACGTCGCGGCGTTCGCCGGCGACGACGTCCACGTCATGGAGGCCGAACGCGACGGTCCCGACGCCGACGCCACCGTCGTCGGCAAGGACGCCGAGGGCGACGGCACCGTCTCGCTCCCGACGGACTTCTCGGGATCGGCCGACCTCTCTGCGCTCCGCCACGACGGGTCGACGCACAAGGGCGGGTACGTCCGCATCCGCGACGAGGGCTACGAGACCTTCGCCGAGGAGGTCGCCCGCGAGGCCGAGTACACCATCGTGATCGGCGAGGACTGGCAGATCATCCCCCTCGAGAACCTGATCGCGCGGATCGGCGAGGAGACGACACTCGTCGCGGGCGTCCAGACCGCCGCGGAGGCCCGTACCGCCTACGAGACGCTGGAACTGGGTGCCGACGCGGTCCTCCTGGACGCGGACGATCCCGACGTCATCCGCGAGACCGTCGAGGTCCGCGACGCGGTCGACCGCGAGACTCTCGACCTCGGGTACGCAGAGGTGGTCACCGTCGAGCGGACCGGCACGGCCGACCGCGTCTGCGTCGACACGGGCAGCATGATGGACCACGACGAGGGGATGCTCGTCGGGTCGCTCTCCCGGGGGCTCTTTTTCGTCCACGCGGAGACCGCCGAGTCGCCGTACGTCGCCTCCCGCCCCTTCCGCGTCAACGCCGGCGCAGTCCACGCCTACGTCCGCGTCCCCGGCGGCG
>CAZUVE010000188.1:0-4960 GCA_964623735.1 uncultured Halobacteriales archaeon | reverse complement strand
TCGACGGGACCGACGCGGTCATGCTCTCGGGGGAGACGGCGGTGGGCGACCACCCGGTGACCGTCGTCGAGACGATGGACCGCATCGTCCGCTACATCGAGGGCAGCGACGAGTACCTCGAGGTTCTCGAGGAACGGGTACCGGCCGCCGACAACATCCGGACGGACGCGCTCGCGCGGTCGGCACGCTTTCTCGCCCGCGACGTCGACGCGACCGCGGTGGTCGCCGCCAGCGAGTCCGGCTACACCGCCCGGAAGGCCGCCAAGTACCGTCCCCGGATCCCGATTGTCGCCGCGACACCCAGCGAGCGGATCCGCCGCCAGCTCGCGCTCACCTGGGGGATCACCGCCCAGCGGGTCAGACACTACGAGAGTTCCGACGCTATCATCCAGAACGCGGTCCAGTCGGCGATCGACACTGGCATCGCCGAGAGCGGCGACACCGTCGTCGTGCTCTCGGGGATGATGACCGAACTCGAGGGGACCGACACTGCCAATATGCTCAAGGTCCACGTCGCCGCCGAACGCCTGACGGCCGGGCGGTCGGTCGTCGACGGCGACGTCACCGGGCCGCTGTACCGTGTCGGGGACGGCGACCTCTCGGACCTGCCACCCGGCGTCGTGCTGTACGTGCCGCTGTCGTTCGACGGCGAGTTCGAGGGCGACCTGGGAACGATCGCCGGCGTCGTCGACGCCCACGAGAGCATCACCGGCTACCCCGCCATCGTGGCGCGCGAACTCGGCGTCCCGATGATCTGTGACGCCCGGGTCGACGGGGAGGTCCACGACGGGACCGAGGTGACACTCGACGCCGAACGGGGTGTCGTTTACGCCGATCCGGCGGTCGATGAGCCCTGAGAGGGTCGGTTGTGAGCCATTTCCGGATCGACCGCACGCCGTCGTGCGGTCGGACCGGTAAAACGGGACAACCGATCCCATGATCCTGAGTGCTCTGACGGACTGCTGTCTCGACCCCGGTACCCCAGAGCGGCGGTCGCCGACGTGTCCCGGTCGTGCGGCCAACCGCCGCGTCACACGCGCGGGTCAGCGGGAACGGCCGAGCCGGCGCTGGGACAGTCGAGGAAACGTCCGGCAGCGGGAGCCGCCGGCACGGATCGAGGCGATACCCCATCCAAGGGGCTGAGGGGTGGGTGGGTTCGGGACGGCCTGGGGTGGCTGCCCGGCGTCGGACCGTCGGGGGCGACGGCCAGCAGGGACTAAGTCCCCACTGCGGGGCAGCATCGGATGATATCGCGCGGAAACCAATAAAAATTTCACTTTTACGGATTGCACAAATTATCTCTCCGAAAACTATTCTTCGTAATTACAGATATTCCAGCGGCCGTGGAAAGATCCGGGAGTAGACAGACAGGAGTGACGTCTCTCCCGGCAGTGGAGCACTACTTAAGTCCGTCGGGCCCAACAGTCGGTCATGGCGTCCGGTCGCGAGCCTGTCCAGTTCGTCACCGCGTCGGCGGTCCGGTCGGAAGTCGTCACCGTGCTCGGCGAGAGCCGCGTTCCGACCCAGTCCCTCCTGGAGACGCTCGACGCGAGCACGTCCGCAGTCTACAACTCCCTGAGCGAACTCGAGCAGCGGGGGCTGATCAGATCCGCCGAGGAGGGGTGGGAGCTGACGGGGAGTGGCAGGCTCGTGGCCGACATGGTCCGCCAGCGCGAGCGGTGCGGGCACCTGTTCGGGGACATGGAGGAGTACCTGCAGACACACGACACCGCCCCGCTCCCGCGGGCGCTCAGGCTCCGCATCGGCGCGCTCGCGGGCGGGGACGTACTGCACGCCCCGGAGACGGAACCCAACCGGGCCGTCGAGGAGGTATCGGACCGGCTCGGGCGGGCCGAGACTGCACGGGTCGTCTCGCCGATCTACGTCGAGTCCTACGCCGAGGCGACCTTCGACGCGACCCGCTCGCGGATCGTCCTCGACGAGGAGGTCGTCGACCGGGCACGGGACGCGAGCAGCGTCCCGGAGGAGGGGTACGAGTCCATCGAGACCCGGGTCGCCGAGGTGGACTTCGCCCTCGGGGTCACCGGCTCGGAGGTGCTCCTGTCCCTGCCCACGCTGGACGGGAGCTACGACGCACAGTCGGAGGTCATCGCCGAGCACGACCCTGCCCGCAGCTGGGGCGAGGACCTCTTCGAGCGGTACTGGAGGCGGGGCGTCCCGATCGACCAGTTCGCGAACGCGTCCGAGTGAGGTTTTTGGTGAACCTAAAAACTAAAGTCAATCGGGCGACCACGGGGGAGTAATGGCGACGACAACGGTCGAGGCCGGGGGGTTCACGTTCGACGACGTGAGCGTGGTCATGGGAACGTACAACGAGGAGGAGGCGGTAGGGACGGTACTGTCGGACATCGGGCGCGTCACAGACGGGCGGGCAGCAGTCGTCTGTGTCGACGGGTCGACGGACAGAACCCCGGAGATCGCCCGCGAGCACGGCGCCCGGGTGATCGAACAGGAACCCCGGGGCTACGGCGTCGCGGTCCGCGCGGCGCTGCTCGCGGCCGAGCGGCCGGTCGTGGTCACGACCGACTGCGACGACACATACCCGATGGAGCGGCTCCCCGAGTTTCTCGCGTCCATCAACGGGGGCTACGACGTCGTCAGCGGTGACCGCCTCTACCGCGGCGCCGACGCGATGCCGGCACTCAACAGGCTGGGCAACCGCGCCTTCGGGCTGCTGGCGTCGGCGTTACTCGGGGAACGCGTCCACGACACCACCACGGGGATGCGGGCCTACCGCCGCGAGGTGGTCGAGAAGATCCAGTGGACCGAGAACACCGGCCTCTCGGCGGAACTGCTGATGCGCCCCGTGGCTCGCGGCTACCGCGTGCGCGAGGTACCCATCGAGTACCGCGAGCGGGCGGGCGAGACGAAACTCGATCCGGTCGAGGGCGGGGCCGCCATCGCGAAGTCCATCCTGAAGGTGGGCCTGGAGGAGCGCCTGCGCTGACCGAGTAGTGGGCCGACCAGGTCACCCGTCGGGGCCACGCTGATAACTGTCGGTCCCGCCAGGGAACCCCTGCGGGTTCTCGATGCCGACGAGTTCGCCGCCCGTCGGCGAGGCGTACAGGGCAAAGAGGAGTTCGTTCACGAGGTAGTACCGCAGGCGGGCAGCCACGATTCCCTCGGGGTCCGGGTCGACAGCGTCGACGCCCATCTCGCGCAACAGTTCGTCCCGGCGCTCGGGAGAGAGGTCCACGTACTGGGCGCCCTCCGCCCGGTCTGCGCGCTCGTCCAGCGTCGCGACGGCGTCGGCGATGGCCCGTGCCCGCTCCGGTCGGGTCTCGGCACGGCCGGCGGCGTAGGTCCGGACGAACTCGCCGACGCCCTCCAGCCTGTCCGGATAGACGACCCGGGCGAGGGCGGTCAGCGTCTCGCGCTCGTGGGCGCCCAGAGGGGCGCTCTCGTCCGGATCGCGGGACGTGTTCTCCTCGGGAGAATCCCGGGTGATGGCCGCCAGGCCGACGCCACCGGCGCCCGCCGCTGCGAGTGCGGCGAGCGCGTCGCGCCGGGTGAGCGTCGTCTCAGTCATCGGTGACGAACCTCGCGTCGAGCGTGACGCCCTCGCGGTGGTGGCCGGGGACGTAGGCGGCCTCGCCGCCACAGAGCCGCGGGGACCGACACACCTCCAGGCGCGGCGTGAGCGCGCGGGCGGTTCCCTCGCGGGCCTCGACCGGGACGACGAGATCGTAACTGAAGGCCCCGGCGCCGCCGGTGGCGACGAACAGTCGCACGTCGAGCGTCTCGCGCCCGTCCAGTTCCACGACCGCGGGCTCCTCGAAGGACGGCGAGTCGACGACTGCTCGGCCGTCGGTCATCGTCACGGTCAGCTGTATCTCGTCGTCGACCGCCGCTGCCGTGACCTCGGAGTCCTCCGCCGTCGAGACCCGGGCCGAGACGCTCTCGGCGAACTCGGGGACGCCGGCCGTCACGGCCAGGCGTACGCTCTCGCCCTCAACGAGGCGGACCTCTTGGACGCGGGGTGTCACCGCCTCGCCGGCGGAGGGGAGCCACTCGCCGCGGTAGGTGTACCTGTATAACGAGCGGTCCGGGAAGGCGTCGACCACCGCGAACTGCTGTTTTTCGAGGGCGTAAACGGTATCGCCGTCGTAGCCAGGGTCGTTGCGCAGCGCCTGAAAGGGGTGGTTGAGCCAGTCGCCGTAGGGGTTCGGCAGGAAGACGAGCGCGTTCTCGACGGTCTGCTGTTCGATGGGTTCGTAGGCCCGTTCGTACTGGTCGGTCACCCCGGTGTTGGCCGACAGCGGCGCGGCGACGGCGCTCGCGGACAACAAGACGAAGACTGCCCCGACGACGACCAGCGCGGCGACGGTTCCGGGGTCGGGGTGGTCGCGTTCTCCGGCCCCGGACGAGGTGAGGCGACGCCAGCCCGCGACCAGCGCGTACGCCCCGAAGGCCGCCGTCGGGACGACCAGCGAGAGGTGGTAGTACGGTCCCAGAAACGAGATGAGGCCGTCCGTCGGGTCCGAGAGATCACCGAGCAGGTTCAGCGTGCCCCAGAAGTAGAGTTGCCCGACCGGGACGGAGGCCGCCAGGCCCGCCAGGACGAGCTTTCGCGGGTCGCGTCGCGTCCGCTCGCCGAGTACCGCACCGAGGCCGACGAGAGCGAGCAGCGGGCCGAGCGGCGCCGCGACGGACCAGTTCGTGACGTACTGGGCGAGGTTGCGGGCGTTGGCCCGCAGGGCGAGTGCGGGGTCGTAGACACGGCTGTAGCCCGCAATCTCGCGGTAGCCGAAGCCGGGGCCGTCCAGCGGCGCGAACGCCTCGTAGGGAAAGGTCGTCGCCGCCCCGGTCAGGAGGGCGTTGTACCCCAGCGTGACCCCGACACCGGTCAGTCCCAGCCCGGCGGTTATCGTCTGGCGGGTGAGGGCGGACCGTTCGAACCCCCGGAGCGTCCAGAGAGCGTGTGCGACGAACGGCGCCG
>CAZUVE010000187.1:0-5011 GCA_964623735.1 uncultured Halobacteriales archaeon | reverse complement strand
CGGCTGACAGACACTCCCGGATCCCGGCCGGGGTCTCCGCGCGGGCCGCCTCCATCCCCATGCCCCCGGCGATCCGGGTGAAATCCAGCGGCGCGTCGGCCCAGCCGTACGCTTTCTCTGGGAGGGCGAAGCGACGGCTGGCCGCCTCACTGATGATCGCATAGTCGCTGTTGTTGAACACCACGACCGTCACCGGCAGGTCCTCGGCGACGGCGGTGTGGAGTTCGTGGACGCACATCAACAGCCCGCCGTCACCCGTCAGCGCGACCACCCCGGTGTCGGGGGTGGCCGTCTGCGCGCCGATGGCGGCGGGGACGGCAGTGCCCATCGACGCCCACGAGCCCGTATTCACGTACCGGCGCGGACCCGTTGCCGCGAACGTGTTGAGTCCCCAGACGCGAAAGCCCCCGGCGTCGGCGGTCACGACCGCCTCGTCCGGGAGGGCCGTCCGGATCGCACGCAACGCACGGACGGAGGTCAGCGGGGGGTCGTCGCCGAGGAGGGGTTCGATGCGCTCCCGGACCGCCGTCCGGACCGCCGCCGCGCGCTCGCGGCCGTCCGAACCCGCGGGCTCGCGCCGCTCGAGTGCGCCGGACAGCGCCGCGAGCGCGTCGCCGGCGTCCGCGACGATCCCGACCGACGGATCGTAGCCGGTGCCGAGGTCGCCGGGCGAGAGCGTGACGTGGACAATCTCCGCGGGCATCTCGATTGACCAGGCGCGCGTCGAGACAGCGTCGAAGTCCGTGCCGACGGCGAGCATGGCGTCGGAAGCCGAGAGGCAGTCGAACAGCTCCGGGGGTGCGCTCCCCGACAGCGTCCCCGCCACCAGCCCGTGGCGGTCCGGGACCACACCTTTGCCCTTGTACGTCGTGACGACCGGCGCGCCGAGCCGGTCGGCGACCGACCGCACCTCGGCACCTGCCCCGGCGGCGCGGACGCCCCCACCCGCGAGCACGACGGGAGCGTCCGCCCACGCGAGCAGGTCCGCCGCTTCCCCGATGGCCTCCCCGTCGACGCCCGCGACGCCCTCGGTCGGGTAGGTGCCGGGCCGGACCAGCGGGACGTCCTTTCGGAGGAAGTTCTTCGGGACGCCGACCCGGACCGGCCCCCGCGGGGGCGTCCGCGCGGCGGCGATGGCCCGCTGGAGTTCGACGAGCGTACCGGCCGGACTGTCCACGAGAACGTTCTCCTTGACCACGTTGTCGTAGGTGTCGGGTGGGGTCTCGTGGATGCCGTCGCCGCCGCGGATCTCGGGGCTCGTCTCGACCGCGAGGTGGAGCAGCGGGGTACAGTCGTTGTACGCGTTCTTGAGGCCGTTCATCGCGTTCATGTCGCCCGGCCCCGGGACGACGACCGTCCCCGCTGGGTCGCCGCTGGCCTGGGCGTACCCCCACGCCTGGTGGGTGACGGCCGTCTCGTGGCGCGCGAGGACGAACCGGACGTCGTCGCGGGCCTCGATGGCCTCGTTCAGCGGGAGGGTCTGCTTTCCGGGGACTCCAAAGAGGGTGTCGACCCCGCCGGCGGCAAGCCGGTCTATGACTGCTCGACCTACACGCATGTTTCCTGCCATCCCGCGCGGGCACTTAGTTCTTCATACGGATCACTGTACGTCGGTGCCGGCTCGACCGCGCGACGGCGTACGGTCGATCCGGGAGTGATCTACACCAACCGGTACAACTCTGCCGGCTATCGCCCCGTGGAGCTGTTCGCCCCTCGGAGGGTCGGTGTTGCTCGCGGGCCCGTGGCCGACAGCACGAGCAGCCACATACCGCGTTCGTTGGAAAAGAGCTATTGATGGGGGCCAGCAACAGTAGGCCATGCTGGACTACTTCGACCTGGCGGCAGACCTGTCCCAGGAGGAGCGCCTCGTGCGGGATACCGCCCGGGAGTTCGTCGAGAACACCGTCCGGCCGGACATCGCCGACCACTGGCTCGAGGGGACCTTCCCGACGGAGGTCATCGCCGAGATGGGCGACCTGGACTTCTACGCCCCGAATCTCGAGGGGTACGGCCTGCCGGGCCTGAGCGAGACCGCGTACGGCCTCCTGATGTGCGAACTCGAGGCCTGCGATTCCGGCCTGCGCTCGATGGCCTCCGTCCAGGGCGCGCTCGTGATGTACCCCATCCACGCGTACGGGTCGGAACGACAGAAAGAGCGGTGGCTCCCGGAACTGGCCGCGGGCGAGGCTGTCGGCTGTTTCGGCCTGACCGAACCCGAACACGGCTCGAACCCCTCCGCGATGGAGACCCGCGCCGAACCCGAGGACGAGGGGTACGTCCTGAACGGCACCAAGACGTGGATCACCAACTCGCCTGTCGCCGACCTGGCGGTCGTGTGGGCCCGCGACCGGGGCGAGGACACCGTCAGGGGCTTTCTGGTCGAGACCGGCCGCGACGGCGTCACGACCAACGAGATCGACGAGAAACTCTCGCTCCGGGCCTCGATCACCGGCGGGATCGACCTGAACGACGTCTGGGTCCCCGAGGCGAACGTTCTCCCGGGAGTCGAGGGGATGAAGGGGCCGCTATCGTGTCTCACGCAGGCCCGCTTTGGCATCGCCTGGGGCGCGGTCGGCGCCGCAAGGGACTGCTTCGAGACCGCCCGCGAGTACGCCGGCGAGCGCGAACAGTTCGGCGGCCCGATCGCCCGTTTTCAACTCCAGCAGGAGAAACTCGCAGAGATGGCAACCCAGATCACGCTCGCCGAACTGCTCGCCCACCGGCTCGCCGACCTGAAAGAACGGGGCGAGATGCGCCCCGAGCACGTCTCGATGGCAAAGCGCAACAACGTCCGGATGGCCCGCGACCAGTCCCGGATCGCCCGCGAAATCCTGGGCGGGAACGGCATCACGGCCGACTACTCGCCGATGCGCCACATGGCCAACTTCGAGACTGTCTACACCTACGAGGGGACCCACGACATCCACACGCTCGTCCTCGGCGAGGATCTCACCGGCGTCCCGGCGTTCGAGTGACGCCGTCCGCCGATTGACGGCACACGCCGGCGACTGAATGCTGGCTGTGCACACACGATCTTCGACTCCCCGCAGGACCGGAACTGCTCGCGGGCGCGTCGCCGGTAGCACCACTAATCGCCGGACTGCACGCCGACCAATGTTACGTACATATAGTTGTAATCACTCCGGATAGACAGTCCCGGAACGCCAGGATCTCTCTCGTGGCCAGAAATTACATCTGAATGGTAAAAACTCGAGTACTAGTCGAAAACCACATTTTCGGTAGCTGTCCGTCAGCCGGTCAGAAAACCCCACTGGACCTCTGTTGTGCCGGCTTCGTCAGTCGATCGGATACGCATAAAATCGATATATACAGAAACAAAAGCTGACATATCGCACCCGGATCGCGTGACGGACGCCCTCGGAGACGCCGTCGATCCGGGTGGGACCGCTGGTCCCCGTCACGGGGACGGCTGCCGTTTCCTGCCGGATCGGTCGCGGGACAGCGACGGTCGACCCCAGAACGGCGACACTCCCCTGTGATACGGGTTGCTGTACGTCAGTGCCGGATCGACCGCACGAGCGTACGGTCGTACCGGTACACGGTTACAGCAATCACGATCAGTCGTCGGTTGCCCGTTCCGAGGTCTCCAACTCGCGCGGTTCGATCGCGATCTCGACCGCGACGCCCTCGACGTTCCAGGTCCGGCCGTGGCCGCTCTGGACGGGGCCGAAGTCGGCAGCCCGGACCTCGCGGCCGATGAGGTCCTCGTGTTCGGCCACGAGAGCGGCCACGCGGTCGTCCTCGATAGCGAGGTCGACTCGGATCTCCTCGTCGATGTCGAGTTCGAGGTCCTTGCGCATCTCCTGGACGCGGCGGATGACCTCTCGGGCGTACCCCTCGCTCTCGATGTCCTCGGTCAGCGAGGTATCGACGTAGACGACGCCGGCGCTGTCCAGCACCTCGAACTCTGTGCCCGAGACCCCCTCGGGCGTCTCCGTGACGAACTCGACCATCTCCCCGGTGAGGTCGACGTCCAGGCCGGTCGCCTCCCGGACCGCGTCCTCGAGTGCCCCGAGATCCGGCTCGGTCACGCGGGCGTCGTTGAGCGCCCGCATGACGCGGCCGGCGTCGTCGCCCAGTTCGGGGCCCAGAACGGACATGTCCGCCTCGCCGGCGTAGCGCAGTTCGCCCCAGCCCTCGTCGGAGCCGACGACCTCGACCTCGCGTGCGTTCAGCCGGTCGGCGATCAGGTCGCGGCGGCGCTCGATTGCGGCAGCGACGCGCTCGCTGGGCACGTCGACCACGACCTCGGGAACGGGCCACCGGAGTTTGCGCTCGGCCTGCTGGCGGGCGTTCGATCCCGCTTCCTCGACGGCCCGCACGACGGCGATGTCCTCCTCGAGTTGCGGGTTCCGGTAGGTCTCGTCGGGTTCGGGCCAGTCGCACATGTGGACCGTCGGGTGGCCCGTCTGGCCGGTCAGGGTCCCGTAGATCTCGTCGCTGACGAACGGCGCGTACGGCGCCAGGAGCGCGACCACGTCGGTCAGCAGGTGGTAGAAGGTCGCGTAGGCCGCCTCTTTGGAGGCGCTGTCCTCCTCTTCCCACATACGCTCGCGGACCACCTGGATGTAGAACCGGGAGACGTCCTCGACGACGAACTCCAGCAGCGCCTCCAGGGCGCGGTCCTGGCGGTACTCCGCCCAGTGCTCTGCCATCTCGGCCTCGACTGCCTGCAGGCGCGAGAGCACCCACTCGTCGATTGTCTCGAGGGCCGCGTCCCCGACGCCCGTTCCGCCCGGCGAGAACCCGTCCAGACGCATGTAGGGCAGCGGGAACCGGAAGACGTTCCAGAGGATGTTCAGGGTCCGCTGCATGGTCTCGGTCTCGTCCCAGGAGAAGCGCATGTCGTCACCCTGGGGTGACACCGAGAGCAAGAACAGCCGCATCGGGTCGGTGCCGTGTTTCTCGATGACCTCCTTCGGGTCGACGAGGATGCCCTTCGACTTGGACATCGCCCGCCCGTCGGGCATCAGCGCGTGCCCGTGCATCA
>CAZUVE010000186.1:0-5165 GCA_964623735.1 uncultured Halobacteriales archaeon | reverse complement strand
GCGCTGTTGACGTTCACCCGGCCGGGCCCGCGGGTCCACTCGTAGAGGCGGTCCCGCTGTTCCTCGGCGAGGCGGGGCGGGTCACCGGCGACGAAGCACAGGCGCGCGTGCTGAACCAGCCCAAAGCGCGTGCGGATCTGCGCGGGCGAACCCGGACCGAGGCCGAGTTCCGGGGCCGGGACGCGGACCTCCCGGCCGGCGTCGAGGACGAACCCCTCGTCGTCCCAGGCCTCGAGAGTCCCGACGTGGACCGCGCCGTCCTCGAGGTGGGGCGTGATCTCGCCCCACTGTTCGCGCAGCAGGTTTCGCGCGGCCGTCGCGTCCGGGCCGGAGACGGTCACCGACGGGAATCCGTCCTCGCGAACCCCGGTCTCGTGGACAACCTCCAGTCCGTCGAGGGCGTCCTCGACCATCGCCTCCAGCCCCCGCAGTGCGCGCTCGCGGGCGTCGCCGGCGACGTAGACCTTGGTTGCGAGGACGACCATCAGACCTCGACGTCCGCGGAGTCGACGTTGAGTTCGTCCTGCAGTGCCGCGATGCGCCCGTCCATCGACTCGACCAGGCGGGTGTTCTCCATCGCCTCCAGCCCCGATCCGCACTCGGGACACTCGAACCCGAAGTCCATCGCCTCGCCGAACTCGAAGCGGATGCCGCAGGCCTCACACAGGTAGAACTCGTGGGCGTGTTCGTACTCCCGGCGCTTCTCGAGGCCGGCGAGCAGGCGGTGCATCTCTTCCTCGAGTTGCTCTGGAATCTTCTCGTACTCGAAGGTCCAGAGGTAGGTGAGCCATCCCGAGTCCTCGTCGCGCAGGCGCCGGTAACTCGCCAGGTCGTTCTCGTAGAGAATGAACAGCGCACGGCGAACGTCGTTGAGTTCGAGCCCCAGTTCCTCGGCGAGTTCCTCGTCGGTCACCTCGCCGTCTGGCGGCGCCGCGGCGACGGGCATCCCCTTGGGCCCGACGAGTTCGTGGAGGTACTTCTGTATGACCGGGTCCTCCAGGAGTTCCTCAAAAGCCATTACGTGAATTCGGGGAGTGTAGCGGTTAAAACCATCGGGACGAAACCGGCCGTCCCGTTCTCACCGCTCCTCGACGCGCTTGCCCTCCGCCTGCGGGACCACGGCGCGTTCGGCGCCTTCCCACTCGCGGTCGAGTTCCTCGCCCTCGAACAGCCGGTCGAGGAAGACCGCAAGCGCCGCGACCTCCGAGTGTGGCTGGTTGGTCACGGCGACGTTGTGGTCGGCGGCCTCGTAGACGTCGACGGGCACCTTCCCGGCGCCGACCGCGGCGAGCAGGGGTCTCCCGGTACGGAACTCCTCCTGGATGTCTCTCTGGACGTCCTGGATTGGGAGCCCGTACATCGTGAGGTGGACCACGGTCCCGTCCCAGTCGCCGACGACGCCGAGGGGGGTGTCGGTCGTCTCGACGGCGAAGGGTCCCCCGAAACGCCCGGTGACCCCCTCGATTGTGTCGCTGCGGCTCGCCCCCTCGCCAGCCAGGACGACGCGGTCGGCCCCCAGGGCACGCGCCGTGAGGCCGACGTGCGCAGTCATCCGCTCGTCCCGGCCCGGGCGGTGGCCGAGACGCAAGACCGCCACCTCGGGTGTGTCCTGCATACTGTCACCGAGACACTCGCCGCGTTAGCCAGTTTCGGACAGCGCCTCGTCGACCGCCGCCGAGACCTCCTCGACCGTTCCCGGGCCGAACCCCGAGGTGACGATCTCGCCGTTCAGGGCGAACGACGGCGTCGCCTCGACACCCAGGTCGGCCGCTTTCTGTCTGTCGCCCTGGACGGTCTCCTCGTGTGTCCTGTCGACGGCCGCCTCGCGGACGGCCTCGCCGTCGTGGCCCTGCTCGTCGGCGATTGTCCCAAAGAGGGTCGGCGCCTCCGCGGCGATGTCACCGGAGCGCTCGAACAACGCCGCGGCGTAGGTCCAGAACGCCCCGTCTCCGTTGCGGTTCTGCACCTCGCGGGCTGCGTTGGCCGCCTGGAACGATCCCGGGTCCGCGACAGGGATGGGGAGGTCGCGGTGCTCGTACCTGATCTCCCCGGGATCGACGTAGGCCGCCTCGAGTTCCGGAAAGCCGTCGGTGTTGTAGTCCGCACAGTGGGGACAGGCGTAGTCCTCGAAGACGGCGAGCGTGACCGGCGCGTCGGAGTCGCCCTCTACTGGCGGGGCCAGCCGTTCCCCCGCGGGCGTCGCCTCCCCGGCCTCGCCGTTGCCGTCCCCGTCGTCTGTCCCGTCCGCTCCGCTCCCGCCGGAACCGCCGGCACAGCCCGCGAGGAATCCGACTGCTCCGATCCCGACCGCGGCAAGCGTCCGGCGTCTGGATAACTGCCGTGCTCCGTTCATACCTGGAGATTCGGGACCCGGGCGTATATACAGCCGAGTATCGCGTACTCGTGGCCGTGGGTGCGTACACTGGACGTGAACGCTTTTAGTATGGCCGGAACCAACCCGAAAGTATGAGTCTCGAGGACCATGCCGAGGACCTCGCCTCCGACCTCGGCGTCGACAGAGAGGAGGTCAAACGCGACCTGGAGAACCTCGTCTCCTACAGCGTCCCGATGGAGGAGGCAAAGCAGAGCCTCCGCCGGAAGTACGGCGACGGCAACGGCAGCGGGGAACCGTCCACGAGGGACGTCGCAGACGTCTCGACCGGCGACAGCAGCGTCTCCGTCACTGCGGTCGTTCTGACGGTCGGGAAACGCTCGATACGGTACCAGGGCGAGGAGATCGTCATCTTCGAGGGCGAACTGGCCGACGAAACCGGGCTGATCTCCTACACCGCGTGGGAGGATTTCGGGCTCGACCCCGGCGCAACAGTCCGGATCGGCAACGCCGGCGTCCGCGAGTGGGAGGGCGACCCGGAACTCAACCTCGGGGAGTCGACGAGCGTCGAGCAGGTCGACGAACGCCTCGACGTCGACGCCGAGGTGGGCGGCGACCGCGACCTGGCGGACCTGTCGCCCGGCGACCGCGGCGTCAACGTCGAGGTCCGGATCGAGGAGTGTGAGACGAAGATAATCGACGGCCGCGACGGGGAGACGGAGATTCTCAGCGGCGTGTGCGCCGACGCGAGCGCGCGCCTCCCCGTCACCGACTGGGAGCCGCGTCCCGAGGTCACAGAGGGGGCGTCGGTCCGCGTCGAGAACGCGTTCGTCCGGGAGTTCCGGGGCGTCCCCTCGGTGAACGTCTCGGAGTTCTCGACGGTCCGGCCCCTCGACGGCGGGGTCGAGGCGACCGACGACGCACAGCGGCTGACAGTCCGGGAGGCCGTCGAGTCGGGCGGGCTGTTCGACGTCGAACTGGTGGGGAGTGTCATCGACCTCCGGGACGGGTCGGGGCTGATCGAGCGCTGTCCCGAGTGTGGCCGGGTCGTCCAGAACGGCCAGTGTCGCAGTCACGGCGAGGTCGACGCCGAGGACGACCTCCGGACGAAGGCAATCCTCGACGACGGCACCGGGACGGTGACCGCCATCCTGGACGAGAGCCTCACCGAACGGGTCTACGGCGGCGGCGTCGAGGACGCCAAAGAGCACGCCCGCGACGCCATGGACAGGGAGGTCGTCGCGGACGCCATCCGCGAGGAGGTCGTCGGCCGCGAGTTCCGCGTCCGGGGGTCGCTCAGCGTCGACGAGTACGGCGCGAACCTGGAGGTGTCGACCTTCGAGGTGACGGATGACGACCCGGCCGAGCGCGCCCGGGAACTGCTCGCGGAGGTGGCGCCGTGAGCGACGCCGAGGGCGGCGCCGACAGCCGGGAGGTTGCATACCGACTGTTCGCCGCAGAGTACGACGACGCAGACCTCTCGTACTCGGCGGGCGAGGAGGAGCGTGCCCCCAACTACGTGGTCACGCCGACCGGCGCCCGGGTCAACCGCGCGTTCGTCGTCGGTGTGCTCACCGAGGTAGAGACGGTCGGCGACAACATCCTCCGGGCGCGGGTCGTCGATCCCACGGGCGCGTTCGTCCTCTACGCCGGCCAGTACCAGCCCGACGAGCAGGCCTTCCTCGACAGGGCCGACACGCCGGCGTTCGTCGCCGTGACCGGCAAGGCCCGCACCTTCCAGCCCGACGACGCCGACCGGGTGTTCACCTCGCTCAGGCCCGAGAGTGTAAACGAGGTCGACGCCGACACCCGCGACCGCTGGACGGTTGCGGCCGCCGAGCGGACGCTCGAGCGTGTCGGCTGGACGGCGGCCGCCCTCGCGCGCGACGAGCGCGGCGAGGAACTGGAGGCGGCACTCGCCGACGAGGGCGCCGACGAGGGGCTCGCGGCGGGCGTCGCGCTCGCGCTGGACTACTACGACACGTCGCCGGCCTACCTGGCGGAGGTCAGGCAGATGGCCCTCGACACGGCACGGCTCGTCGCCGGCGAGATCGACGAGGCAGAACCGGTGTCGGTAGCGCCGGACGCACCCGGCGAGGCCGACCTCGCGGTGCTCACCGATCTCGCCGGCATGTCGGGGCCGGCGGCCGACCCACCGTCAGTCGAGGCGGGTCAGACAGCCGCCGAAGTGTCGGACGCCCCCTCCAGTGACGAGACGGTCCCGGAAGCGACGGACGAGGAGTCGGCAGCCCGGGACGCGGTGTCGGAACCGGCCGGAACGGCCGCGGGGGGGACAGAGGCGGTCGAAGCCGAACCGGCGGCCGCCGACGCCGGGGGAGCGTCGGCGGACGTGGGCGAGTTCGAGCCCGGCGAGTTCGAACTCGACGAGGAGGAACGCGAGGAGATCGAGGAGGAGTTCGGCACGGAGTTCCGGAGCGGCGCCGAGGTCGACGAGCCCGGCGAGGCGGACATCGAGGCGCCCGAACCTGACGCGGGCGCTGCGGAGCAGACGACGGCCGCCGAAGCGACAGACCCCGGGGAGACGGACGCGAAATCGACCGGTGGGAGGGAGTCGGCCGCCGGCACGGAGACGACCCCGGAGGCGGACACAGCGGACGAAGACGAGGACGAGGACGAGAACGAGAACGAGGACAAGGAAGTGGACCTCGAGGACGCGACGGTCGACGTGATGCGGGAACTCGACGAGGGCGGCGGCGCGGACCGCGAGAAACTCGTCGCGGCCGTCGTCGACCGCTACGGTGCCGACCCGGAGGAGATCGAGGAGGCGATCCAGGACGCGCTGATGGACGGGCGGTGTTACGAGCCCGACGAC
>CAZUVE010000185.1:0-5176 GCA_964623735.1 uncultured Halobacteriales archaeon | reverse complement strand
ACCGGTACGTTGTCGGCCACGACCACCCCACCATCACCATCGAGGGCCAGCGCCGTCCCTGCCTGCTCGCCGGCGAGGGCGTCTACCGCGGCGCGGACGTCCTGATGCTCCCGGCGTTCAACCGCCTGCTCCAGGGCGTCGAAGTCAACGGCATGTCGGCGTCGGACTTCATGTCGCCGCTGGTGACCGACGCCGACGCGTTTGCCCCCGTGGTCGTCGACGCGGACGAACCGCTGGTCTTCCCGCCGCTGGGCGAGTTCCGCCACCGGCTGTGACGCGTCATAGTGACTGCTGTAACTGTTTACCGGTGCGACCGCACAACGTCGTGCGGTCGATACCGGAATGACTTACGGCAGTCACTATCACAGCAGTCACTATCAGGAGACCGGGTCGACGCCCGTGAACTCGAACCGTGCGCCGCCCGCCTCGCTCCCGGTGGCTCCGACCGACCAGCCGTGTGCCTCGGCGATGCGCCTGACGATGGTGAGCCCGAACCCGGTGCCGTCCGTGGCGGTCGAGTAACCCGACTCGAACACGCGGTCACGCTCTCCCTCCGGGATACCGGGGCCGTCGTCGGCCACGAAGAAGCCGTCCTCGGTGGCGCCGACGGTTACCGTGACCCCGGACCCACCGTGTTCGGTCGCGTTCCGAAAAAGGTTCTCGAACAGCTCCTGGACCCGGCTGGGGTTGGCACGGAGCCGCCGGGAGTCGGCGACTGCCAGGTCTGCGTCGCCGGTTCGCGATGTCTCCCAGGCTCGCGTGACGACGGCCTCGAGGTCGACCGGCTCGGGGTCGGTGATCGGCTCGCCCTGCTCGGCAAGCGCGAGGATGTCCCCGATGATCGCCTCCATGCGTTCGTGGGCCCGGGCGAGCCGGTCGACCGCGTCACCCTCGACCCTGGTTTCGAGCAGTTCGACCGACGCGCTGGCGACGTGCAGCGGGTTGCGCAGGTCGTGTGCCATCGCAGAGACCAGCTCCTCGAGGCGCTCGTTCTGGCGCTGCAGTTCCCGCTGGGCCCGTTTGCGCTCCGTGATGTCCGTGTAGGTGGCGTACCCCTCGGGCTCGTCGCTCTCCCGGTCGCGGACCACGATGTTCAGCAGGAAGTCCCGGACGCCGTCGGTCGTCTCGCGCCTGACCTCCTCCCTGAGGCGTCCCTCTGAGAGTATCTCCTCGTTGAGCCGCTGGGCTCGGGCCTGCCTGCCGTCCGGAATGATGAACTCGTCGAGGTTCTCGCCTTCGACCTCGGCCCGGTCGTACCCGAACACCTCCTCGAAGCGGCGGTTGACGCGCCCGATGATCGGCCGGCCGTCCTCGGCGACGCCCTGCATCGCCGGGCTGGGGAGGCTCTCGAACAGCGTCTCGAAGCGGTCCCGTTCGCGACGGAGCTGGCGCTCGCGGCGCTTGCGCTCCGTGATGTCGTTCAGCACCGCCTGCCCCGCTGGCTCGCCTTCGTAGGTCATCGGCGCCCCCGCCGTCTCGGCGTATTTCACCTCGCCGTCGAGGGCGACGAACCGGAACTCGGTCGGCGCCGTCGGTTCGCGGTCGGCGATCACGCGCTCGATGCGCCGGCCGATCTCCTCGCGGTCCTCCGGGTGGACGAACTCGCTGGCCGGCCGCCCGACCACCTCCGCCGGCGCGTCGGCGTTGGCGAAGGCCACGGCTGCCGGGTTCATATACTTGAGTCTCCCGTCGGTGCCGTAGATCATTATCGGGGCCGGCGAAACCTCGATTACGTTCGGGTGGACCGCCCCCTCGTCGTCCTGCGACATCCTCCCACGGTAGCACGTCCGGCCTCCTCAATGTTGGGGGCCCAACTCATCCGGTCGCGTCCGCACGGACCGTCCGCGCTGCTTCCCGGCCACTCTCCATCGCGCCCTGGATCGACGACCACCGGGTGTAGTCGCCCGCGAGCACCACCGGTCCGGCGGGCGCGTCGACCGCGGGCAACTCCCGGTAGAAGCCCGGCGGCTGGTCGAACTGCGCGAACCCGATCCGGTCGGTACCCACGAGTTCCAGGCCCGAGAACTGGTTCTCGGGGAACCACGACGCCAGCGCCCCCCGCACCTCCTCGAGCAGGGTGGCGTCGTCGGCCTCCTGCTCCCCGAGGAAGGTCGCGCTGAGCAACTGCTGGCCCTCCGGGGCGTACTCCGGTGCGACCGCCGACATCGGGGCAACCTGGTTGGGCCGGCCGTCGGCGGCGTTGAGCAGGAGCCGTGTGCCGCTCTGCAGTTCCTGGGCGTCGGGCAGCGCGAGGTGCTGGGTCACGCAACTCCGTGCCTCGGTCGGGATCGCGCCGACCCCGGTCAACTCCCGGGCTGTCGCCGGGTCGGTCGCCACGACGGCCGCGTCCGCGGTCACCGTCTCGCCGGGCGTCTCGACGACGACACCCTCGTCGCCCGGCCCGACGTCCCCTTCGGACGTCACCGCCTCGACGGGTGTCCCCGTGGCGACCTCGACTCCTGCCTCGCGGGCCCGCGAGGCGAGCTGGGCCGGGATCGCACCCATCCCGCCGGCCGGAACCGCGGTCCCGCCGGCGCTCAGCATCCTGAACGTGTACTCGAAGACGGCCTTCGAGGTCGACAGCGACCGGTCGAGTGTGATCCCGCCGTAGAAGGGTGCGGCGAAGTTCTCGACGAACTGCCGGGAGAACCCCCGGCCGCGGAGGTAGGCCTCGATGGTCGCGTCCTCCCCGGAGAAGATCTCGGCGGGCGCCTTCCCCGACAGCGCGCGCCGCAGGGGGAGGATCCGCCACTTGTCGCCCAGGGTCACTTCGTGGTTGAACAGCGTCGCGGTGGCGGCCCTGGGGTCCCGGAGGGGATCCGACAGCGTCGACCGCTGGCCGGGCCGGGCGAGCGTCGCGCCGGGTGTGAACCGCCGCAACCCGAGCGCGTGCAGGTCCAGCTCCCGCCGGACCGCGGGATAGGCGGTGAACAGCACCTGGAACCCGCAATCGAGGGTGAACCCGTCGACCTCTCGGCTGCGCACGCGCCCGCCCACGGTCTCGCGGCGCTCGAACAGCACCACGTCGTTCTCGCGGTCGGCCAGGGTCCGGGCCGCAACCAGTCCCGCCAGGCCGCCGCCGACGACTACCACCTCTGCCATGCCCGGGGATGTGACCGCCACCGTCAAAACGCCTGCGAGACGCCACCCGACCTCGTGTCTACTCCCGACCGCCGGCTACAGCACTCCTCTGTCGTCGGTCGTGTACCGGGACGCGACCCACCCGATCGCGGCGGCGACGCCGGCGGGCACTACGACGAACACGAGCAACACGACGAAGAGACCGCCACGCTCCCCCAGACCACCCTCGACGTCCATCAGCGGGCTGAGCGCGACCAGCGGCACCACCAACAGAACGACCGCGACCGCGTAGCCGCCTTTCGCAATCGCGTCCTGGACCGTCTGGCGACGGGCGAGGTAGATTGTCGACCCCAGCCACGCACACAGACCGAACAGCAGTGCCCACCCGCTGCCCGTGAGGGCCAGGAGAACCACGATCCCCACCACGCCGACGACGAGTCCGCCGCCGATCCCGACGACCGCGGTGAGTGTGTTGTCCACCAACCCGTCCGGATCCAGCAACTGTTCGTCGCCGGCGGGCGTGACATCCGCTCTGGACTCGCCGGACGCGGTCGGGGTGGCGCCCGGATCGTCGGCTCCGGAGACAGCCTCCCGGGGACTGGTCCCGGTGTCCGCCGTCCCGACCTCCGCTCGGTCCCACGTGCCGTCTCCGTCCTCGTCGGCGGTCGCTCGCTCCGCTGTGAGGTCGGCCGAACAGTGCATACAGTAGGTCGCGGTCTGTCCGATCGGCTCGCCACACTCCGGGCAGTGCGGGTTCTCCGGGTCGATACGCATCTCACCCTCGCCCCCCGAACGTCGGTTTCGGCAGTGCCATCGCTCGTCCGTTCGGAGTCCTCTACTCGGTATGCTGACTTTACTGTTGGGGCCCGTCGGGACGTGTGACCCTGTCGGACTCGCGGCGCCGCTTCACAGTGTTTCGTGCGAGTCGTTCCCGGTCTCTCGCCATCCCGAGGCGGTGGGGCACCGGCAAACAGTCACACGAAACAGTATCAGGCGACGGTCTCGACGCCGGTGACCTCGAAGCGCGCACCGCCGGCGTCCCCCTCGGTCACACGGACCGACCAGCCGTGTGCCTCGGCGACCCTCCTGACGATGTTGAGACCGAAACCTGTCCCCTCGGTCCGGGTCGAGTAGCCCGGCTCAAAGACGCGCTCGCGCTCGTCGGGGGGGATACCGGGACCGTCGTCCGAGACGTAGAACCCGTCGTCCAGTTCACCCACCCTGACGGCCGCGTCGGACCCGCCGTGGTCGATGGCGTTGCGGATCAGGTTCTCGAGCAGTTGCCGGATCCGTCCGGGGTCGGCCAGCAACGAGCGGTCGGTCTCGACGTCCAGAGTCGCGTCGGCCGTGTCGACGGTCTCCCAGCAGTCGTCGACGACTGCGGCCAGGTCGACGGATTGCGTGTCGGCTGCGCGGTCGCCCTGGCGGGCCAGGGCGAGCAGGTCCTCGATCAGCGACTCCATGCGCCCGAGTGCACGGTCGACCGAGGCGAGGTGGTCGCTGTCGTGGGCCTCCCGAGCCAGTTCGAGCCGGCCGGCAGCGACGCCGAGCGGGTTCCGAAGGTCGTGGCTGACGACGTCGGCGAAGTCCTCGAGGCGCTCGTTTTGCCGGCCCAGCTCCCGCTCGCGGCGCTTCAGCGCGGTCACGTCCGTCGCAAGCCCGACGAAGACGTCCGGCCCGTCCGACCCACCGGGCTGGACGTACGCCTCGCTTCGGATCCACCGGACGTCGCCGTAGTCCGGGTTGGTCCGGTACTCGACGGCGACGGGCTCGGTCGGCCGCTCTTCGCTGATCCGGCGCTGTATCCGGGCGTGTTCGTCACGGTCCTCGGGGTGGACGGCCCGTTCACGGAACGCCTCTGTCGTCCGGACTTCTGCCGACGCGAGGCCGTGCAGGCGCTCGAAGGGGCCGTGGCGCGTCTCCGTGCCGGTCTCGAGGTCGATCTCGTAGACGTAGGAGTCGGTGGCGTCGAGTGCGAACTCCATGCGGTCGTGGATCTCCTCCAGGTCGCGCGCTCGCTCTTTCTCCCTGGTGACGTCCCGCTGTGTTCCGATGAAGTTGGTGACGGCCCCGCTCTCGTCGCGGACCGGCGCGA
>CAZUVE010000184.1:0-5214 GCA_964623735.1 uncultured Halobacteriales archaeon | reverse complement strand
GTCACAAGGTTTTTTACGCGGGTGCCCGCCAGTTCGGAGCATGGCGGCGCGCAAGTCAATCGAGCAGATGCACGAGTCCCACTGGGAGGCCCACGAACGGGCCTCGTCGATCGGCGACTTCCGCGCCTGGATCGGCGGCGAGGCACGCGATACCGGGGAGACAATCGAGACGCGCGACCCGGCCATCGACTACCCGATCGTGGAGGTGGCGAGTTGCAACGCGGCGGCCGTCGACGCGGCTGTCGACGCGGCCCGGGAAGCCACCGACGGCGAGTGGGGCGAGACCGACCCCGGGGAGCGGGGCCGACTGCTCTTCGAGTGGGCCGACAGGCTCCGCGAACACGCCGAGGAACTGGCCTTCCTGGAGACAATCGACACGGGCAAGCCCATCAGGCACACCCGCGGCGAGGTCGAGGGTGCCGTCGACACGCTGGAGTACTACGCCTCGCTGGCCCGCGACCAGTCGGGCGACCAGATCCAGGCCGGCGACGACCTGCACCTCTACACCCGCAAGGAGCCCTACGGCGTGGTGGGACAGATCGTCCCGTGGAACTTCCCGACCTGGGGGGCGGCCTGGAAGTTCGGCCCCGGACTGGCGGCCGGGAACGCCTGCGTTCTCAAACCCTCCGCACAGAGCCCGCTGACGGCGATCCGGATGGCCGAACTCTCGGCGGAGGTCTTCCCGGACGGCGCGGTCAACGTCGTCCCGGGGCCCGGTTCCGAGACGGGCGCGGCGCTGACCGACCATCCCGGCGTCCGGAAGCTCTCCTTCACCGGCAGCACGGCCGTCGGCAGCACCGTCATGCACGACGCCGCCGACGCCATCACGCCGGTCACGCTGGAACTCGGGGGGAAGTCCCCGTTCGTCGTCTTCCCGGACGCCGACCTCGAGAAGGTCGTCGACGCCGTCGCGACCGGTATCTTCTACGCGACCGGCGAGATCTGCGACGCCTTCTCGCGGGCGCTCGTCCACGAGGACGTCGTCGAGGAGTTCACCGACCGCTTCGTCGAGAAGGCCGAGTCGTACGTCATCGGCGACCCGCTGGACGAGGAGACCACTCTGGGCCCGCTCACCTCCGGAGACCAGCACGAGAAGGTGACCGAGTACATCGAGGTCGGCAGGCGGGAGGCGACGCTGCTGACCGGCGGCAGCCGGCCCGACGGCGAGGGGCTGGAGAACGGCTGGTACATCGAGCCCACAGTGTTCACCGACGTCGAAAACAGCGCGCGGATCGCCCAGGAGGAGATCTTCGGCCCCGTCCAGACGATCATCGAGTTCTCGACCTACGAGGAGGCGATCGAACTCGCGAACGACACGGCCTACGGGCTGGCCGCGGGCGTCGGGACCGAACGGACCGATCTGGCCCACGGCGCCGCGGCCGACATCGACGCCGGCCTCGTCTACGTCAACGAGTACGGCCCCATCCGTCCCGAAGCGCCCTACGGCGGGTTCAAGCAGTCCGGGATCGGCAAAGACCTCGGCCGCGAGGCGCTGGACCACTACCGCCGGACCAAGTCCGTCTACGTCAACCTCGACTCGCCGTCGCTGTGACCCGCCGCCCGGGACGAACGACCCTGAATCATACTGACAGTGACACTAGAACTAAGTAGAGTGGACCTAATGGTACAGATATGAGCGCTAACGACAGCCTCTTTGTTCGGGAAGCAACGGGACTTGTCCGCGAGTGGTCGTCGTACGACGCGTGGATCTACGCGTTCCTGTCGGTGAACATCGTCACGCTGGGATTTTACATCTGGACGTTCGGCGCGTTCATTCCGGACGGGAGCCCGATCCTGGCGACGCTGATCGCGATTGCCGTCCTGACGCTGCAGAACGTCGTCTTCGCGACGCTGATCGCCGCGATGCCCCGCGTCGGCGGTGACTACGTCTGGCAGTCGCGCCTGCTCGGGGGCTTCTGGGGGTTCCTGCTGGCCATCCCCGGGTGGGTCTTCATCCTCTGGCTGTGGGTCCCAATCTACGGGTCGATCCAGTCGTGGCTCGTGTTCGGGCCCGTCTCGGCGCTGCTGGGGTATCCGGGGCTCGCAAGCTTCTGGAACTCCAGTACCGGGCTGTTCGTCTCCTCGATGCTGGTCATCGCGTTCGTGTTCATCTACGTCAGCCTCGGAATGCAGTGGTACGCCCGCATCCAGCAGTCGCTGTTCTACGCGGGCGTCGTGGGGTTCGCCCTGTTCGTCGGCGGCCTGTTGACGACGAGTCCGGGGAGCTTCCAGACCGCCTTCGACTCGCAGATGGCCGCCTGGAGCATGGAGGCGTCCTACGGGGGCGTCCAGGAGGCCGCGGGCGTCAGTTTCGCCTCGATGTGGAACACTGACTTCGTGGCGGCCTACTACCTGTTCCCGATGTTGCTGTTCTGGATCATGTGGCCGGTCTGGGGGTCGACCCTGTTCGGCGAGGTCCGCGAGGCCGGCGAGTGGAAGAAGATGTTCGGGGTCCTCGAGGGTGCGCTCGTCGGCGCCGGGACCGTGGCAATCCTCCTGTGGGTGCTGTTCAGAAGCGCGATGGGCTGGCAGTTCTACCAGTCGCTGAACTTCAGTTACTTCGTCGGCTCCGGGGCGGCACAGTGGATCTCGGCACCGACCACGCTGGCCGCGATTGCCTGGGGCGGCGGCACCGTCGGGACGATCATGGCGGTCCTGATGGCCGGCTGGTTCTACGCGTGGTCGGGGACGGTGTTCCTCTCCTCGACACGGGTCATCTTCGCGGCGGCATTCGACCGGGCGATCCCCGAACTGTTCTCCAACGTCAAAACCCGGTTCAATACGCCGATCTACGCGGTGCTGGCGATGGCGATTCCGGCGACAGTGCTGACTGTCATCTACTTCTACGTGCCGGGCTTCCAGACGCTGACGCTCGCGGCGACGTTCGTCATCGCCATCACGTACTTCGGGACGACCATGGCCGCGACGCTGCTGCCCTTCCGGCGACCGGATCTGTTCTCCAACACCTACATCTCGCGGTTCGAGGTCGGAGGCGTCCCGATGGTGTCGATCGTGGGCGTCGTCTACATGAGCTTGCTGCTGTCGGTGTTCTACCTCTGGGGCGTCAGGGACGTCTACGGCATCAACAACGTCCGCTCGGCCGGGTTCATGTTCGTGCTCTACCTGCTCGCGGCCGTCGTCTACGCCGCGATGCGGTGGTACCGCGCCCGGCAGGGCGTCGACCTAGAGAGGATCCACTCGGAGATCCCCACTGACTGATCGGCTCTCGCACGTCCAGCACCGTTTCACTGCTGCCGGTTTCGTCCTGTTCGAGTCAGAGACCGATAGTGTACGTTATCCCTCGCCGGGGACGTTCCTGTTGACCGTAGCAACAGGCCGACCGAGAGAAAGCCGGGACCGTTCGGCGATCCGACACGCCAGGACCACAAACGGGAACAGATCGCCTACGACACTTCGGGCCGGCGGTACCACTGTTTGCGTTCGCCAACGATAGAGCGGAGTTTCCACCGGATGGACTTGGGCTCGGACTCAATCGCCTCCCGCAGCGCGTCAACACGGCCGGACAGGCGCGCCTTGTCGATCGGCAGGTCCTCGTCGGCGAGGTACGACTCCACGCGGTCGAGGTTCATCGTCGTGGTCTTGTACAGCCCCCAGTCGCCCTGGCAGAGCCCGGCGACGTACCCCGCGTCGATGGCGTCGGTGCCGACGTCGTGACCGACCTCGTGGTCGCCGAACATCGCGATGATGTCGCGGACGTCGCGGTCGCTGATCTCGGCGATCTGGAGCTTCGAGAGCAAGAGGTCCTCGATTGGCACGGTCGGATAATCCCGGTCGATCCGGTCACGGAGGCTCCAGGAGTGGCAGAACCGGAACTTGTCGACGATGAAGTCGGCCTTGCGCCCGTTGACGGGATCGTGAAACTCCAGCTGGAACCGGTGCATGGCGTTGAACCGCTCGTTTTGCTCGTAGCCCAGCTCGATCATGAACTCGATGACGGCGTCCTTGTCCTCGCGCGTGGTGACGAAGTCGACGTCGCGGTAGTCTCTGGCGAACGGCTCCTCGTGCATCGTCTCGGAGTGTTCCCAGATGGCGGTCCCCCCGATAGACCGGACCATCAGGCCCTCCTCGTCGGCGGCCTCGACGACGCGCCGACCCTCCTCGATGGGATCCGAGAGCGGTTCCGTCCCCGTCTCTGGGGTCTCGTCCTGGGTTGTCATGTGTTGTCGTGTGTGCGGACAGCGGTATAATCTTACCCCCGGACGAGACCGACGACGTTGACCTCCGGTTCCAGGTCGACGATTGCACCCTGGAGCGAGCCCTCCGAGTAGACGCTGCCGGGGTTGATAGCGACGGTATCGCCGATCTGTGTCTTCCCGCGGGACTCGTGGATGTGGCCGTGCAGGGACAGCGGCGGCTGGTACTTCTCGATGGCCTCCCGGACCGCCGTGCTGCCGACAGGCTCCATCGTCTGGGCCCCGTACTTCGGCTTGAGGTTCTCGTCGAGTTCGGGCGCCTCGTCGAGTTGCGAGTCGTAGGGCGGGGCGTGGAAGTTGAAGATCGCGTGGTCCATGTCGTCGATGTCCGCGATGACGTCCTCCAGGCGCTCCTGGAGGGCGTCCTCCTCGGCCTCCCGGGGGGTGTCCCACGGCGTCACGTTCGAGTACCCCGTCGAGGCCATCTCGTAGTACTCGTCGATCCGGACAACCTCGCTCTCGACCAGGCGTACGCGGTCGACGTCCCGCCAGGTCTCGTCGATCTCGAAGGGATCGTCGTTGCCCGGCGAGACGTACACCGGGACGTCCTCGGGCAGGCGCTCGGTTGCGAACTTGCCCCACTCCCTGATGCGCTGTTTCATCTGCCCGTGAAAGATCTCGTCGTGGCGCTCGTCTGCGTCCTCTGCGTTCCGGAGGGACTCGTACTCCGATTCCTCGAGGACGTACGGATAGAAGCCTGCGTCCTCGGCCGAGTCTTTCACCTCCCGGAGGTCCTCCTCGGTCTCGACGGTCTGTTCTTGCTCGTTGCGCGTGTACCGGTACGTGCCGTTCTCCCTGACGATGGGGAAGATTGCCTTCCCCGTCGTGTCGCCGCCGAGCACCAGCACGTCGGCGCTGTAGAACTCCGACGCGTTGACGAACTTCCGCCAGCAGGCCGTCGAGCCGTGGACGTCGGTCGCGAAAAAGAGCCTGGTCACGCCCTCTGCCTTCTCCATGCCCTCGCTCTCCCGGGCGACGTTCTCCTGGTTTAGCCGCTCCT
>CAZUVE010000183.1:3063-5285 GCA_964623735.1 uncultured Halobacteriales archaeon | reverse complement strand
TCTGTAACATCAACGAGTTCGAGATGAGCGACGGCAACTTCCGCCGGATGCAGGAACACGGCTACGAGCGCCGCGAGGGCCACATGAGCGCCGTCGAGGGGAGCCACGAGGTGCTGGATGTGATGGGCGACCACCCGAAAGTCTACTTCTGTACCTCGGTGTTCAAAGACGCCGCCCAGCACCGCAACCGTCTCAAGCGGATGGCCCAGAACGTCCGGCGCCCCTTCGACGAGGTGACCGACGACGGTACACTCGTCTACGGCAAGGCGTGGGTCGAGCCCCGGCGTCTCGCCGACCTGGGTGTGCCCGAGGAGTACTACACCGAAAAGACCGAGCACGTGGAACTGGCGTGGTGGCTCCTCGAGGAGATGGTCGGCGAGGGCGACGTCCCCGAGGGAGAGGTCGTCGAGCAGTACCCGACCGTCGATGGGACCGTCGTCGAGCGGACGCCGGTCGTCCCGGCAGAATCCACAACCCGGGAGCGGGAACCGGCGTCGGCGGACTGATGTACGTCCCCCACCCCGTCCGGCGCGTCCGAGAGGACCCCGGCGAGGGCGAAGGCCGGCGGTGTCGGCGGTGAACGGTCAGTAGGTATCGATGTCGGTGCCGACCGAACAGACGTACTCGCCGGTAGCGACCTGGGGGAGCCGGCGGGTCCGCCAGAAGACGCCCGAGGAGTCGGCGGTCACCTCGGTTTGTTGCTCGCCGAAGACGTCGGTCACCTCGAAGAGGGTCTGGCGGGCGGAGACGCGGTCACCCAGGTCGACCGCGAAGTCGACCAGCCCGCCGGTCGGCGAGCCGTACTGTTCGAACCCGGACGCACGGGTCTGCCGGCCAGGCCTGACGGTTCCGTCGAGGAAGCCGTAGTACCGGAGGACGTTGAACACCCCCTCGACACCGGCCTGGACGCTCGCTTCGTCCCAGCCGACGCTGCCGCCCAGTTCGGGGTCGACCGTCGGCACTCCCTCGTCGGGGCCGGCGCGGGCGAGTTGCCCCTCCGGACCCTTCTGGTCGAGCACGTACCCACAGTCAAAGACCTTTGCGAGTTCGAGACACTCGTCGCGGAGGCGGTGGCGGGAGCCACACCGGACCCGAACCTCCTCGATCATCCGCGAGGTCGACCCCTGGTGGAGGTCGAGGATGAGGTCGGCACGGCTCGCGGGTTCGAACGTGGCCGCGGCGATTCGCTCGGAGGTCGTCCCCGAGTCGTTGCCGGGATAGGCGCGGTTGAGTTTGGTGTCGTCGATGGGGTTGCGGTGTTCGGCCACCTGGAAGGCGTAGTAGTTGGTGACGCCGACGGCCAGTACCGTTCCCGCAAGATCTGCCGGATCGAGTTGCGGCACGACACGCCTGAGTACACCGACGCCGTTGAGTTCGTCGCCGTCGCTGGCCGCCTGGACGTAGAGGGTCTTGCCGTCGCGGGCGCCGTTGACAACCGCGACCGGGAGGCCGACTGTGGTGCCGTCCCGGGTCTGACCGACCTCCAGGCGGCCGGTGTCGATCTCACCCGGGGCAGCCCGCGCCGTGCCGAGACTCGCCATTACCAGTAGTGGACGGCCGCGTCCTCTTTAGGAGTTCGATACGGGCCGTGTCTGCCGCCGGTGGCTCCCGCGCAGGGCCGGCGGCGCCGGAGGAGACCGACGCGACTATGTCCGTTCCGTCCCCACTGTGACGCGTGTCACAGAACGGGGAACGGGGCGGCCGGGCAGCCCTCGTCGAGGCGCTGCGCGTCCGCCGGAACGCGAAGCGCGGGCTGGCCGCGGGCGTCCTCTTCACCGCCGTCGTCTTCGTCGTGTTCGTCGTTCTCCCGCCCGGAACGACCCAGTCGGTGCCCTACTACGGCGCCCTTGGGTTCGTCCTGGCGCTGACGGTCGGCGGTCTCGCGACGGCCGTCCTCGTCGCTGTGCGTGCCTACCGGCTCACGAGAGAGCTGTGAGCTGTGAGCACAATAACTTTTTATTCCCGTCCGCGTACCGCCGGCATGGACAGCCGAACCATCGCGTACGCACTCTACGGGTGGGTCGCGACCGCAGTGGCCGTCGGGAGCGTCCTCATCGTCTTCGGCTCGACGCTCCCGGCGACGGTCGGCACCGTGGTGATCATCGTCGGACTCGTCAGCCTCATGCCCGCGTTCAGCTACCTCTGGTGGGAATCGGAGTCGGACCCGGTGGAGTCTGCCGAAGCGGCAGAGGCCGTCGAGGCGATCGAGGCCACAGAGGCCG
>CAZUVE010000183.1:0-2963 GCA_964623735.1 uncultured Halobacteriales archaeon | reverse complement strand
GTGGAGTCTGCCGAAGCGGCAGAGGCCGTCGAGGCGATCGAGGCCACAGAGGCCGTCGAGGCGATCGAGGCCACAGAGGCCGCCGAGGCGATCGAGGCCACAGAGGCCGCCGAGGCGACCGAGGCCACAGAGGCCGCCGAGGCGACCGAGCAAGAGGGAGCGACGTAGTCACCCGCGCCCGGCGAGAGCCGCGAGCCGTTCGGCGCCCGCCCGCGTCCCCTTCGCGACGAAGACGTCGCCGGCGTTCAGCCGGGTCCCGGGACCGGGCGAGATGTCCCAGTTCCGGTCCCCGTCGGCGGCGTGCCGGACCGCGATGACCCGCATCCCCGTCGCTGTCTTGACGTCCCGTTCCCCGAGCGAGGTCTCGTCGAGGGCGCTGTCGGCCTCGACGACGTTCCTGACGATCACCTCGTCGCTCTCGTAGACGGCCTCCTCGACGACGGGGTGGGTACTGAGTCCCCGCAGGACTCCCTCACTGATCTCCAGGGCGGCGTCGGAGATGACCTCGGTGCTGGTGGCCAGCTGGACCAGCCCGCGCAGGTCCACGGGATCCTCGACCCGGCCCGCGGCCCGGAGCGTCCAGGCCTCGAACCGGGACTTCAGCGCGTCGACCTCCGCCTCGAGTTCGAACACCTCGCGGGCGACGTCCTCGTCGCTGAAGAGGATGGCCCCGTACGCGAGGTCGACACCGAGTTCGCCCATGTCCTTCATCAACACGATGGAGTCGACCGCGCGGTCGAGGTCGGACTCCTCCACCTCGGGGGGATCGGGGTGTTCGTACGTCTCGCCGGTCGCGTCCGCGTAGACGTCGGCGACGCCCGCTTCGGGGCCCTGGAGGAGTGTGACGTCTCTCGCCTGCAGTGGTGTGTCGGCCCCGGGGTTGAGCAGCCAGTCGCCGGCCCGGCGGATAGCCAGCACCCGGACCCCCGTGTCCGTCTCGAGGTTCAGGTCCCCGAGGGTCGCCCCCGCGAGCGGCGATCCCTCGGCGAGTTCCGCCCGGGCGACGGTCTCAATCGCCTCCGGGAGAGCCGCCTGCATCTTGTCGGGCAGGCCCACCTCCTCGAGGACGACCTTGGCGATGTCGCCGGCGGCGTCGCTGATCTTCTCTGCGGCGCCGACGATCCCGAGAACTGGCGCCAGGCTCTCGGCGTCGTCGGGGCTGCGCGCGGCCATGAGGATGCTCATCCGGGTCCGGAGCTGGAGGATGTCCATCTGCTCCTCGAGTTCGAGCACCTCCCTGGCCACCTCCGTGCTCCCCAGGAGGACCGCCGAGTACGAGAGGTCGATGAGCAGCTCCGCGGTGTCTTTCATTTCGGCCAGCAGCTCCTTGACGCTCGCCGGCTCGTAGCTCACGTCGTCGGCAGCCATATCCGCTCTTCCCCGCCCCGACGCAAAAGCGTTGCCCGGGGCGTGGCAGTTGTGCGGGCTGTGGGACTGTTCGTACTGTCGGCTCTCCGTGCGTGAGCAGTGTCGCCATCCCGGGGGAGTATCTTCACGCGGGTAGAGCCGACAGTACCACCGGTCAGACCGGCCATCGTGGGTCGGACTGGGAAACAGTCACAGCAGTCACGATCAGTCACCGCCCTCCCGGCCGCCGTCTGCCGCGGGCGTCTCGTCGAGGCGCCGGACGTCCCGGGAGAGCCCCTCGAGGTCGAACTCCGACCGGGAGGCGCGCGCGGCCACGAGCGCCAGTACAGTCGAGACCAGGAAAGCGCCGGCAAAGGAGGTGAGATACAGCGGGTCGGCCGCGGGCAGGGCCGGCCCGACGACCGGCACTGACGCCACGACCCCGCGGAAGTCCGGGAAGTACGCCAGCCCGACGGCCAGGCCGACGACACTGCTGACGAGCGCACCGGGTCCCGACAGCCCCCGGGAGTAGAGACCGTACACGAGCGGGAAGGCGACGGCGGCGCCCAGGAGGTCCGCGAGGAAGAACAGCCGGAGGACGCTCCGGGCCCGCAGGCTCACGTAGATGGCGGCGAGAGCAACAGCGAGCGTCAGCGCCCGCGCCCCGAGCCTGAGCGCCCGGTCAGTCGGATCCGTGAGGAGACGCGAGAGGTCGACCGTGACGAGGCTCGCAAGGGCGTTGAACAGCGTGTCGACGGAACTCATCACGAGCATCAGCGCCAGCAGAACGACCGCGAGGACGACCCACTCGGGAAACGCCGCCTCCAGCAGGAGGAAGAAGGCGACGTCGGCGTTGTACCCGGCGCTGGTGACGTCGGTCACCACGTCGGCGTGGCCGACGGCGACGAGGCCGAACAGCGCAGCGAGGAAGACGATGAGGCCGTTTGCCAGCGAGGCGGTCCGGAACCCGCGGGCGACGGTCGCGCTGTCGCGCCCGGCGTAGATCCGCTGCCACCAGGTCTGGTTGATGAGTTCGGCCCCGAGGATGGCGAACGCGAGCGCCAGCCCGAACTGGAGGCCGGCGGCGAACGTCGGATCCAGCAGCGTCGGGTTCGCGGCCGCGACGCCGTCGTAGACCGACCCGGCCCCGCCGAGGGCGACGACCGCGCCGACGGCAGCCACGACCAGCAGCGGGAGAACCAGAAACGCCTGGATGGTGTCGGTGAAGATGCTCGCACGCAGGCCCCCGTACCCGGTGTACAGGAGGACGAACCCGCCGACGAGGACGGCGGTCTGCCACTGGGGGACGCCCGCGACAAGCGAGAGCGCGGCGGCGATGCCGGTCAACTCGGCGGCCACGAAAACGAACATGTAGAGGGCACTGACCAGGACGACGAACCCGTACATCGCCGTCCCGTAGCGGGCGTGGGCGTACTCGGTCAGTGAGTGCCCCGAGGGGATCAGCTCGCGGACCCGCGGGCCGAGTTTCGCGTACACGAGCATCGGCACCGCCTCGCCGATCGCGTACCCGACCACGGCGGCGATACCGAAGCCCGCCCCCGCCTCCGGCGCCGAGAGGAGGATCCACACGCCCATCACCGACGCGACCAGCGTCG
>CAZUVE010000182.1:0-5395 GCA_964623735.1 uncultured Halobacteriales archaeon | reverse complement strand
TGATCAGCCCGCCGCCGCCGATCGGGACGACGACGGTCTCGACCTCCGGCAGGTCATCGAGGATCTCGAGGCCGAGCGTCCCCTGGCCGGCGATCACCTCGGGATCGTCGAACGCGTGGAGGTAGTAGCGCCCCTCCTCGCGCTCGATCTCGTGGGCGCGGGTCTCCGCCTCGTCGTAGTCGACGCCGCACAGTTCGACCTCGGCGCCGTAACTTTGCGTGGCGTTCACCTTCGCGATCGGGGCGTCCTCGGGCATGACGACCGTCGAGTCGACGCCCATCCGCGAGGCCGCCAGCGCGACCCCCTGGGCGTGGTTGCCGGCGCTGGCCGTGACGACGCCGGCCTCCCTGTCTTCCTCCGGGAGTGTCGCGATGCGGTTGGTCGCGCCCCGGATCTTGAACGCCCCCGTCCGCTGGAACGTCTCGAGTTTCAGGTGGACGTCCGCGCCCGTCATCTCCGAGAACGTGTACGAGCCCTCCAGAGGTGTGTGCCGTGCGGTCTCTGCGACCCGCTCGCGGGCCGCCTCGACCTCGCCGAGACCGAGCATGTCCGCCCGTTCTACTGGCGGACGGATATACGGACTGGGTTCAGTCGGCGCCGGGACCGACCGCGGGTCGACGAATCTATAAGCCGGTGGTATCCGATCATCGGATATGAAGATCAGCGAGACCGACCTGGAGTGGACGGACATCGACGAGCGGGGGATGCGCGTGCGGCGCAAGCAACTCGGCGAGGCGGCCGGCGGCGAGGCACTCGGATGCAGCCTGTACGAACTCCCGGCCGGCGAGCGGTCCTGGCCCTACCACTACCACGCGGCCAACGAAGAGGCCATCTACGTCCTCTCGGGGTCGGGCACGCTCAGGCTCGACGGCGAGACGGTGCCGCTCCGGGACGGGGACTACGTCGCCCTCCCGGCCGACGAGCGCGGGGCCCACCGGGTCGTCAACGACGGCGACGACCCACTCACCTACCTGGTGGTGTCGACGATGCACGACCCCGACGTGACCGTCTACCCCGACTCCGGGAAGTTCGGCGTGTACGTCGGCTCCCCGCCGGGCGGCCGCGAGGAACGCAGCCTCGAGGGGTACTACCGCGTCGACGACGACGTGGGGTACTGGCACGGCGAGGACAGGGCAGAGGGGGACCGGGCGCCGTGACGGAGCGGTTCCGCACTGTTGCCGGCCGCGGCCGGGCGCGCTTCGAGGTCCGTGGCTCCGAGTTCGTCGGCCGCGTCGCTCCCGCCGGAAGCGTCGAGGCGGCCGAGGCCTTCATCGAGGCGGTGCGCACGGACCACCCCGACGCGACACACAGTGTGCCCGCGTACCGCGTACGCGCGGCCCCGCTCCGGGAGTGGGCCAGCGACGACGGCGAGCCGGCCGGCAGCGCCGGCAAGCCCGCGCTGAACGTCCTGCAGGGGGAGGACGTCGAGAACGTCGTCGCGGTAGTCACCCGCTACTTCGGGGGGACCGAGCTGGGCGTCGGCGGACTAGCGCGTGCGTACGGCCGCGGAGTGAAGGCGTCGCTCGACGACGCCGGCCTCGTCGAACGGGTCCCCCGCGAGACCTTCTCGGTGGCCGTCGGCTACGACGACTCCGGGTCGGTCCGGAGTCTCCTCGAATCCGCCGGCGCGGAGTTCGAGGCCGACTACGGGGCCGAGGTCCGGTTCGACGTGCGCGTCCCGGTCGACGGGGCCGCCGACCTCCGGGACCGGATCCGGAGTGCCACGGGCGGCCGCGCGAGGCTGGCCGGCGAGTTCGACGCGTGACGGTCGCGCCGTCCGCTCGCGCAGCGCCTGATACTGATTGCTGTACGTCAGTGCCGGATCGACCGTACGCTGTCGTGCGGTCGTACCGGTACACAGTTACAGCAATCACTACGAGACTGTCAGCGATTACGGGAGTATCGAGGAGAAAGCCTCGCGCTTCAGCGCTGTCTCTTACCCACAAGTTGAGCCGCAGGAATAGACGGCCTCGTTACTGAGAGCTGACGAGAATACCGATATCTGGCGTCTCACCCGGGCGCAGGGACCGATTCCAGCTGAAAGCACAGGGCAGCTTGAGCACCCACCGTGACTGATATCCCCCTCGATGTCTCCCCCGGCCTGGCCGAACCCTTCGTAGATCACCGCCGAAAGCGGCCAACATGTCGCTTTAGAAACTCACGGACTTATGGGTAAGAGACAGCCGTTCACGGCGGGGAGGAAGTCAAGTGCAAACACTCGACTTCACGGTGTCGGTATTCTCACGGGCCCGTAGCCGGCAGTACGAGCGGGCGTTCAGAGCCGCAGGTGTGACGTCGACGACGGGTCGTCGTCGTCCCCGATCCCGCCCTCGTGGAGGTGCGAGTAGTCGTCGTCGACGAGGAAGACGTCGCCACGGTTGACTGTCACCTCGACGTCGAGCAGCGTCGTCCCGGCAGCCGGGCCGTTGTCGCAGTCCCCCCCGCAGGCGTCGAACAGCGAGCCGTGTTTGGGACAGACGATCTCGCCGTTCCGCAGCGAGGCACCGTACCCACGCTCCAGGCGCTGGGCCTCGTGCGTACAGCGGTTGACCCACGCCTCGACGCCGCCCTCGCAGGGGATCAAGATTACCTCCTCCTCGTCGCCACGCGGGTCCGCGACGGTGAACAGGTACGGGGGGTCGGCCTCGACTTCCTCGACCGATGTCACGCGCGTCGGCATTGTGCTGTTGTAGGTGTCCCGCGGCAAACGGCTTGCGGTCGCGGCCGCCGCTACCGCACGGCGTCCAGCGGTTCGCGCAGCGCCCAGCCGTCCGCCGTCGGTCCCGCGGACGAGCAGTTCGACGGTGAACGAGGGGTGGTGGACGTGGAGCCACTCGATCAGGTCGACCAGCGTCGGGTCCCGGATTCCGTCCTCGTGCATCGTCTGGAGTTCCTCGACCAGGAGTTTCGTCGCCGGGTACGCCCACAGGACACGCCGGGCCAGCAGCCCCCACTCCGGTGCGAGGTCGACGAACCGCCGGCGGGACCGCTTCCAGCCCTCGAACTCCGCGAGCGCCGCCTCGACCGAGCCGTGCCGGGCCCGCGCGAACCGCACGACTTCCCGGCCGAGGGGCGTCAGCTCGACGCGGGCGGGGGTCTCCGCGACGAGACCGAGGAAGGCAGCACCCCGCCGGGCGTCGTCGACGGCCCCGACGACGCGCTGGTCGTGGTGTCCCCTGCGAGGGGCGCGACAAGAAGGTTCGCACCGACCCCGGGCGGGGCTACCCCGGATCCAGCCGGTCCTGGAGCTTCTGGACCTGTGCCATCAGTTCCACCGGCGGCGTCTCGCTGACGTCGATCGCCGCGAGCGCCGCCAGCACGTCGTCGGCGTCCTCGCCGAACCGGTCGAGGACGGAGTCGCCGGTCCCGTGGCTGCCGTCGGCGACGGCCCGCCCCCCGGGTGGTTGGTCGCTCTTCTCACCCCGGAACTGGCCGGACGAGAGGTCGAAGACCGCCTGGACGGGTTCACCACCGCCACCCCTCGCCTCGATGGCCTTCTCCTCGCGGAGGCGGTCGAGCACCTCCCGCGAGCGGTCGACCACCGGGTCGGGGACGCCCGCCAGGTCCGCGACGTGGACGCCGTAGGAGCGGTCGGTCGGTCCCTGCCGGACGGTCCGCAGGAAGGTCACGTCGCCGTCGGACTCGTCGGCAGGGCGGGACTCCGTCCCGCTCGCAGACGGCGAGGACGGCTCGCCGTCGACCGCGACGTGGACGTTCTCGACCCGCTCGAGGTGGTCGGCCAGCGCCGTCAGTTCGTGGTAGTGGGTGGCAAAGAGCGTCTTCGCGCCCACCTCGTTGTGCAGGTACTCGGTCGCGGCCCAGGCGATGGAGACGCCGTCGAAGGTGGCGGTCCCGCGGCCCACCTCGTCGAGGACGACCAGCGACTCCTCGGTCGCGGAGTGGAGGATGTTCGACAGCTCCTGCATCTCGACCATGAACGTCGACCGGCCCTGTGCGAGTTCGTCCAGCGCGCCGACACGGGTGTAGATGCCGTCGACCAGCCCCACACGCGCCGACCGCGCGGGCACGAAACTCCCGACCTGGGCCAGCAGCGTGATCAGCGCGGCCTGGCGCATGTACGTCGATTTGCCGCTCATGTTCGGGCCCGTCACGATCAGGAACTGCCTGTCCTCGTCCATAGAGAGGTCGTTTGGCACGAAGTCCGTGGTCTGCTCGACGACCGGGTGCCGGCCCGCCTCGATGTCGAGTGCCCGCCCCTCGGTCAGTTCGGGCCGGGTCCAGTCGTTGCGGACCGCGTGGACGGCGAACGCGGCCAGAGCGTCGGTCTCCGCGAGTGTGCGCCCGACCGACTGGAGCACCTCGGCGCTGGCAGCCACCTCCTCCCGGAGGTCCTCGAACAGTTCGCGTTCCATCTCGTGGCGCGCCTCCTCCAGCCGGAGCACCTCCCGCTCGCGCTCGTCCAGTTCCGGCGTGGTGTAGCGCTTTGCGTTCTTGAGGGTCTTGATCTCCTCGTACTCTCCGGGGACAGCGTCGGTCTCGCTCTTGCCGACCTGGATGTAGTAGCCGTCGGTCCTGTTGCGGTCGACCGTGAGGTGGGTGACGCCGGTTCGGCGCTTCTCGCGGTCGGGCAGCGCGTCGATCCACGACAGCGCCTCCTCGTGGCGCTCGACGAGGTCGTCGAGGTCCCCGTCGTACCCCTCGCGGATGATCCCCCCCTGTCCGACCGACCCCGGCGGGTCCTCGACCACGGCGCCGTCCAGCGTCGCCGCGAGGGCCGCGGCGGCCGCCCGGTCGGGGCGGTCGAGGATGTCCGCCAGCGCCGAGCCCGCGAGCCGGTCTGTGTCGGCAACGAAGTCTGCCGACTCGGAGAGGAGCGCCAGCGTGTCGGCCGCCGCCCGCAGGTCGCGCGCGTCGGCGCTGCCCGAGGCAGTACGCGAGGCCAGCCGTTCGAGGTCGTACGCCCCCTCGAGAATCTCCCGGAGGCGGTCGCGAGCGAGCGCCGCCTCCGCCAGCGCGGCGACCGCCGACTGCCGGCGCTCCAGTTCCTCCCGGGAGCGCCGGGGGCGCTGGAGCCACTCGGCCAGCAGCCGCGACCCCGCGCTCGTGACTGTGTGGTCGATCGTCGCGAGCAGCGACCCCTCGCCCTCCCCCTGCATGGGTTCGGTGAGTTCGAGGTTGCGCTGCGTGGTCGCGTCGAGGTCGACGCCCTCCCCCCGGCGGGTCTGCAGGCGCGTCATCGACGCCAGCACGCCCGCGCCGGTCTCCTCGACGTACGAGAGGACCGCCCCCGCGGCCCGCACGGCCGCCTCCCGGTCGGCGAGGCCGACGCTCTCGACGGTCTCGCGGCCGAACTGCTCGCGTACCCGGTGGCGGGCGCGTCCGGGCGCGAACGCCTCGGCCTCGTGGAGGGTCAGCGTCGCGTCGGTCCGGTCGC
>CAZUVE010000181.1:0-5429 GCA_964623735.1 uncultured Halobacteriales archaeon | reverse complement strand
AACTGGCCCGAGTCGAGCGGCTGGGGGACGAGGTCCCACGGACCTCGGACCAGGCAAGCGGCGAAGCCGCGAGCAGCGAGGTCCCACGGACCTCGGACCAGGCGAGCGGCGAAGCCGCGAGCAGCGAGGTCGTCGTCACGGCAGACGAGCCGGTCGACCTCCGCAGAATCGACGTCTACCCGTCGGAGCTGAGCACCGACCGGATGCTCACGGCACTACACGACGCCGTCCTCACGCAGCCGCCGGAGTGGAAGGACGTCCTCTTCGGGCGCTGCGAGCCCGGGTTCGAGGACGTCAACGGGACGTTCGTCGACAACAACGCCGCCCAGGACGAGGCCGTCCGGCTGGCCGTCGGGGCCGAGGACCTCGCACTGGTCCACGGTCCACCCGGGACGGGAAAAACGTACACGCTCGCCCGGCTCGTGCGGGCGCTGGTCGCGCGCGGGAATCGGGTGTTGCTCTCCGCGTTCACCAACCGTGCGGTCGACAACGCAATCGAGGCGCTGGAAGCCCAGGGATTCGGGGATATCGTCCGGATCGGCACCGAGAGCGGCGTCCGCGAGGACATGCAGGACTACCGGATGGAGACGGCGGGCGACCCGGGGGAGTGTGCCGACCGGCTCCTGAGCGCCGACGTCGTCGCCGCGACGACGGCGTCCTGTGGCTCGCGGGTCATGCGCGAGCAGTCCTTCGACACCGCGGTCGTCGACGAGGCCGGGCAGTTGACCGAACCGGGGACGCTCGCGGCGGCGACGCTGGCAGACCGGTTCGTGCTGGTCGGGGACCACCACCAGCTCCCGCCGGTGGTCCGGGCCGAAGAGTCCGGGGACGGATCGGTCGGGGACCTGAGCCGGAGCCTCTTCGAACGGATGATCGAAACCTACCCCGGCGCGAGCGTCATGCTCGACAGCCAGTACCGCATGGCCCAGCGCATCCAGGCGTTCGCCTCACAGGAGTTCTACGGCGGCCAGTTGCGCCCCGCGTCGGGCGCGGTCGCCGCCCAGCAGGTCGGGGACATCCCCGGCGTCGACCCGGCGGCGCTGCCGGCAGACCTGCAGGGCAGGGTCGCGTTCGTCGATCTCGACGGGCGCGCCGAGGGCAACACGAACCCCGCCGAGGCAGACGCCGTCGACAGAACAGTCCGGTCGTATCTGCAGGGCGGCGTCCCGCCGGCGGACGTCGGCGTCATCGCGCCGTACCGGGCACAGGTCGCCGAGATCGCGAAGCGCGTCCCGGAGGGGGTCGCGGTGGACACCGTCGACCGCTTCCAGGGGTCGAGCCGCGAGGTGATCGTCGTCTCCTTCGTCGCAACCGGCTCTCTGGACGGCCCCGTCTTCGAGGACTACAGGCGAGTCAACGTCGCGCTGACGCGGGCGAAGAAGGCGCTCGTCCTCGTCGGGGACGCCGACGCGCTCGCGACCGACGACACGTACCGGCGGATGGTCGAGTGGGCACGGTAGCGGTCTGTACCGGTCTCCGGGCCGACAGTCTCGGGGCGCTCCTGGGGTCGATACCTCCGCTGCCGGTCACTGGTTCGGGGTGAGCACCGGCCCCGGCCGAAGCGAGCGGTTTTTGCCCGTCGGGAGTAGACGGTAGGGCGTGTTCCCCGGCGCAGACGAGTACGACATCGACGTCACGGTCGACGACGAGGAGGTCCGGCGCCTGCTCTCGGTCGGCCCGGGAGACGTCGAGGCAGCCGACGAACTCTCGTTCTGCCGGAACGTGTTCGTCCCGCTCACGACGGCCTGCCGGTACACCTGCACGTACTGCACGTACTTCGACCCGCCGGGCGAGGCGACGCTCATGTCGCCCGCGGACGTCCGCGACGTCGTGCAGACGGGCGCCGAGGCCGGATGTACCGAGGCCCTGTTCACGTTCGGCGACGACCCCGACGACCGCTACACGGCGATCCACGACCAGCTCGCCGAGTGGGGTCACGACTCGATCCACACCTACCTCCGGGAGGTCTGCGAACTCACGCTGGCAGAGGGACTGCTCCCACACGCCAACCCGGGCGACCAGACCAGCGAGCAGATGGCCGCCGTCGCCGACGTCAACGCGAGCATGGGCGTGATGCTCGAGACCACCGCGGATGTCGCCGCCCACAGCGGCCCGCGGGTCAAGTCCCCGGGTCAGCGGCTCGACACTCTGCGGAACGCGGGCGAACTGGGCGTCCCGTTCACGACGGGCGTGCTCGTGGGTATCGGCGAGAACTGGCGCGACCGCGCCGAGAGCGTCCTCGCGATCCGGGAGATGCACGAACGGTACGGCCACATCCAGGAGGTGATCGTCCAGCCGGTCGTCGAGAACGAGCGCTGGTCGGGCGGGTCTCCCGACGTGCAGACGCTGCGGCGGGCAGTTGCGATGGCCCGGGCCGGACTTCCCGGGGAGGTGTCGGTCCAGGTGCCGCCGAACCTCGCGCCCGCCGGCGAGGTGGTGGACTGCGGGATCGACGACCTGGGCGGCGTCTCGCCGGTCACCGACGACCACATCAACCCCGACCACGCGTGGCCGGCACTGGAGACCCTCCGGGAGATCGCCGACGGAGCCGGTGTGCCGTTGCGGGAACGACTCCCGGTCTACGAGCGGTATCTGCCCACCGGACTGCGGAGTGACGCGTTCGACGGGACGCCCGCAGTCTCACCCGGGGGCGAAGCGGCCGGAAACGCGTGGATCTCGGACCGAGTCCGGGGCGCGCTGTCGGCCAAGAACGAGGCCGGCAGGCGTTACCGTGCGGTCATCGAGCACGGAGCACCCACGGCGTAGGGGAACCGTCACTCCAGCATCGGCGTCCCGTCGGCCCGCGGACCGAGTTCGGGACCGTGGGGGGTCTCCTCCGGATCGATCCGGCGTCGCGTCGCGTAGTCCGTCGACCGCTCGACTGGGACGCGGCCGACGGTGGTGATCATGTCGACGTACTCCTGGAACGAGCGGTGCTGGCCGAAGTCGCCGCCCGCGCGCTTCGTGATCTCCTCGGAGAGAATCGTCCCCATGAAGTCGTCGGCGCCACAGGTCAGCATCTTCAGCCCCTGTGCGTCGCCGTACTTCACCCACGAGGACTGGATGTGATCGACGTTGTCGAGGAAGAGCCGCGAGACGGCGATCATCAGTTCGTCCTCGTGGCGGGTGGCGCCACTCTCGACCATGCCCCGCTCGTAGAGAGGAGTGTCGGGGTGGACAAAGGAGAGCGGGACGAACTCGGTGATGTTCCCGGTGCTGTCTTGCAGTTCCCGCACAGCCTGGAGGTGTTCTACGCGGTGGGCCTCGTTCTCGACGTGGCCGTACATGATGGTCGCGGTCATCGGCAGGCCGACCGCCGCGGCCGCCTCCATCGCCTCGACCCACTCCTCGGAGCGAATCTTGCCCGGACAGATCACCTCGCGCACCTCGTCGACGAGAATCTCGGCGGCGGTGCCCGGCACCGAGTCGAGACCCGCCTCCCGCAGGCGGCCGTAGACCTCCTCGTAGGACCAGTCGGTGCCTCGCCGGGCGTGGTAGGCTTCCTCGGGCGTTATCGAGTGGACGTGGACGCCGCCGACGTCCATCGCTCGGATCTGTTCGCAGTAGTTCCCGGGGTCGGTCTCGTAGCGTTCGGGCGGCTTGTAGTTGAGGTCGCCGCGGTCGCTCGCCGCAAGCACCTCGCGGTGTTCGGCGTCGAGCGCGAACGCGGGGTGGAGACCCGACACCGAGGTCACCTCGTAAATCCCCCGGTCCAGCGCCCGCTCGACGATCCGGCGGGACTGGCTGGGCGTCTTGGTGAAGCCCGGGTGGTCGGTGTCGTTCTCGGCGAGAAACTGGTCGGAGCGGTCCTTGAAGTTACAGAACAGACAGCCCGTGTTGCAGGCGGTCGTGACGTTGTTGTTGAGGTTGGCGACGAAGGTGACCTCGTCGCCGACAACCTCGGCGCGGCGGCGGTCGGCGGCCTCGAGCACCTGTTCTTTCCGCTGGCGGTCGACGCCCTCCCGGTCGGTGCCGGTCGTGAGCAACTCGACGCCGTCCGCGACCGAGAGGCGCTCGCCCGAGCGGGCCTTTGCCAGGGCGTTCTCGAAGGCCTGGTCGGTCTCCGGGCGGTGTGCGAAGTCGAACTCCCCGCGGGGGACGGCCGCGTCGGAGGTGTTGGTCATTGTACGTTTCACCCCGCCACGGTAGTAAAAACCGACGGTTCCCAGGCCGCCTTGCCGGACTCCCGGACGGGGAACTGCAACTCTTTTGAGTGTTCCCGCCGGCATCGGGGCTGTGACCAGTGTCAAGGACTTCCGCGTCGACGAACGCGCGACCGGGACGGACCTTGGACGGGGCACGTTCGTCTTTACCGACGACTACTCGGTGTTCGACTGGGGGAAGATGCCCGACGAGATCCCGGACAAGGGTGCCTCGCTGTGTGCGATGGGCGCGTTCAACTTCGAACTGCTCGAGTCCGAGGGCGTCCCGACACACTACCGCGGGGTCGTCGTGGACGACGAGCAGTCGCTCTCGGCGGCTCTCGACGCCGGGTGCGCGCCGCGCGAGATGGCGATCGCTCTCACGCAGGTTCCCGACCTTCCCTTCGAAGACGGTCGCTACGACTACGACGCCTACCACGACGCGGCCGGGGGGAACTACCTCGTCCCCCTGGAGATTGTCTTCCGCAACCGCGTTCCAGCGGGCTCGAGTCTCCGGAGGCGAACGGACCCGGCCGACCACGGCCTCGACCACGAGGAGTGGCCCGCGGGGACTGTCGACCTCCCGGATCCGGTCGTCGAGTTCTCCACAAAGTACGAGAGGCAGGACCGCTATCTCGACCGTGCCGAGGCGGACCGCGTCGCGGGCAGGGCCGGCCTCGCGGAACTGGAGGCGGTCGCCCGCGAGGTCAACCGGATCGTGACGGACCGTGCCGAGCGCACCGGACTGGTCCACCAGGACGGCAAGATCGAGTGTCTCTACCACGACGGCGAGATACGCGTCGCGGACGTGGTGGGGACGTTCGACGAGAACCGCTTCTCCTACGGGGGCCAGCAGGTCTCGAAGGAGGTCCTCCGCCAGTATCACAAGCGCACCCGGAGCGAGTGGGTCGAGGCCGTCAGCGCGGCCAAGAAGCGGGCCAGGCGCGAGGGTGTCGCCGACTGGAAGGCACTGTGTGACCGCGAACCCGACCCCCTCGAGAAGCGCGTCCTCGGGGTCGCCCGGGACCTCTACTGTGCCGGGACGAACGCGTACACGGGCCGTGACGTGTTCGAGGCCCCGCCCATCGACGAGGCAGTCGACGCCGCCGCCCGAACGGTCGGGGACGCGACGTGAGAACGCGAGCGGCCGTACCCTCACAGTGATTGCTGTAACTGTGTACCGGTACGACCGCACACCGTGCGGTCGATCCAGCACTGACCTACAGCAGTCACTATCTTGATTCAGCGAGAGAATCCCACCGTTTACGCTGGGCATGAATCGCGTAA
>CAZUVE010000180.1:0-5457 GCA_964623735.1 uncultured Halobacteriales archaeon | reverse complement strand
CAGCCGGTACCGCGCCGGACACCGGTGGGCCAGCCAGTACGTCACCGGGTACGCGACGACCAGACACGCGAGCGTGACGGCGACCCCCATCGCGAGCGAGTACGCGAGTGCGCCACGGTAGAGCGGCCCGGCGGCCTCGAGGTAGTGGTCGAGTGCGAGGCCCGGCCCGATACTCTCGACGAACAGTACGATCAGCGGGGCGACACCCAGGAGGACCGCGACGGTCGCGGGACCGCCGGCCACGAGCGCGTCCCGGACCCGCGCCGGGAGTGCGCCGTCAGTCGCCATCCCTCTCGACGACGACCGCCCGGTCGACAGCGAGCGCGAGTCGGTCGCCAACCTGGAACCGGCCGCGGGTGTACCGACCCCCGCCGTCCGGCGTCGACTGGGAGACCCCGGCAGGCCGGCCCCGCCCCTCGCCCGCGTCCCTCGGCTCGGGTGCGGTGGCGTCCGCCGTCTCAGTCCCGGGGATATCGGTGTCCGTTCTGACGACAAGCCGGACGTCGTCCGTCACCACCACGGTTCCCTCCTGATAGAACCCCTTGTACGCACAGTCGACGACGTCGCCGATCAGCGGGCCGTCGCCGACGGTGATGTCCTCGGGTCGGACGACAACGGCGACAGCGTCGCCGGGCACCGGATCGCCGCCGCCGGGCACCGCCTGGACCGGACCGACGGCAGTCTCGACGGTGACGGTGGTCGCGCTGCGGTCGGTGACCTGCCCGTCGAGGACTGTCGCCTCGCCGAGAAAGTCGGCGACGAACGCCGTCTGCGGGCGGGCGTAGAGCCGGTCGGGCGGGCCGCGGTCGACGACGCGCCCCCGCCGCATGACTGCAACGCGGTCGGACATGCTCATCGCGCTCTCCTGGTCGTGTGTCACGTAGAGGAACGTCGTGTCGGCGTCGCGCTGAATGCGGCGGAACTCCGCGCGCATGTCCTGGCGGAGCGAGCGGTCGAGCGAGGAGAGCGGTTCGTCGAGCAGGAGGACCGCCGGGTCGTTGGCGAGTGCCCGGGCCAGCGCGACCCGCTGGCGCTGGCCCCCGGAGAGGTCGGCCGGGTCCCTGTCGCCGAACCCGGACAGATCGACCAGCGACAGCGTCTCCTCGACGCGGCGGCGCCGCGTGGCCGGGTCGACGCCGCTGCGTTCGAGTCCGTACGCGACGTTCCCGGCGACGGTCATGTGCGGGAAGAGGACGAGATCCTGGAGGACGATGTTGGTCGCCCGCTCTCTGGCGGGGCGGTCAGTGACCTGTTCGCCGTCGATACTGATCGTCCCCGCGTCGGGGTCGGTCAGGCCGGCCAGCATCCGGAGTGTCGTCGTCTTTCCACACCCGGAGGGCCCGATGAGGGTGAAAAACTCCCCGCGGTCGAGCGCCAGCGAGACGCCGTCAACGGCGGGCCGGCCGCCGAACGACTTGACGAGGTCGTCGGCAGCGAGCGCCGCCACTACACGTCAGCCTCCGTTTTTGCCTCGTTCCACGTCTGCGTGTACTGCTCGATGAGCGACTGCGGTTTCGGGTCCTCGTAGATGAACTGGTCGGGGTCGTCCAGGCCGAACGTCTCCCGGCTGACGTCGTGTTCCTCGAACACGCGTTCGTTCGGGACGGCGATGCTGTTCGGCTCCATCAGCGACCGGTAGCCCATCCGTTCGTGCCACTCCTGGATGAACGTGTGTGCGAGATCGGGGTTCTCCGCGCCCTCCCGGATCGCGTGCTGGATGAACCACGCTTTCGTCCCCTCCGCCGGGAAAACCCGCTCCAGCGGGATGTCGTCTATCGTCTGGAGCACGTAGTTCCACACCGGCTGGACACCGACCTCCTCGCTGCGGAGCAGTTGCTCGGACTCGCCGCCGTTGTTCCAGAGGCCGCCGGCGAGTTCGAGCCGGTCGACGAGATCCGCCCTGAGGGCGTCGAAATCGACCTCGTCGGCGCTCGTCGGGTTCAGGGGCGCGTCGATTGCTGCGTTCCGGTACAGGACCTGCAGGCGCGCGTCGTCGCGGCCGCCGACGAGGCCCGCGAGTTCCTCGTCCCAGAGGTCAGCGAGTGCGGTCACCTCCCGGTCGACGAGTTCCGTGTTGACCGCCAGCGGGGTCTGCCCGAAGCTCCGCGGAATCCCGTAGACGTCGCCCTCCTGTTCGAAGTACTCCAGCTTCAGGAAGTCGAAGACGTCGCCGTACGCCGGGATTCGGTCGAGATCCAGCGGCCGGATGAGCCCCTCTTCCATCGCCGGCGTGATGGCGTAGTTCCCCAGGGGAACGAGATCGTAGTCGGCGCGGCCGGCACGGAGCTGTGAGAGCGTCTCCGCCGACCCCTGTGCGGCCTGCCGCTCGATTGTGACGCCGTGTCGCTCCTCGAACTTCTCTATGACCCCGCCGTTGTAGACGTACCCCCAGTCGATCATGGTCAGCGTCTGTGACCCGGAGCCGAGGCCCGAACAGCCACCGAGGCCGACAGCGGCTGTTGCACCGAGCCCGGCGAGCACAGACCGGCGGGAGAGTCGCGTATTCATGTGATATTTCGGGAACTGCGGTCTGTTAAATTTGTCGAGTGCGGCGCGCAACGTGCCGTCGTGTCGTCGGCACCGCGGGAGTGGGCCGTCTGCCGGCGCGACGCCGACGCGGTCGCGCCGGCCGGTCCCGTGCCGGGGGGAGACGCTCGTACCCGGCGACAGCCGTTGCCCGGCTACTCGAACTCGCCCTCGTGGACGTCGCGCTCGGGTTGTTGGGCCATCCGGATCCGGTTGCGGGGGAAAAAGTGTGCGAGATCCGTCGTCGTCACGATGCCGACGGGTTCGCCGCCCTCCGTGACCGGGAGTTTCTTGATCCCGTTGTGTCCCATCCGCTCGCCGGCCACGCGGGCAGATTCGTGTGGGCGGATGGTGACGACGGGCTCGCTCATGATCTCGCTGACCGTCGTCGCGGCGAGGTCCGCCCGCTCGCCCACCTGACGGACGATGTCCGTCTCGGTGAGGATCCCGTCGACGATCTCCTCGCCGACGACCAGCGACCCGACACGCTCTTCGGCGAGCACGTCGGCGGCCTCGACGAGCGTCGTCTCCTCGGTCACTGACACCACGGGGCTGCTCATGATCTCGTCGACTGGCGTTTCCCGGTGTTCGTCTCCCATGTTCGGCAGAGTTCGAGCCCGCTGGGTAATAAGCGTACCTCAACCGAAATCTGAGCCTTTTTGTCGCCGCTCGCGAACTGTCCGGTATGAGTACCGCAACGAAGGTCGTTCTCGCAACCGTCGCCGTCTCGGCACTCCTGGTCGCCTTTCTGGTCGCGAATCTCGCACTCTCCTGATGTTCGACGAGCGTCCACTCGACGACGCCCTCGCCGCGGTCCGGGAGTCACACGCCCCGGAGACGATCGTTCTCGACTGCGAGCGCGACTTCCGGACTCTCCCGCCCGCCCGGGCCGAGGAACTCGGTCTCCTCGTGGACAGCCTCGACCCCGCGTCCGCGCCCGACGACTGGCTTCCGCCCGGCGCACCCGAAATCCTGAGACGGTACGCCGGCAGCGCGTTCACCGTCGGGATGCCGGGAGACGGCGGCGTGACATGGACCCGGCAGACCGACCCGGCGGTCGTGATCGTCAAGCCCCGCCTCGACGGGTCGCCCGCGGCCTTCGTCGACTTCCTCGTCGCCGAGGCGCTCGTCCAGGTCGGCCTCGACGAACCGGAACAGTTCCTCCCCTTTTTCGGTTCCCGGTATCCGGCGTTTGCGGCGGCCGCGGGGGTCTACCTCGATTCTGCCGGCACCTACCAGGTCGCCGCCGCCTGTCACGAGGCGTACCTCGGGCTGGCGACGCGGGAGGTGTTCGCCGGCTGGGAGGACGACCACGCCGGTCTGTTCGCGGCGTGGCTCGACGCCGGCCGACGCCTCGAACCCCGGCTCGACGACCTCCCGACCGCGATGGCCCGGGAGCGCACCGACTTCGGTGACGCCGCCGAACTGGCCTGCAGCGCTGTCAAACACGCCGGCGACGTCCCCGTGCCGTTCGACGCGCTCGACGCCGACGCCTACCGCGACCACGGCGCGGACTACGCCGTCGAGTGGGCCGAACGGACCTTCGAGGCGCTCGCGTCGGCCTGACCGGCGCCCGCGCGGGCCCGAACCGCGGTGACACTCCCGGGACGCCGGTGTGGACGCGACGCTACAGCCGGTCGAGGACAGCGTCGGCGTCGTAGTTCAGCGTGAGTTCGCGCGACCGGCCGCGGCCCTCGACCTCGGTGTAGGTGGCGTCGATGACGCCGAGCTGGTCGAGCTTGTTGATGATCTCGGAGTAGCGGGTGTACCCGAGGTCGGTGCGGTCGTGGAACGCCTCGTAGATGTCGCCGGCGCGCTCGCCGTCGTGTTCGGCGATGACCTCAACGAGCGCCCGCTCGGAGTCGGCCAGACCCTGCAGCCGGCGCGAGAGGTGGACGTACTTGGAGGTGTCGTAGGCCGCCTCGACGTCCTGGGGTTCGACGGTCCGGGAGGCGCGCATCTCCGCCTTGAGGCCGGCCCGCCGCAGGAGGTCGATTCCGACGCGGAGGTCCCCGCCCTGGTCGGCGGTGAGCTCGGCCACCCGGTCGAGGACGGGCGCGTCGACGGCGCCGTCGTGAAAGCCCCGCCGGACGCGCTCGCGGAGTATCTCGCCGATCTCCGGCTCGTCGTACTTGGGAAAGTACACCTCCTCCGGGCGGAAGACGCTCTGGACCCGCCCGTCCAGTGCCTCGATCATGTCGAGGTCGAGGTCCGAGGAGACGACGATGACGCCGATCTTCGCCCCGCCCTGTTCCTCGTGGGCGCGCAACAGCGAGTACAGCGTATCGGAGGCCTCGGACTCGTAGAAGAGGTAGTTCACGTCGTCCAGCGCCACCACGAGTACGCGGTTCTCGTCGACCAGCCGGTCGGTCACCTGCGAGAACAGCTTCTTGAACGAGATGCCCGACGACGGCGGCTCGTAGTCGAAGACACCCTCGAACAGCCGCGAGAACACAGAGTACCGCGTCGAGTTGACCTGGCAGTTGACCCGCACCGCCTCGATGTCGGTCTGGCCCCGCAACTCGTCGAACATGATCTGGATCGCCGTCGTCTTGCCGGTGCCGGGCGGCCCCTGTGCCATGACGTTCAGCGGCCGCGACCCCCGCACCGCCGGCCGGAGGGCGTACTTCAGGCTCTCCATCTGGGTCTCGCGGTGCAGGAACGACTCTGGCACGTAGTCGATCTCGAAGACGTGCTCGTCCCTGAACACGGACTCGTCCCAGGACAGCATCCCCTCCTCGGGGTCCTCGGTCATTACTTTCACCGAGCTTTCCGGGCTACTTAAGAATACTGGGGACGCTCCGTAGCCGGCGGCCACGGCGGGTGGGTCACGGGACGAGGACGAGTCGGCCCTCGCCCAATCTGGTGCATTAACTATCGAGTGAGTGATATAGTGATTGCTGTAACGAATTACCGTGTCGACCGCGTCAC
>CAZUVE010000179.1:0-5478 GCA_964623735.1 uncultured Halobacteriales archaeon | reverse complement strand
ACACTGGCCATGGCCTCATCGGCACGACCCACGCCGCGGATATCGAGACACTCGTCAACCGGGTCGTCGAGCAGGGGCTCGCGCCGTACCTCCTGCGGGAGATCGATCTCGTGGTCTTCCCGAGACACGTCGACGGGGAGCGGTACGTCGGCGAGGTGATCGAACTGCTCGACGAGTCCACCTTCCGGGACCTGGACCGCGACGAGCGGTGTGGCGTCATCCGCAAGCAGGGGACAGCCGTCCACTGGAACACCGTCGCGTGGCGGCAGCCCGGGGGAGAGTTCGCGTTCGCGTACGATCACCCGGACCTCGACGGCGGAGGTGTCAGCGGCCGTCCCGACCGGGGTGACGGCGACCGGGAGTTGCACACCTTCGAGCGGGTGGCCGCGCTGACCGACCGGTCTGTTGCGGCCGTCGAGGACGAGTTCCACCGCAAACACCGCTACGTCAGGTACTTTGTCCGCGAGGGGATCGACGGCTTCGAGGGGCTGTACGACCTCCTGGCGGACTTAGAGACCGACGAGGCAGCCACGGTCGAGCGGCTCTCGCGACAGTCCGAGGACAGGTCCACCGGCGACGCCCCGCAGAACCAGCGTGAGGCGGGGGATGACTGACAGCGACCACGACGACATCGGGCGGCTCGGTCCGATCGACACGGGACTGTACGCGCTGTTCTCGCGTCACGCCGACCGCACGGCCCACGAGCGCGACCGCCAGCGGTACCGCGGTGCCGGGCTGACGACGAGTTTCGACGTGTACCTCTCGCGGGTCTACGGCCTGGCGTGGGCGGGAGCCCTCGCCGCGGCCGTGGGGACGTTCGTCGGGACCGTTCTCTTTCCGGCTACCGTAGTGGCAGGAATACTGGAGTTCCTCCGGGAGGGACTGCCGGTCGTCAACCGGCTGCCGGCGCTCTCGGTGTCGGTTCCGCGGATCTACGTCGCGGTCGGTCTCGCAGGGGCAGTCGGCGCGACCGTGCGGTGGGTCGGCGTCCGGGCCGGCGGGCTCTACCTGCGGCGGGTAGCGGCAGCCCGCCGGGAGAACATCGAGCAGACACTGCCCGGTGCCGTCCGGTACATGCGCGTGCTGGCGTCGGGGACGAGCGACCAGCGCGCGATGCTCCGCCGGGTGGCGGACCAGGAGGCGTACGGGGCGACAGCCGACACGTTTCGGGCGGCGCTGAACAAGGCGTCGCTGACGGGAAGCCTCGACGAGGGGCTCTCGAGGGTCGCCCGCGACACGCCGTCCCGGGACTTGCTGGCGCCGTTCCTGTTGAAGTTCCGCGAACACGCTGCCCAGGGTAGCGACGCACTCGAGGGGTACCTGCGCATGGAAGGCCGGCTGCTCTCCCACCGGCAGGCCCGCGTCCACGAGCGCGCGAGCGGCTACCTCGAACTGGTCGCCGAACTGTTCGTCGTCCTGCTGGTCGTCCCCGCGCTGGGCGTGCTGGTCGTGACCATCGCGAGCGTGCTCGCACCGGGGCTCTCGGAGCCGATACACACGCCCCTGGGGAGCGTCACGGCCCGGGCAGTCCTGGTCTACGCCAGCGTCGTCTTCGTGCTGGTCGTCGGGGCGGGGGCGGCCGCGCTTGTCGCGTCCCTCCGGCCGACCGCCCACGCCGCACCCACGTACCGCCGCCCCGGGGAGCCACAGGAGGTTGCGCTGACAGCGGCCACGAACCCCGCGAGCGCCGCAGTCGTGGTCGCGGTCCCGGCGATCGCGGCGACGGTCGGCCTGTGGCTGCTCGGATACGCGCCCGCAAACGTCCTCCTGCTCGGGTACGCCGGCTACAGCATCCCGGTCGGGATCGTCGCGGTGCGGCGGGCACGCCGCGACGACGCGAAGGACCGCGAGATCAGGGATTTCATCCACGCGGTCTCGGGACACGTCAGCCTCGGCCGGCCGTTCCCGGAGGCGGTCCGCCGCGTCGCCCGCGAGGTCGACCTCGGGGCGCTCCAGCCGGACGTCGAGGACCTCGCGTTCAACCTCGGGCTGACGACCGGCGCCGACGGGGACGACGACGTGCGCGCGGCGGCCCTGGACCGGTTCGTCGAACGGGTCGGGACGCCGCTGGCCTCACAGACGGTCGGCCTCGTGGTCGGTGCGCTCGAGGCTGGCAGCGACACAGAAGAGGTCTTCGAGACGCTGGAGACCGAGATCGGGCGTCTCTACCACGAGCGAAAGGCACTCCGGTCGCGCCTGCTGGTGTACGTCGCCATCGGCTGGACCACCGCGGTACTCGTGGTCGGAATCGTCGTCGCGGTCAACGCGTCGGTGCTCGAGGGGTTCTCGCAGCTGTCGTCGGTCGCGGAGGTAGACGCCCGCCTCGCGCTGGCGCCCAACGCCGTCCAGCCAGCCCGGGACCGCGAGCGGTTCTACCTGGTGACGCAGGCGACGGTCCTGGCGTGTGGCTGGTTCGCCGGGACCGCCAGCCGGGGACGGTACGAGGCGCTGTTGCACTCCGGTGTGCTCGTGGTCCTGACGTACGTGGTCTTCGCCGGCCTGGGGGTGGCCTGATGCGCGCACAGTCCCACGTCGTCGGCGTCGCGCTGTTGCTCGGAATAACCGTCGTGGCGCTGGGCGGCCTGACCGTCGCGGTCGGCGCGCTCGTCGACGCCGGGACGGCGAGCGCGGACGCCGCCCGGGTCGCGGGCGAGCTCGACGCCGCGCTCCAGCCCGTCGAGACGACCGGCCCGCGTGCCGCACGGGTGCAGTTCGCGAGCGGCACTCTCCACACCGTCGAACGGGAGGTCCGCCTGCTCGAGAACGGCAGCGTCGTGGACAGGCACTCGGTCGGGGCGCTGGTCTTCGAGTCCGGCGACCGCCGGGTCGCCTACCTCGCGGGTGCCGTCGTCCGCGGCCGGCCGGGTGCCGCGTGGCTGGCTGCCGACCCACCCGTGACCGCCTCCGAACGCAACGCCGTGCTTGTCGCCGGGATTCCGCGACTCGGTGCCGGGCACGTCGCCCTCAGCGGCGAGGGCGGAACGGCGGTCACGCTGGCGACGAACGCGAGCCACGCCCGGACCGACCTCGGGACCGGGAGGTTCGCCGTCGCGGTCGAAACTTCCACACCCGGAGCCTTCGAGCGGTACTTCGCGGGGCAGAACGCGTCGGTCTCCCGGGTCGACTTCGACGGCGACGGCGTCGAGAGCGTCGTCGCGGAGTATCCCGGACAGCGGCGCGGATACCTGGTCGTCCACGACCTCTCGCTGGAGGTGAACGGTGGATAGCCGCGCCGTCGCGCCGGTCGTGGGCAAGCTCCTGGCGGCCGGCCTCGCCGTGCTGTACATCGCAGGGACGACGAGCCTCCTGCTGGGCGGGGTCGTCCCGGAGTACCGGACCGCCGCGGGCGACGAGCTCTCGGAGCGGGTGCTTGCCGACGCCGCCGCACACGTCGAGCGCGCTGTCCCCGACACCGACGCCGACGTCGACGTCCGCCTGCGGACCGACCTGCCGCCGACCATCCGCAACGCCGGGTACGCACTCGTCCTCCGGAACGGAACGCTCGTTCTCGACCATCCCGACGACGACCTGGGCGCGCGGACCAGTCTGTCCCTGCCACCCGGTACGCAGGCCGTCGACACCAGGTGGGAGAGCGGCGAGGCGTTCGTCGTTCGCGTCTCCGGGGACGGCGCGAACCGGACAGTCGAACTGGGTGAGCCGGCGTGAGGGCGCAGATGACGCTGCCGGCTGTGGGCGTTGCGTTCTTCCTGCTGACGGCCGCTCTCGTCGCCGGCGTCGTCGCTGCGGACGCGGCGCTGGCCGGCGCCGACAGGCCGGCGCTCGACCGGAAGGCCGCCGTCGGCCTGTCCGAGGCGCTCGTCCGGGCGGACGCCCCGACGACTGCGCGGGCGAACGTGGTGAACGAGTCCCGGCTGTCCGACCTGACCGCCACGGACCTCCGCGACCGCTACGGGGTGCCCGCGGACGCGTCGGTCCGAGTCACACTCGACGGCCGGACGCTCGTCTCGGACGGGACGCCGGCCGGCGGTGTCACCGTCGAGCGGATCGTCCTCCTCGAGGGGCAGGAAACCCGGACGATCACGCCCGCCCTCGAGGGGAGCAGGACCGTGACGCTCCCCCGCCGGACCTCGTCGGTGAATCTGACGGTGCAGCCGCCGGTCAACACGACGGTACGGACCGTCCGGGTCAACGGACGCGTCCGCCTCCACAACGCCTCGGGCCTGAACGGCACCTACGAGGTGCCGGTGGCGGCAATCGAGACCGCGCGCCTCGGGTTCGAGACCGTCGGCCCACTCTCGAACGACAGCGTCCGGATCGGGTACGTCCCGGTCCGGACGGAGAAGGCCCGTCTGGAGGTGACAATCGATGGATAGGGGGCAGCTCCCGGTGACCGCAATCGAGGCGGCACTCGGGTTGCTTCTCCTCCTCGGCGTCTCGTTCACGTTCGTCCTCGGGGTTCCGGACGCGGGGACCGCGGAGACGCAACTCGACGCGTACGCCTCCGACGCGGCGACGTTGCTGGCGAACGAACCCCCGAGACACGGCGAACAGACCCGTCTCGGGGAAGTCGTGAGTTCCGAGGCGGGGTTCCGCCGCGAGCGGGGCGCGCTCGAACGCCGCGTCGAGCGAATCCTGCCGCCGAACGTCCTCTTCCGCGTCGAGACCGAACACGGGGCCGTCGGACACCCGGTGCCGGACAACGTTCCCACCGGAACGGCGACGGTGACGACGACTGGCGGTGACCTCACCATCAGGGTGTGGTACGTGTGACCCGTCGGACCGCCCGCGGCCAACTCGTCCTGCTCGCTGCCGCGGCGCTGGCGGTCGCGCTCGTGCCGATGACGCTCGCCTACCTCCAGCTCGGGTACCACGACGACGTCGGCTCGGCCGGCCTCGAGGAGGCGCCGGTCCACAGCGCCGAGCGGGTGCTCGACCGCGCGGTCAACGACGCCATCGACGGGGTTCCCGCCGGGTACGCGTGGTCCGACCGGGGAGCCGCGGTCACCGCCGTCAGGGACCGGCTCGGGGACGACCTGTCGACCCTCAACCGCTCGAGCGTCGACGCCGGAACAGTCTACAGCGTCACCTACAACCACACGCGGGCCGTGGCGTGGGAAGGGGACGGCTGCCCGTCGGGCCCGGACAGACAGTTCGGACCCTGTCGCGTCGACCGCGGCGTCGTCGTCCAGGAGCGGGCGGGACGAACACACGTCCTCGCGGTCGCGTTCGACGTCCGGATAACGACTCCGGACGGACGCTGGCGGGCCACGCTGGTCGTTCGCGCCGGCCGGTGACCACCAGTGTTGCGTTCGTAGGAAAAAATAAGAGCCCGGGAGCCCTCCCTGCCAGTATGAGCGACCAGGGACGCGACGCCGAGTACACGCTCGCGGACGTAACCCGCGTGTTCGAATCGCGCGAAGACTACGCCGAACCGCTGACCGCGAGCGAGGTGGCTGCCGAACTCGGCTGTTCGCGGCGCACCGCGCTGAACAAACTCCACGACCTGGAGGAGGAGAC
>CAZUVE010000178.1:0-5625 GCA_964623735.1 uncultured Halobacteriales archaeon | reverse complement strand
CCTACCCGCCGTAGACACTCTCGACCCGTTCTGAGAGCGCCTCGACGGGGAGATACCCCTCGAAGGACTCCGCGAGGTCGCCGCCGGCGAAAAACAGGAGTGTCGGGGCGGCGGTGACGTCGAACTCCTGGCGCAGGCGGCCGGCGCTGTCGCCGTCGACGCCGCCCAGGGCGACCCTCTCCGGGAGCATGTCGCGGAACGCGGGGAGGTCACGCTTGAGCGACCGACACGGGTCACAGGGGTACGACCAGACGACGACCACGGCGTCGCCGTGCTCCGCGACGAACTCCGCGTACGTGTCGTCGCCGAGTTCCGGCATCGACTCCGGAACCGCCGACCCGAAGCCCACACCGGAGACCATCGAGGTGAGCAACACGACCACGTCCTGTGGGAGGTCCCGGTCGAGGTGGGACTGGAGGCTCAGATAGGTGATCAGGTCCTCGCGGGTCAGGTCAGTCTCCCGGACGCGGGTGCGGGCCTCGTCGACGGTGACCCCGAACAGGTCCGCGATTGTCTCCGCGAAGGTGTCGTCGTCGACGTGCTGGTACGTGTCCGCGTAGACCGCGCGGGCGTCGGCGAACGCCTCGGTGGCCGTGACGGCGTCGTCCTCGTCGACGTCGATCACGTCGGCCCCGACCAGAAACGACAGGCGCGCCTCGGCGTCGTCTCTGAGGTCGGCCACGGGGACGTCGGAGGGTGTGTCCGACATCGCTCAGACCCCCAGATACCGCTGGCGCGTCTCGTCGTCGTCCCGGAGCTCCGCCGCGGGACCCTCGAAGACGACCTCGCCCTGGTCGATGACGTAACACCGGTCGGAGATGCTCATCGCGGCAATCGCGTTCTGCTCGATCAGCAGGATCGTGGTTCCCTCCTCGTTGATGCGCCCGACGGCGTCCTCGACGTCCTCGACGATCTGCGGGGCCAACCCCTCGTAGGGTTCGTCGAGCATCAGGAGGTCCGGGCCCTGCCGGAGCGCCCTGGCAATCGCCAGCATCTGCTGTTCCCCGCCCGAGAGTGTGCCCGCGAGCTGGTCGCGGCGCTCGTTGAGCCGGGGGAACGCCTCGTAGATGACGTCCACGTCGACCGTCTCGCGGGGGTCGTCGACGTCCCGGCCCAGCAGGTTCGACCTGTTGCGCGACACCTGTGCCATGTGGAGGTTCTCCGCGACCGTGAGGTTCGAGAACACGCGCCGCTCCTCCGGGACGAGGCCGATCCCGGTGATCGAACGGTCGTCCACCGGGACGTCGGTGACCTCCCGCCCGTCGAACCGAACTGTGCCGCTTCGGACTTCCGGGGGTGTGGCGCCCGCGATACACCGGACGGTGGTCGTTTTGCCGGCGCCGTTGCGCCCCAGCAGCGCACAGACTTCGCCGCGCTCGACGGACAGGGACAGGCCCCGGAGGATGTGACTCTCGCCGTAGTAGGCGTCGACCCCGTCGACCTCGAGCAGTGTCCCGTTGTCGCTCATATCTCGACACCCCCGAGATACGCCTCCTGGACCTTCGAGTCACCCCGTATCGCACTCGGCGCTGCGTTCGCGATAATGCCCCCGCGGTGGAGAACCGCGATCCTGTCGGAGACACGGAAGATCACCTCCATGTCGTGTTCGACCAGGACGATCGTCAGCCCGAGGTTCTCCTGGAGTTCCTCGATGAGGTCGACAGTCTGTCTGGTCTCGTCGGGGGACATCCCCGCGGTGGGTTCGTCCATGAACAGCAGTTCCGGCTCCGAGGCCAGCGCAATTGCGATCTCCAGGCGGCGCTTGTCGCCGTAGGGGAGGTTCTGTGCCTGGATGTGTCGGTCACCCCAGAGACCGACCGACCGGAGCATCCGCTCGGTAGTCTCCTGGACCGCGTCGTAGCTCTCCCGGCGCCTGAGGAAGTTGAGCCGGAAGGAACCGTGCTCGGCCGCGAAGGCAGCGATCTGGACGTTCTCCGCAACGGTCATCGTGGGGAAGATCGAGGCGGTCTGGAAGGACTTCGAGACGCCCTTCTGGACGATCTCGTAGGGGTCCTGCCCGGTGACGTCCTCGCCGTCGAACTCGACGACGCCGCTGGTGGGGTCGAGCAGCCCGGACACGCAGTTGATGAACGTCGTCTTGCCGGCGCCGTTGGGACCGATGATCGCCTGGACAGTGCCTCTCTCGATCGACAGGGAGACACCGTCGACGGCCGTGAGACCGCCGAACTGCTTGATCAGGTCCCTCGTCTGCAGGAGGCTCACTCCTCGTCACCCCCCTGGCCGCCGACCCGCGAACTCAGCCAGACAACCGCGTCCCGTATCCCCGGGTAGATGCCCTTCGGGAACGTCCAGATGATGAGGACGAAGACACCGCCGAGAACAATCCGCCACAGCGACCCGATTGCGCCGATGACCGGCAGACTGACACCCGAGATGACGTTCGCGACGTACTCGAAGATGAACGCGCCGAAGACCGGCCCGACGAGGGACCCGGCCCCGCCCAGGACCGTCATGATGACGAAATCACCTGACTGGATCCAGTAGTAGGCGGTGTTCGGGTGAATGTACGACTCGTGGATGATGAACAGCGCGCCCCCCGCGCCGGCGAACACCGCGGAGATGGTGAACGCCATCAGCTTGTACCGGGCAACGTTGAGTCCGACGAAGGAGACCCGCTGTTGGTTCTGGCCGAGGGCCTCGAAGATGAGACCGTACGGCGAGTTGAGAACGCGGTTGGCGGTCCAGAGCGCCCCGATGGTGAACAGCGCGATCATCACGTACTCCCAGGTGTACGCCTCCAGGAGCGGGACACCGCCGACGACCGGGGCCCCGAGGTCGAACGTGCCGAGCAGCGCCCCGGTCTCGACGCTGGAGAACCCGTCGTCGCCGTTCGTGAGCCAGGCGCCGGGACCGAGCGCCCAGAAGTAGAGCATCTGGCCGAAGGTGAGGGTGATGACCGCGAAGTAGACCCCGGTCCGGCGGATGGAGACCCAGCCGATGGGCCAGGCGATCAGCGTCGCCACCACCGTTCCGGCCAGAACCATCACCAGCGGACTGGCGACGGTTCCGCTCACCAGCCCGGCCACGTAGGCACCCGTCCCGAAGAACGCCGCGTGCCCGAACGACAGCATCCCGGTGTACCCGAGCAGGAGGTTGTACCCGATAACGACGATACCGTAGATGAGTATCAGAGACGGGAGACCGGCGTACCCGCCGACTGCGACGTCTATGACCTCCCCGACGGCGCCGAAGCCGTCGATGAGGACCAGCGGGAGTGCGAGGAGCACGAGCGAGTTCACGACGACCAGCACTGAGTCGCTGACCTCGACGCCGCCGACAGTGCCGGCCTCCTCCGACTCGGTGCTCATTCCTCCACCTCCACGGAGCCGAAGACCCCCTGTGGCCGGACCACGAGCACGAGAGCCACGAGCGCGTACATAGCGATCTGGCCCCACTGTGAGAAGGTCTGCTGGAAGGCCGCCAGGACCGTCCCGAGGATGACCCCGCCGACGATGGCGCCCCGGACCGACCCGGCACCGCCGACGACGAGCACGAGAAAGGCTGGGACGAGCGCCCGCTGTGTGCCGATCTGTGGCCTGACGGTCTCGAAGGTTGCGCCAATGAGGCCGGCGAAGGCCGCCAGTGCCGCCCCGATGCCGAAGACCAGCGCGTACGAGCGGCCGATCCGGACGCCCAGGAGACTCACCATCTCCGAGTCCAGGGTGCCGGCCTTGACGATCAGCCCCCAGTCGGTCCGCTCCATGAACAGCCACGTGAGGCCGATCACGAGAAACGCGATGAGGATGATCACCAGCCGCCACCGGGGGAACCCGCCCACGATGGGTAGCTGGATCGGGCCCGACACCCCGAGACCGAACAGCGAGTCCGGCGCCGACGACTGGAAGGTGTTGCCGCCGATGACCTGCTTGACGAGTTCCTCGACGACGAGTGCCAGCCCGAACGTGACGAGCAACTGGTCGGTGTGTGGCCGCTTGTAGAAGGGCTTGGCGACGTATCGCTCCATCAACACGCCGACCACGAACCCGACGACGGGCACGACGACAACCGCCGCGAGAAAGCCCCAGCCAAAGCCCAGTTCCTGGAATCCGAGATCATTCAACAGCCCAGTCCGCAGCGTGACGACCTGCATCGTCAGCATCCCCGTGTACGCGCCGATCAGATACAGCGCTCCGTGGGCGAGGTTGAGGAAGTTCATCGTCCCCAGGATGATCGTCAGCCCGATGCCCAGCAGGGCGAAAATCGCCCCGAGTTGGAGGCCGTTGAGCAGTATCGAGAACAGTTCCTGTACCGCGGTCATGTGTATTCAGTTGGGTGCATTGTTGTCGAGTGTCCTCAGCGTTTCGAGTAGGTCTGGCTCCCGGCGATAAAAAATGGGTGGCTAAGCGCTCCTTACTCGTCGCCGTACTCGCCGAGTTCACACTCGGCCGCCAGCGCCTCGTCGCAGGCGTAGCTGAGATTGTCCCGGCTCGTCCGGTCGACAATCTCCAGCAGCTGCTGGTCGGTCTGGTCCTCCTCGGCCAGGCCACGAACGACGAGGACGTCCCGCTGTGCCTGGTGGTCACAGGCGCGCATCGTCTCCTGGCCGAGGCCGGCCTGGTCGAACTCCCAGCCCTCGAGTGCGCGGATGACCTCCGGCGGGTAGAACGTGCCCGCGCGCTCGACAGCAGCGGAGTACTGCATCGTCACCGTGTAGGCCAGCCGGGCCGCGTAGGAGGGCACCTTGTCGTACTCGTCCTGGAACGCCTGGGTGAACGTCTGCGAGTTCTCGTTGTCGAGCTGCCAGGACCAGTCGGCTGTCCCGAAGATTCCGTCGATGCTGTCGGAGGCCGCCTGTGCCATCAGGCGGTTGTACAGCGGGACCACGATCTCCATGTCCTCCTCGAGGCCGGCGTCGATGGCCTGTGGCAGCGAGTTCGCGGCGTCCAGGCCGTAGTGGTTGAGCACCAGCACGTCCACCTCGTCCCGGGACACGTCCGCGAGATACGACGAGTAGTCCGACGTGTCGAGTGGCGTCGGGACCGACTCGACCTCTGACCAGCCCGCGATGTCGGTGAAGAACTGGTTCATCGAGGCCTGCTGGGTCTGGCCCCACGAGTAGTCGGCGTACAGCTGGTAGAAGTTCAGCCCCTCGCCGTACTCGTCGCGCAGGACCGGTGCCAGCGCCTGGCCGGTCATGTAGGCGTTGAACATCTCCCGGAAGCCGTACCGGACACACTCCGGCCCGGTCGTGTCGTTGGAGTGTGTCAGACAGGTCATGAACACGACCTTCTCCTCCTGACCCAGCCCCTGCTGTGCGATCGCCGTCGCCGAGGAGGAGCCTCCGCTGGCCATGATCACGTCGTCCCTGCTGATCATCCGCGAGAGGGACTGGCGGGCCTGGTCGGGGTCCGTCGCCGTGTCCCCCTCGACCGAGACTACCTCCCTGCCGAGCACGCCGTCGCCCGAGAGGTCGTCCCAGTTGTCGGCCCAGCCGCCACCGTTGTTGAGGTGGTCCTGTGCGAGCTGGTAGGCGCGCAGCTCGTCGTCGCCCTCCTGGGAGTACGGCCCCGACTGTGGCACGTTGAACCCGTAGACGACCTCGTCGTCGCCGACAGGGAAGTTCCCCAGTGCCGGGAAGTCCCCGCCGTCACCACCGCCGCCGTC
>CAZUVE010000177.1:0-5625 GCA_964623735.1 uncultured Halobacteriales archaeon | reverse complement strand
CTCACCACCCCGAGGTGGTGAGGCACCGGTACACAGTCACACGAAACAGTATGAGGGATAGCCGACAGTGTGTAGCCGGCAATATAAACCCCCTCGTCAGGCAGGGACCGGACCTATGCGGCCAGAGTGTGGTACTCTTCGGTATGGACTGTGTGCTGAACGAGACGACCGAGACGGTCCACAAGGTGGAACCCGGGGCTCCGGAACTGCACACCGAGTGCGGGGTCGCGTACCATCTCGATCCGGACCAGTTACAGAAGACGTCAGTGACGCGGGCGGAGCGCGAGATCGGCGCCACCAAGTGCGGTCGCTGTTTCGAGAATGGGGGAGGTTACTGACCGACGGCAATCCGTACGACACGCCGGTCAGGCCCAGATCCCCTGTTCGCGGTCCAGCCAGACGACCACAGCGGTGTGGGGCAGCGTCAGGACAGCGATGCCGACGAGGTAGAGACCGGTCGCGCCGGCCAGCGACCCGGCGGAGTCGGGAGCGGCGACCCAGAGTGCGCCGACGAGCGCGAGCGCGAGTGCCGTCGGAACGGCCGCCTCGAGGGCGAACCGCCCGGCCGCCGGCAGCCACCGGCGCCGGGCCAGCGCGTCGACGTTCCGGCCGTCGAGCAGGACGACGCGGGCGATGTGACGCACCGAGTGCCACAGACAGAAGTAGACGCCAATCGCCAGCACGGGCGGGACGAGCAGGAAGTACGCCCACAGCAGACCGGTCTCGGCGGCGTCGAGTCCCCACCCGCGGAGAGCGCCCTGCCGGTATCCCCGTGCGAGTGCGAGGACAGTGACCGCCGCGAACGCGCCCCCGAGGACCAGTCGGGGCGTCCGTCCGAACACCCACCATGCCCCGGCGCTCGCACCGAACGGTTCGACGAAGGTCCCGACGACCGCCCGGTAGCGGTCGGGAAACCCCACGAGCGGGACGAGCATCGGCGCCCCGCCGCGGACGACGACGGTAAGCGCCGCCTGGAGGCGGTCGCCGACGTGGTCGGTCCCGAACAGGTCCCGGAGGGCGTACAGGTCACCCTGGCCCCAGTGGAACCACGTCAGGAGAATGAACAGCACGGCGGCCGGGACCGGCGCGATGAACCACAGCGCGAGGTACGCGCCTCCGAGCAGGAGGTACAGCGCCGCGACGACGACGACGCCGCGGACGTCGACGCGCCCGGTCCGGGCACGCGGGAGCGCCACGTAGTCGACCGCGCCGTGGGGCATCCCGAAGAGGACGGCGCTGGCCACGAGCGGGAGATAGCGGTAGGTCGGCGGGAGTTCGGGAGCGAGGAGCGCAACCGGGACGACAGCCAGGAGAGGTACCCACCCCGCCAGCAGCGAGGCGCGGCCGAGCGCCACCCGCGCGCCCCCGGCGGTCGCGCCCGCGGTCAGTCCCATCGCGCGATCACCCACCGCAGGAGGACGAGCCCTTGGACGACGAACGTCGAGGTGAGCAGGAAGAAGGTCGTCTCCTCGACCGGGAGGCCGGCGAGCGCGAGGCCGGTCGTGTGGTCGGGCGAGATGGTCCAGACGCCGTTCCGGATCGCCACCCAGTCGGCGGCACAGAGGTAGGCCACCGGTACCGCGATTGCGGCGGCCACCCGTCGGCGGACGGCGAGCAGGTACCGCCAGCCGACCGCCCACTGGAGGGCGAGCACGGGTCCCGCCCAGGCTAGTATCGCGCCCAGGTAGAACATCGACACCGGGCCGGCGAGGAGAGCGACGCCGGCAGCCGAGACAGTAACGCCGGCGGCCGCGCCGAGCGCGGCGTCGCGGCGGCCTTGCCCGACGGAGGCGTCGACAGGGCCGGCCAGGCGGAAGGTCCAGACCGCGACCAGCACCGACTGCAGGACGATAAAGAGGTACTCCTCGACCGGCGCGAGCCAGAGCCGGCCGACAACGCGCCCCTCGCCGTACCACCAGACCCCCTCGGCGATGAGGTAGTTGTCCCAGGGGGTCGTGTACACGAGCGCAACGACGACGATGGCAGCAACCCCGCCGGCCTGGACCGCGACGGACGGGCGGTGGCGGTTGGGTCGGACGGTCGCGGCGACAGCCAGCGTCGAGAGCGGCACCAGCAGGAAGACGCCGAGAAACGCGAGATAGGTCAGTTCCATAAGCGGTTCACATACGGGCGGGTACGGACGTTCTAGTGACGGAAGCGGAGGGTGTTATACTCCGCGGTCAGTCGGCTGCAGCGGTCTCGCGGGCGCTCGCGGCCTGGTCGAGCACCTCGCGGCTGGACAGCAGGATGACACCGAACCCGACCTTCGCAACCAGGTCGAGCACCATGAACCCGGCCGTCTCGACGCCGAGGCCGACGGCGCCGAGGCCCTCGGTGCCGATCAGCCACCAGACCGGGTACACCAGCCACACGACCACGATCAGGTTGCGTAACGTGGTGAACTTCGACTGGAGGCTGCCGCCGATCTGTTGGGCCTTGCTCGTCAGCGATCCGAACAGGAAGTACAGCAACACCACCAGGAGCGCCGTGGAGACGCCCCACCAGATGAGTCGCTGTAGACCCGTGCTCAGGCCACCCGCCCAGTCGCCGGTCAGCGTCGCGAGCGCGCCCGTCCCGATCATGGCTGCGTCGAGGCCGACCAGCGTCGTCAACTCGTTGCGCGTCGCGCCGGCGAGCAGGCCGAGGTCGAGCAACAGCAACGGCGTCGTGAAGAACCAGTCGGTGTATCTGGCCCAGTAGATGTCCAGGGCCTGTCCGTTGACCATCACCTCGGTCACGCCGAAACCCAGCGCCATCGCCAGGTAGTTCACGAACGCAATCGCCGTGATGAAGATCGTGACAATGAAAAACTCCTGCTTGCGCTCGTTCTGTTCGCCCATGCCCCTGGATATGAAGTACAACATACCCAGGAACATCCCGGCCGTGCCGATCCACAGCCAGGGCTGTATCGGTACGCCCATTGAACCAGTCTGTAACGCGATTCCCACCATGACGCAGACTGGGTTACGAACACGAAGTACTTAGAAGGAATGCCAAATTGATTGGGGGTACTTCGCGCGTGAACCAGAAAGAGAGGGTAGAGGACTTCTACGACCATTTTTCTACCGATACCGAAGGTAACAGCGAGGTTATATTATCCGATGACGACACGGGTAGACGGGCCCCCTGGTAGCGGTTTTGCGACCCTGCACCGCCGGCGAATCACGACCCGTGGACTTCGGCCCGCGGAACAATCGTTCACGCGACGTGGTCACGAACGCACTCGCAACGACCACCACGGTACAGACTGGCGTAGTCCGGCCGGATCCACCGTACGACGGCCTGTGGTCGTACCGGGACACGGTTCCACCAGTCTGTACGACTACCCACTGCCGGTCACTCGTACTGTCGGCTGTACCGTCGTGAGGAGGTTCGACCGGGGTGTCGGTGCTGCTCACCCGCTCGCCGCCGACAGTATCACCGGGGACAGACCGTTTCCGTTCGATCGAGGTCGGGAGGCGTCGACACAACCCACACGTATTTTGCCCTCTCGTCTGCAAGCACACGCATGGTGGACACGATACTCGTCCCGTTCGAACTCCCGGACCCGGAACCACTGTCGCCAGTTCTCGTCGAGGACCTCTCGTCGCTGGACGTCGTGGTGCTGGGGCACTACGGGGTCCCGGAACAGACCCCGCGGGAGATGGCCAGCGAACAGTTCGGCGACGACGCGCAGGCGACTCTCGACGACATCGCCGCACGGTTCGCCGAGGCCGGTGCGTCAGTCAGCACACGGCTCGTGTTCGGCAAGGACCGGGCGGCAGCAATCGAACAGGTCATGCTCGAGGAGGACTGTGCCGCGGAGCTCAATCCGACCCCGACCGAGGGGATCGAACGCATCCTCGTCCCGGTGCCGGACGTCGTCGAGTTCGACCGGCTCCCGAAGTTCGTGCACGTGCTCTGTGAGGAGTCCACGACCGAGGTCACGCTCTTTCACGTCGTCGAGGGCGAGGAAAAACGCCAGCAGGGCGAACAGATCGTCGGGGACACCCGCGAGGGGATGATCGAGGCGGGATTCGACCCCGGGACTGTCGATACGCGCCTCGTCGAGGGCACAGAACACGACACGGAGATACTCGGGACGGCGGCCGAGTACGACGCCGTGGTGATGTACGACGCGGAGGCGCGCCTCAGCGATCGGATCTTCGGGAGCCTGCCCGACCGGATCGCAAAGGAGACCGGCGATCCGGTGATCCTGGTGCGCCGGGACTACGAACCGCGCGTGCGGGGGAGCAACTCGTGATTGTCGCGAGTGGTTTCGTGACCAGGTCACGTGACCGGTCGTGTCGTGGGCCGAGCCCCACAGACGGCGATTCTCCGGCGGGACAGAGTCGCAACGAGCAGTATCATACTGACTGGTGTAACTGTTTACCGGAGCGATTGCACGACGGCGTGCGGTCGATACCGAAGTGACGTACAGCAGTCACTCTCAGTCGGTGTTTGCCGGAACGACGTCGTCCCTGTCCTCGCGCCGGCGGTCGAGGATTGTTCCGATCGCGCCGGTCCGGTCGGTCCGCTCTCGACCGTACACGAGGTAGATCACCAGCCCGCCGACGGTGATGCCGGCGGCACCGAGAATGGGCAGCGCCCCCATCTGTGTGAGCAACACGAAGCCGGCGAGGACGCCGAAAATCTGGACGTACGGGTAGCCGGGGGATGTGAACTCCGGCTGGTAGGAGGCCATGTCGGCCTCGCGGAAGGCGATGAGGGCGACGTTGATAATCGAGAACACGAGGATCTTGAACGCGCTCGCGAGTTTCGCCAGTTCGATCACGGGAACGAACGCGATCAGGGTGAGCAACAGCGCGCCGGTCAGCAGGATCGAGTTGCGCGGGGTGTTGAACCGCTCGTCCACCGTTCTGAGCCGCGGGGGAAGGAGGTCGTCCCGACCCATCGCGAGCGGGAACCGGGAAGACGAGAGGACACCGGCGTTGGCCATGCTGGTGAGCGCGACGACTGCGATCACCGAGATGATGAGAACTCCGAACCCACCGAACAGCGCCGTCGCGCCGTCGGCCATCGGCGTCAGCGACGCCGTCCCGCCGGGGCCGCCGCTCTTGAGGATCTTTGGATCGCTGAGGCCGACAATGGCGCCCACGACTGCGATGTAGATCAGGGCCATAATCGACATCGAACCGATCATCGCCCGGGGCAGGTTCTTGCCCGGGTTCTTGACCTCCTCGGCGATACTGGCGATTTTGGTTACGCCGGCGTAGGAGACGAACACGAACGCGGCTGCAGTGACGACGCCGCCGCTACCGTGTGTCGTGAAGGGCGTAAACCGGCTGGTGTCGACGACGAGGCCGGCGTTGAGCGTGTACCCGAGCAACCCGACCAGCACCAGCGAGACGATGACTGCCTGGACCTTGCCGCTGAGCTTCGTGCCCGAGATGTTGAGGACGACGAGCAACACGCCCAGCGCGAGCGCGACGAACTTGACGGCCCCCTGCGCGACTGGCGCGAACAGCAACAGGTAGGCCCCGAGACCCACCAGGGCGAACGAACTCTTGAACACCAGCGAGAACCATGCGCCGATGCCCGCAATTGTCCCGAACAGCGGTCCGAGCGCCCGGTCGATGTAGAGGTACGTCCCGCCCGATTCGGGCATCGCGGTCGCCATCTCCG
>CAZUVE010000176.1:1331-5646 GCA_964623735.1 uncultured Halobacteriales archaeon | reverse complement strand
CGACGACTGTTCCCCAGCCCTCGGCCTCGGACTGGAAGGGGTCCCGGCCGTCGACCAGCAGGCGGACGTGGTCGTAGAGCCGTTCGTCCCCGTCGAGAACCTCCGGCTCCAGGTCGGGGTGGGATTCGAGCAACGCGTCGAAGGCCTCCCGGAGGGTCGCCTCCCCGTCGATCTCGACCTCGACGGTGTCGTCCCCGGCTGACTCGGCGAGGGTCGCGAAGAGCCTCCATTCCATACGTCTGGTTGGGGCGCCGGGCCAAAGAGCGTTCTCACTCGTCGCCACCCTCGGGAACCGGGTCGGCGGGGTGACTCCGTGTCCCACGGGGTCCAGTCGCTACCGGGCCCGACACTGCTGGCAGAACGTCTCGACCATCCCCATCCCGGCGTCGGTCAGGATGCTCTCGGGGTGGAACTGGACGCCGACGTGGGGCCGCTCGCGGTGGCGGACGGCCATCACTACCTCGCGCTCGTCGTCAGTGTGGGCAGTCTCGACCAGCGGACCGGGGAGGTCCCCGGGCTCGACGGCCAGCGAGTGGTACCGGCCGGCCTCGAACGTCTCCGGGAGGTCAGCGAACACGCCCTGCCCGTCGTGGCGGATTGTCGAGGGTTTGCCGTGGACGACCTCGGGCGCGTGTCCAACCGCTCCCCCGGCGGCCGCACACAGCGCCTGGTGGCCCAGACACACGCCGAGCGTCGGGTACTCGAGTTCGCGGAACACCGGGATGGAGACGCCGGCCTCCTGTGGCGTACCCGGGCCCGGAGAGACGACGATTCCGTCGGGGTCGATCCGGCGGACGTCGTCGACACCGATCGCGTCGTTGCGCCGAACGTCGACGGTCCCCTCGTCGGGCGCCCCCACGGCCGAGCCGACGTACTGGACGAGGTTGTACGCGAAGGAGTCGTAGTTGTCGACCACGAGGACGTGCATCAGTCGGCCACCCCCTGGCGTTCGACCGCGAGGTCGGCCCGCTCGCCCAGCGCGGCGTCGAGCGCGCGCACCAGTGCCCGGCCCTTGTCGAGGGTCTCCTCGTACTCGCGGTCGGGGACCGAGTCGTGGACGACGCCCGCGCCGACCCGCAGGAAGTACTCCCCCCACCGCCGGACGAGCGTCCGGATGACGATGTTGAGCGTGGCCCGGCCGTCGAAGCCGAAGACGCCGATCGATCCTGTGTAGGGACCGCGCCGCGTGGCCTCCATCTCGTCGATGATCTCCATGGTCCGCGGCTTGGGCGCACCCGTTATCGTCCCGCCCGGAAAGACCGCGGCGACGGCGTTCGCGAGGTCACACCCGGACCGCAGCCGCCCCTCAACGAGCGAGACGAGGTGCATCACCTCCGAGTAGCGGTCGACGCGCCTGTACTCCGGGACCGTCACGCTGCCGTACTCGCAGACCTTTCCGAGATCGTTCCGTTCGAGGTCGACGAGCATCGCGTGCTCGGCGCGCTCCTTCTCGTCGGCCAGGAGGTCCTGCTCCAGCTGTGTGTCGGCCTCGGTGGTCTCCCCGCGCGGGCGGGTGCCGGCGATGGGTTCGGTGACGACGCGGGTACCGTCGGCGCCCTCCGGCGATTCGACCTCGAGAAGGAGTTCCGGTGACGCGCTCACGAGGTCCACGCCGGGGAACTCGAGCAGCGCCGAGTACGGCGCGGGGTTGACGTTCTGGAGCGCAGAGAACGCCTCGACGGGGTGGACCACGGCCGGCGCGCGCAGGCGCTGTGAGATGTTGGCCTGGAACGTGTCGCCGTCGCGGATGTACCCCTTGACCGTCCGGACACGGTCGCGGAAGGCCGCCCGCGAGCAGTCGCTCTCGAAGGTGGCGCTGGTGGCCGGCGACCGCGACCCCGCGACCGCCGGGTCGCCCGCACCGATCCGCTCGACGAGGTCCAGCGCCCGCTGCCGGCCGCACTCGTACGCGTTTTCGGGATCTCCCTCCACCCGCGGGCAGGCGGTCACCCGGAGTGTCGTCTCGCCGTCACCCCGCGGTTCCTCCCAGGCGGCGACACGGTCGTAGACGCCGACCTGCAGGCGGGGGAGCCCGCGGTCGTCGGCGGTCGTGTCCGGGAGGTCCTCGAGTTCCCGCGCGATGTCGTAGGAGAGCCAGCCGAACGCCCCGCAGGGATAGGGGACGTCGCAGTCGCCGCGGGCGAGTTCCTCCCGCGCTACGAGGCCCGCGAGTTCCGCAATCGAGGGCGACGGGTCGACATCCCCGACCGGTTCGAGCGACGGCCCGACCTGGAGGCGCGAGACGGGGTCCGTCGCGAAGTACCCCCAGCCGGACTGTCCGCCGGTGGTCTCGAGGTAGACGCCGCCCGGGCCCGGGCGGGCGCGCCGGTAGGCGCTGAACGGATCGGCTACCGGGACGCTGTACTCCACGGGGACGCGCGTCCCCTCGGTGCTGTCGCGTGCGGTCTCGACGAACGCCGCTCTGGACGTCACGAGGTGCGGGTCTCTGCCTGACATCGGTGATCGGCGGCCCCTCCCGGGGTCTGTACCGAAAATCAGACTGACACGACCTAAACAGTTTCGTCACGGGCGCTCGCCCGGACAATTCCTAACACTTTGCCGATACGAATCGGAGCGGTATTTAAACGCCGCGATAGTTGAGCAGGCAAATTCATGATTGTTTCCCACTATATTGTGGAACAGTATGGGAGTTGGTGGCGCACTCCGGCAGCTGGCAGAGTTTCTCGAGGAGTGCGAACGTGCGGACGCCGTCGAGACAGTCGGCCTGGTCGAGTGCAACGAGTCGTCCGGGGAGGGACTCTCGGCCGACGTGGAACTGGCGCTTGCCCGTCCCCCGTCGGAGGATCGCATGGAGCTGTGTGCGACCAGCGTGAACGCCGACGGGACCCTCCGTCTGGGGTTCGAGACGGCCGAGCCGGTGGTTCCGGCCGCGGACCACGACGTCGAGATCGACCCGACGGGGGCGACGCTCTCGCCGGACGGCGAGGTACGGATCGTCCTCTCGGCGTCCGTCGCGTCCGGGGGCGCTGCCGGTGGGACGTCCGCGGACGCCCCCGGCGGTTCCGAGAACCCGTCCGACGGCACCTCGATGGAGAGCCACGACAGGGACCGGGACGTTCCGCCGTTCAAGGATCCCGACCTCCTGGCGTCGGTCTACGAGTCCTGTGACACGTTCGCAGAGATGGCAGAGACGCTCGAGATGGACGTCACGGCCGAGACGGTCCGGCGGTACATGATCGACTACGACATCCACGAGCCGAACTCCTACGACACCGTCGAGAGTTCGAAGGACGGAACGACCGAGCCCGGCGACGACGAGCCCGTGGTGCTGTCCGACGGGATCGGCCTGCCCGAGGACATCACCGTCGACGCGCTCATCGAGACCGTCAAGCAGTCCAACACCATCTACGAGGTCAAACGCGACATGGGCGTCGGCAGGGAGGACGCCCTCGAGATGTTGCGCGACCTCAACCTGCTCGACCTCGTGGTCGGGCGGCTCGCGACCGAGGCCGAGCGCGACATCAGCCGCGGGGACGTCGTCGAACGCCTCCGCGAAGCGTCGGCGACCCGAGCCCGCTGAACGGAAGGAGAGGAGAGCCTTTGTGTCTGCTCGCCTTTCTATCGACGAGGGCTGTCCCCGATGACGATCATCACCGAGGTCCGGTTCGCCCACGAGGACTGTGCGCTCGCGGGGACGCTGGCGGCACTGCCAGACCTCGAGGTCAGAGTCGTGGGGGAGACGAGTACCGACCCCGGGGGGAACCGCTACCACCTCCGCACGGACAACGCCGACCCGGAACCCCTCCGGGAGGCACTGGAGGCAGACCACACGGTCCGCGACGCCACGCCGACGCGGGAGTCCGGCAGCGACCTGTGGGGGGTCGAGTTCTCCGAGGAGGCGAAACTCCTCGCGCCGCTCGTGACAGCCGAGGGCGGGTTCGTCCTCGACGCGCGCGGCGCCCTGTCGGAGTCGGGGTCGGGGGTCCCCGGATGGGACGAACGGTGGCTGTTGCCCGACCGGGAGGCGCTGCACACCATCTGGAAGTACGCCCGCGAGGAGGGATTCGAACTCGACGTTCTGGAACTGCACCAGCGCGGGCGGACGGACGCGGACTACCCCGGCCCGGACGCTCTCACCGACGAACAGCGAGAGGCGCTCGTCGCCGCCTACGAGGAGGGGTACTTCGCGGAACCCCGCGAAGCCTCCCTGGAGGAACTGGCCGACACGCTGGACATCTCCGCCTCGGCGGTCCGCGGGCGCATCAACCGGGGGTTGCGGTCGCTGATCGGCGCCGGACTCGTCCTCAGCAGGCCCGACACCGACACCGACACCGACACCGACACCGACACCGAC
>CAZUVE010000176.1:0-1231 GCA_964623735.1 uncultured Halobacteriales archaeon | reverse complement strand
CCGACACCGACACCGACACCGACACCGACACCGACACCGACGCCGGCGGATAACCCCACCGACAGCTTTAGGTGGCAGGCCGCTGATACTTCAGGACCACAGATGATCCCGCGCCCAACGTATAAGTCTGTTGAGATTTTGTGTTTGAGGTAGGCGAAGGATGGTGATCTCGACACGGATCTACGTGGAGCACCCGGACCTGGCGCTCTCGCACACAATCCGGACGTGCCGGGACATCACGATCGGCGTCGTCTCGGACGCCGGCACGGACCCACAGCACGACGTCTACGTATTCTGGGTCGAGGCGGCCGACTTCGAGGCAGTCGAGGCGGCGCTCGCGGAGGACCACACGGTCGCGGCGTTCGGGGCCATCGTCGAGACAGCGGACCGCCGGACCTACCAGATCGAGTACAGCGACGACGCGTTGCTGGTGTCGCCGCTTGTGGCCGAGGTGGGCGGACTCGTCCGTAACACCGAGAGCCGCTCGGAGGGGTGGGAACTCGAACTCGAACTCGAGGATCACGAGTCTCTGTACCGCCTCCACCGGCTCTCTCGCGCGCAAGACATCAGGCTCGACGTGCTCGATGTCCTGCAGACAGAGGAGGGGAGCGACCGGTCGGAGTTCGGACTCACGGAGGCCCAGGTCGAGGCACTCGTGTGTGCGTACGTCCACGGCTTCTACGACGAACCCCGCGAGATCTCTCTCGAGGGGCTCGCGGACATACTCGGCGTCTCCCCGACGGCGGTCAGCGGCCGGCTCAGGCGCGGTTCGACCCGCCTCGTCGATGAGATACTCATCGACGGGGAGGAGTAACAGGGGGGTTTTTTTCGCCTCGCACACATCACCCGACGATGCCCGACGATCCCACTGTCGCGGACCCCGCTGTCTCCTGTGACCTCCAGAACGGGACGCTGTCGGTCCACGAAGACGGGATCACAGTCGAGCGGCCCTCGAACTCCATGTTCGACGGCAAGTTCATTCCGATCGAGGAGGTCCAGGACGTCGAGTACGCCGGGGGAATCCTGTCCGGCCACATCCAGATCAGGCAGGCGGGGGTCGACGCCGACGAGGGCGGACTGTTCTCCCATCCCGTCGACGAGAATACGCTCTACTTCCCGCGCACGAAGCGCCCGGAGGCAAAGCGTACCCACGACGCGATTCTCGAGCGGATAGAGTAGCCCCTGCTCACACACGCGCACAGCACCGTACTGTCTCCTGCTCACACACGCG
>CAZUVE010000175.1:0-5702 GCA_964623735.1 uncultured Halobacteriales archaeon | reverse complement strand
CTCCGGGACTACGAGGGTCACGGCGGGCTGGCGTTCGACGTCGCAGAATGACGGGTACGCGGAAGGGACGCGACTGATGGACCTCGCAGTCATCGTCGCAGTCGCGGAAAACGGCGTCATCGGAGCGGAGGGGGGCATGCCCTGGCACTACCCCGCAGACCTCCGCTACTTCAAGCAGGAGACGATGGGTAGCCCGGTGATCGTCGGCCGGACCACCTTCGAGGCCATCGCGGGCCGCCTCGGCGGACCCCTCCCGGGCCGGACCAACATCGTGCTCAGCACCAGCGACCCCGACGTTCCGGACGGCGTCGTGGTCGCGACGGGGCTCGACGAGGCCGTCGACCTGGCGTGCGACACCGGCGCCGGGACGGCGTACGTGATCGGCGGGAAGCGCGTCTACGAGCAGTTTCTGCCCCGGGCGGACCGGCTGATACTGACCCGTATCCCCGGGCACCCCGAGGGCGACACCTACTGGCCGGGCCACGACGACGATCGGTGGATCGAGACCGGCCGGGAGTCCATCTCCGAGGACATAGACGTCGTGACCTACCGCGCCAGGGGCTGACACGGGCCGCCTCCGGTTTACTGGTCGCGATAGCAGGTAATCGATCCGGTACCTGGACTACGAGAGCCCCTGTCACAGCGCCTCGAGGAGGCTGTCGATATCTTCGGCCGTGTTGAACACGTGCACGGACGCCCGGCAGGCGTTCGGATCGGGGATCGGTCGGATCCGTATCCCCTCGGCCGCCAGCCGTTCCGTGGTGGCCTCGGGGTCGTCGGCGGCAAAGCAGACCAGCCCCGACTCCGAGTCGCGGGGACTCAGCAGGCGGTCGCCCAGCCCCTGCTTCAGGCGGTCGGTCAGGCGGCCGACGCGCTCACCGACGGCGTCGAGTCCGACCTCTCCGAAGAGATCGACACTCGCCGCGAGCCCGACGTATGGCCCGACTGCCGTCGTCCCGAGTTCGAACCGGCTGGCGTCGGGGGCGTACTCGTAGCCCTCCCCGCCGTCGCGGGTCACCGAGAAGTAGCCGATCCGGCTGGGGGACAGCGTCTCGAGTGTGTCGCCGTCGACGTAGAGGAACCCCGAGCCCCAGGCACCGAGCAGCCACTTGTGGCCCGACGCGGCGACGAAGTCCGCCCCCCAGGCCGAGACGTCGATCGGTTCCTGGCCCGGCGACTGCACGGCGTCGACCAGTACGCGCGCCCCGGCGTCGTGTGCGACCTCGACGATCTCGGCGACGGGCAGGCGCGTTCCGTAGTTCCAGGCGATCGAACTCACACAGAGCAGGCGCGCGCCGGCGACGGCGTCTTTCAGGGCGTCCCGGTCGATTCGGCCCCGCTCGGTTCCGAGTTCGCGAACCTCGATTCCGTGGAGGTCGGCCATCCGCTGCCAGGGGAGTTCCCCGGCGGGGTGTTCGAGATCCGTCCGGACGACCACGTCGCCCGGTTCCCAGTCGATCCCCGTTGCGACGTGGTTGATCCCCTCGACGGTGTTGCGGGTGAGTGCCACTTCGCCGGGATCGGCGCCGACGAACCCCGCAACCGCGTCGCGGGCGCTCTCGCGTGCGTCGCTGGCGATCCCGTACATCCCGTCGCCGCAGGGTCCCGCGAGCTTGTGTCGCTCCTGGAAGGTGGCGATCGCGTCCGTGATCCGTCGGGGACTCGGGCCGCTCGCACCGGTGTTGAGAAAGACACACTCCTCGCAGGCGGGGATGTCCGCGCGCAACGTCTCGGGATCCATACCCCTGACTGGGACGCCGCCGGCTTGAACGGTGCGACTCCCGGGAGAGTGATCCGACAGACCGGCCGAGAGTTTATATCCGAAGAGGGGACCACCCGTGCCCGTGCCAGACAGAAGTCTCAGGCGCGACGAACGCGCAATCGAAGGCCTGCCGATCCGGCTGGTCATCGCTCTCGTCGTGGGCGTGGCCAGCCTCGGGGTGATGATGAACACGATCTCTGGCCTGGGGTCGCTCGGCGTGAGCGAACTCGACGTCCAGCCAGAGCCCGAGGTCGTCGAGGAGGGGCCCACTGACCTCACCGTGACGGTCGTCGACCCGGAGGGCGAGCCGGTCACTAACGCGACAGTCATCGCAAGGAGCGGCGACGCGCGCCTCGACGGGCTCTCGACGGCCGAGACGGGATACAACGGGACAGCGACGCTCAGTCTCGAGCCGGAACTCGGCCCGAACCAGGCGAAAGGGACCGTAGAGTTCGACGTGAAACCGCCCGGCGGCGAGTACGACGACCGCCGGGAGAACACGGCGTTGCTGGTGGTCCAGCGCTGACGCTGCAGGTGGCCGAAAGGTCGACTACCGTGTCGGCACAGCCGGCAGTGTACGGATCGGTGTAAGCCGTCGCCGGATCGACCGCAGTCGTGCGGTCCCACCGGAACACGGTGACAGCAATCCGTCTCTCACCGTCTCCGGGGTTCGCGGTCCCAGTCGATCCAGTCGAGTTCCCAGCCCTTCCGGCGGCGAGCGTCGCGCTCGGCGAACTCGCGGTCCTCCCGGCGGGTGCGGTTGCGCTCGACGGTGTCGGCCTGTTCGCCCTCGACGAGCATCGGGTCGAACGCACACGACCCCAGCCGTTCGATCCCGCCGTCGGGGCCGACGACCGCGAGTGTCTGTTCGCGGGCGCCCAGCGGCATCACCAGTCGGCCCTCCGGCGCGAGCTGGTCGATCAGCGCCCGCGGGGGACTGACGGCTGCCGCCTCGAGGAGAACGCGGTCGTAGGGAGCGTACTCGGGGAAGCCGTCGGCGCCGTCCCGCCGGTCGACGAGGACGCCCCCGTAGCCCGCCTCGGCGAGGTTCTCGCGGGCCTCGTAGACCAGTCGGCGCGTGATGTCGACGGCCTGGACCGACTGCTCGCCGGCGATCTCCGCGAGGACTGCCGCCGTGTAGCCGACGCCGGCCCCCACAACCAGCATCGAGTTGTCGGGCCCGGGCGAGAGCGCCTCGAGGAGTCGCCCGGCGGTGCTGGGTGCGAGCACGCGGGTTCCGAACCGCTCGAAGGCACGGTCGGCGTAGGCGCCACGCTCGTCGTCGACGAACTCGTGGCGCGGGACTGCGCGCATCGCGACCGACACGGCCTCGCTGTGGACACAGCCCTTGCTCTCGTGTTCCAGGCTGTCGACCATATCGTCGCGCAGTACCGCCGGTTCCATGTCCTGGTGTTGTCGCGGACAGTAATGAATTGACCGCCACACGCTGATACTGTCGGCTAACGTTTTACCGGTCTGACCGCACGACGGCGTACAGTCGATCCGGAAATGGCTCACACCCGACCCTACGAGACGCCTCGACCGGCAACCCCCGATCACTGCAACGGCACGAACCGGACGTGGCCGTGGCGTTCCCGATCCAGCGACCCGTCGGCGCGCTTGCGCGCCCGGACGAGCACCTGCCGGCTGGTGCCGATCGGAGCGAGCACGACCCCGCCGGTCCGGACCTGCTCGACGACGGCCGCGGGGAAGTCCTCGGCCGCGCAGGTCAGGTACGCCCGGTCGTAGGGGGCGTGCTCGGGCCACCCCCGTTTCCCGTCGCCGACACGGACCGACACCTCCTCGTAGCCCGCCGCGGCGAGGGTCTCGCGAGCCCTGTGGGCGAGGGAGTCGTGGTACTCGACGCTGTAGACGGTCTCCGCCTCTGTGGCCTCCGCGGTGACTGCGGCGTGGTACCCACAGCCGGTCCCGACCTCGAGCACCCGGTCGCCCTCCCGCAGGTCGAGCAGGTCGGTCATGATCGCCACCATGTGTGGCGCGCTGATGGTCTGTCCCTCGCCGATGGGCAGGGGCGTGTCGTCGTAGGCAGACTCCCGCCTGTCCTCGGGCACGAATCGGTGGCGGTCGACGGCCCGCATCGCGGCCTCCGTCTCCGGATCGAGTTCCTCCCGGCGGGCGAGGCGGTCGACCAGCGCGCCGCGTTCTGCCTCCCAGTCGGGCATGCTACCAGGCCGACCACGCGCTGGTCGACTCGTCCCTGACGTAGAGCCGTTTCACGTCCTTCGCGACGACGGTGTCGCCCTCGTGGTCGAACTTGTCGAAGTCGTACCCGCGGGCGTCGTCGCGGACGATGATCCCCTCGACGGTGAACTCCTCGCTGCCCAGTTCGTCTGTCTCGCCGACGACGAACTCGTAGTCGCCGGGCACCTGCAGGTCGAACCCCCGCGTCTCCTCGCCCCCGCCGTTCGGGTGGGCGGTCACGCTCACGCCCACGTTGCCCACGGCGCGGGTCCAGATTGTCCGGACGTCTCCGGCGACGGCCTCCTCGGCACGTCCCCCGTCGAGTTCGAGGCTCGTGATCCGGACGGTCATGATCGCCTCCTCGGTCTCGAGGAGGAACTCCTCGCCGACCGCGAGGGTTTCCTCGGCGGGAACCTCCGCCGTCGCCGGGAACGATTCCCCCTCCTGGGAGACGACGACCTCGCGCTCGACCGTCCGCTCCTCGGGCAGGGTCTCCTTGTGGACGTGACCACACTCGCTACACCGGACCGTCGCCTGCCCGCCCGGGCTGAGCACCTCGTGGACAGTCTCCAGGCCGGGCGAACAGGCCGGACACGCGAGCGGGACCCGCTGGGCCGTGTCCTCCATGCGCGCACCTACACGGTTCGGGTACAAAAGGCGTGGGTCCGGCCCAACACATAAGCGCCCGGGCCGGGACCGGGAGGAGTATGGGACGGCGCGTCATCGTCGACACGGACACCGCCAGCGACGACACTCAGGCGATCGTCCTCGCGGGGCTGTCCGACCGGATCGCGCTCGAGGCCGTGACGGTCGTTGCCGGCAACGTCGGCTTCGACGACCAGGTCAGGAACGCGAAGTACACCCTCCAGTTGGCCGGTTGCGGAGGCGTCCCCGTCCACGAGGGGGCGCGGTCGCCGCTGGTGAAAGACCACGAGACGGCCGAACACGTCCACGGCGAGGGCGGCCTCGGCGGCGACCTCGACCCCGAGGTCGACATCCCCTCCGCAGAGGGCTTCGCTCCCGACGTTATCGTCGAGCGAGCCCGCGAGAACCCGGGCGAGGTGACGCTCGCCTGTCTCGGCCCGCTGACCAACGTCGCGCTGGCGCTCCGACGCGAGCCCGCACTGGGCGACCTCCTCGAGTCGGTGTGGGTGATGGGCGGCAACGTCAACTGCCTCGGCAATGTCACGCCCGCCGCGGAGTTCAACTTCTGGGCCGACCCCGACGCCGCGAAACTGGTCGTGCGCGAACTGGGCGTGACGCTGGTCGACTGGGGAGTGACGGTGCGGGACGCCGTCTTCGAGCGGGAGACGCTCGAGGAGATTGCCGACGCCGCCGGCGAGTCCCGGTTCGCCGAGTTCTACACGGCGGTCAGCCGGCCGGCCCGGGCACTCAACCGCGAGCGGTTCGACCGGGACGCGACCACCCAGCCCGACCCGGTGGTGACGGCGCTGCTGGTCGACCCGTCGCTGATCGAGGACGAGGGCACGTACCACGTCGACGTCGACGAGCGCGAGGGGCTGACACGCGGGTACACGCTGGTCGACGAACACGGCGTCACCGGCGGCGACCCGGACACGCGCGTCGTCGAGGCGGTCGATTCCGACGGTTTCCGGCGGCTGTTCCTCGACGCCGTCGTCCACGGCAATCCCGACCGGTCGCTGTCGTGATACTGTCGGCGATAAGCCCGTGATTGACACCCTCCCCGCGCTAAAGCGCGAGGATTCCAGCGTGGGAC
>CAZUVE010000174.1:0-5748 GCA_964623735.1 uncultured Halobacteriales archaeon | reverse complement strand
TCGAGGGGGCCGAACTCGACGTCTGTGACGAGTGTACCGACTTCGGGACGGAGGTGACGACCGACGAACCCGAGTCGACGACGTCGACGAAGTACTCCACGGGGTCCTCGGGGTCGTCCTCGTCCTCGTCCGGGTCGTCGACCAGTCCGTCGGGCGGGAGCGGCCGGCGCCGGGACATGTTCGACGACATGGAGGAACTCGCCCAGGACTACGACGACCGTATCCGGAACGCCCGCGAGAGCGCGGGCCTGAGCCAGGCCGACCTCGCCAACCAGCTCAACGAGAAGGCCAGCCTCATCCGGAAGGTCGAACACGGCGACACCCTCCCCAGCGACGAAATCCAGCGCAAGCTCGAGCGCGCGCTCGACATCGACCTGACTGCCGGCGGCGGGACTGGGGACACCGAGTGGGAGAGCGACTCGGCGACCGGCGAGTACACCCTCGGCGACATGGTCGAGCGCAAAGACTGACCGAAGTCCGCTCGAACGAGCGCACCCACAGCGGGCGGAGGCCGAACTCGCAACCTATTTGCCGCGCCCGGTCGCCGGCCACTGTATGTTCGTACTGGTCAACCTGAAGGCCTACCCCTGCAATCCCGTTGCAGTAGCGCATGCGGCATACGAGGTTGCCGACAGCTCCGGGGCGCGGGTGGCGGTCGCGCCACAGGCAGCCCATCTCGGGGGGGTCGCAGAGACGGGCGCCGAAACGTGGGGACAGCACGTGAGCCCGGTCGGACACGGCAGCCACACCGGTAGCACGCTCGCCGAGGCCGTCGCGGACGCCGGCGCGTCGGGAACGCTGCTCAACCACTCCGAGCACCGCCTGACACTCGCCGACATCGACGCCGCAATCGGGGCCGCAGAGCGGGCGGACCTCGCGACAGTCGCCTGTGCGAACAACCCCGACCAAGTCGCCGCCGTCGCGGCGCTGGGCCCGGACGCTGTCGCAGTCGAGCCGCCCGAACTCATCGGGACCGGCACACCGGTCAGCCAGGCCGACCCGGACGTCGTCCGTGACGCCGTCGCCGCGGCCGAACGTGTCGACCCCGACGTGGACGTCTACTGCGGAGCCGGCATCTCGACCGGCGAGGACGTCGTGGCAGCCCGTGACCTGGGTGCAGAGGGCGTGCTCCTCGCGAGCGGCGTCGCGAAGGCCGACGACCCGCGGGCCGCCCTCCAATCGCTGGTCGACCCGCTGTAGCACTGGCGGGTTCCGGACAATCGCGATTCACCTGCTCGACCTGACCCGAACCCGGCGGTCACCCCCTCGGGAGGCGTTACGACGGACAGGTGGTGACACCTCTCGTGCTCTGTCCCCAGTGCTCTCGAACGACCCCGCCGAGAGGGCCGGTCAGCGCTCCCGGTTTGCGTCGACGTGCTCGACGAGTTCCTGCGGAGGCTCGGTCCACGACTCGGCCCGGTCCTGTGGCTCGTAGCCCAGCACCGCCTTCGCGTGTTCGATGTCGTACCAGCCACGTTCGTTCTCGCTGGTCCCGAAGAAGATGTCGAACTCCACCGTGTCGTCGTCGAGACACAGCTCGACCAGCTGTGCCCAGTCACGCTCCGAGAGCCAGGTTCCTTTCAGGCGCTTGACCTGAGTCTCGTACGCCTCGCTGCCGCGTTCCCAGTCGCCGCGTTCGACGCCTCTCTCGGCGTCCCCGTAGGGATTGTCGTACGGCGGCGCCCTGACGCTTGCAATGCGGATGGCGTAGAACTGCTCTGGGAAGTCGCGACACTCGACGTAGTAACGGCCCCAGTCCTCGCCGAAGGCTTTCGACGCGCCGTAGTAGGAGTCGGGCCGCTCGGGGTCCTCGTGGGTGACCGTCAGATCGGAGTCCAGTTCGTAGAGGTCGGGGGCGTTGTCCGCCTCGTACATCCCGGCGGCGTGGATCGAGGACGCGAACACGAACTGCTCGACACCGGCGTCCGCCGCCGCCTCGAGAGCGTTGTGCGTCCCGATCAGGTTGCTCTCCCGGACCTGGTCCCAGGTGCCGTCGGTCGCCGGGTACGCCGCCAGGTGGACAACCGCGTCCTGCCCGTCGAAGGCCGGCCGGATCGCGTCGTAGTCGTTCACGTCGGCGACGTGGGTGTCGTGGTCGGGATGGTCCTCGCGGTCGAGGGACGTCAACTCGTAGTCCTCGTCTGCCAGGTACGTCTTCAACCCTTCGCCGACTCGCCCGTGGGCGCCAGTGACCAGCACACGCATACCCAGCGTTGGATCGAATCGCGTATGAAGGATTCGAAGGGCAACCGCCACGGGACCGGACTCGTCGTACTGTCGGCTACACCGGCGTGAAGATGTTCCCCGGCCCGGGGTGTCGACACTGCTCACGCGCGGAGAGCCGACAGTATCACTCGCCGACGCCGGGGTCCAGTGCGTCTCGTTCCACGCTCCGAGCGCAGGCCTCGATCCGGTCTTCGTCGGTGTGCCAGTCGAGGGTCTCGTCGAGCAACTCGCGGAGCCGGTAGTCGTAGTGCCCCCGGCCGATGTGTTCGATCAGTCCGCGGGTCCGGAGCTGTCTGTTGTGAGCGTAGGCCGCGGTCCGGTCGCCGTCGCCTCCCGCGGCGACGTGTGCCTCGGGGGGCGTCTCCGGCCCGTGGTCGCGGTAGACAGCCAGCATCCGCCGGGTTGTCGTCTCCAGCCCGGCGATCTCGGCCTTGAGTTCCCGCACGGCGAGGGGTTCCTCGATGATCTCGCCCTCGCTCGCGTCGTCGAGGATGCCGAAGTCGGTGTCGTCGCCGCCGGCCTCGACGATGTCGTCTGTCGGACGGTCGTGATCGTCGGTTGCGGACTCACAGCCAGGGTCGTCTGTGCCGGATCGGACGCCGGTCGCCCCGTTGAGGTCGCCCGCCGTGGATTCGTCGGTCTCGCCGGTGTCGACGGCACGTACGCGCTCGAGAACCTCCGCGGCGCTGAACTCCCCAGTTCCGCTGGTCCCGTCGTTCGCCACGTTCGCGGCTGGCTCAGCCTGTTCGTCCGGAGCTGACGACCCAGACGCGGACGTCTCGGCCCCGGCGGTGGTCGGAAGCGACGAGCGCTGCGCGCGTGTTCGCTCCCGTTCGGTGCGCCCGGGTGCCGCTCCCTCGACGTGGTCGACCAGCGCGTCGACGAACTGGTCGGCCATCCGCTGCATGTCCCGGGCGTCCTGGAGTTCGCGCTCGAGTTCCGCGACGCGGGAGTTCTTCTGATCCAGTTGCTCGCGCAGTTCCGCAATCCGGTCCTCGCGTGCCCGTTGTTCGTCGCGTATCTCCTGCAGTTCCGAGACGAGATCGTCGCTGACCGACTTCAGTTCGGGCCGCTCGAAGTCGTCGAGCCCGGGGGTCGCGCCGGCGTCGAAGGTCTGCTTGCGTTGGAACTGCACCCGCCGGATTGTCGCCGACCAGTCGGTCATCAGGAACCCCTCCCCGTCGTCGAGGTCCTCGACAGCCCTGGCGTACTCGCTGTCGAGGACGCGACGGACGACATTCGTGTCGTTGTCCCAGGTCAGCCGGTGCCAGACGAGCCAGTCACACTGTGTGATGAAGTCTTTCTTGACGTCGGCCGGCCGCTGGCTGATCCCGACGATCCCCAGTCCGTGTTTGCGCCCCCGCTTGCTGATCTTGATGAGCATCTTCCCGCACTCCCCCACGGAGCCGTTCTCGGGGATGTACTCGTGGACCTCCTCGACGAGCACCAGGAACGGCTGTTTCTGTTTTTTGGCCTTCGCAAAGAGGTGGCGCGCCACCGCCGTCAACACCGTCTCGGCCTCCTCCTCGTCGAGGAAACTCGAGACGTCGAGAATGATCGGGACGTTCTTTTCCAGGGCGAGCGTCGCCATCTTCTCTGCGTGGTCGGCGGTGATCTGGACGTCACACTCCTCGTCTGCCCCGGCGTGGAGAATCTCGTACTCCTCCTTGAGCCCGTAGTACTCGCCGTCGACGTCGACGATAAGCAGGCCGAAGCCGTTATCCAGTAATTTTTCTGCAACAACACTCGCCGAGTTCGACTTACCCGACCCCGATTTTCCGGTGACAAATCCTCGACCAGTCAGTATTTCTACAACCGGGAGAGACACCGATTCACCGGGTTCGCCGGCGGTGTCGGATTCGGGAGGGCCCTCGCTGACCTCGGCGACCGTGATGCGTTCCGTTCCAGCCATACTCGTTAGCGTACAGACCCGTTGCGCGACACATAACTCTCCGTCAGACGCCTGACCGACGGGCGACAGGAGGGGACCGGGCGGTTAGCCCAGCAGCCGTTCTCGGAGCGACCGCTCGTGTTTCTGCTCGGCCAGGATCACCGAACAGTCCACCTCGTCGACGATCCGACCCACTGGCGATCCGCGGACAAGCCGCACTAGCAGCCCGCGCTCGGAGGCACCGACGATGACCAGCGAGGCGTCCGCGGCCGCCGCGACCACGCGCTCGGCGACATCGCCCGTCTCAACGCGGAGCGTTGCGTCCTCGAGGCTGCGCTCGGCGGCCCACTCCGTCAGGAAGTCCTCGGCCGCCGCCGATTCCTCGGAGTCAGCCACGTGCAGGAGCGTGATCCCGGAGCCGTACTCGTCGCGGAGCAGCGCCGCGATCTCGGCGGCGTAGGCCGACCCGGGACCGCCTCGCGTGGGAACGACGATGTGTTCCGGATCGAAGCCCCGATCCCTGACGACGAGGAAGTCACAGGGCAGGTCCATCACGAGGTCGTCGAGCGCGCTCTCGGCGCGGCCGGGTGAGCCGTGCGAGTCCGGACCCCAGCCCATCACCACGGTGTCTGCGTCGTGTGTGCGGGCAGCGTCGAAGATTTCCTCGAAGCCGCGATGCGAGACGATGGTGTGGCTATCGACCTGAACGCCGAACGTCTCCGCGTCCGCCTGTGCCTTGTCGAGGATCGCGTGGTAGTCCGCCTCGTGTTCCTCGAGGTGGTCGGCAGCGTACTCCAGGGAGGTCTGGTCGGGAACCGTGACGATGTGGACCGCGTCGACCACGCCGCCGTGGTGTTTGGCGACGGCGCTCGCGAGCGTCATCAGGTCCTCCTCGTGCTCGGGATTGGCAAGAGGCACCATCACGCGATAGTCGCCACCGTCGGGTTTGACCCTGCTCGCGGCCGAGACGGCAGCCCCGGGCATCCGCTCGCGCCGCGAGAGGATGAACTCCGAGAGTTCGCCCATCGCCTCGGTCCGCGAGCGGGCGTACCCGAAGTACCACAGGACTGCGGCGCCGACCAGAGCGGCGCCGATCGCGATCACCATGGGTTCGATGAACACGATCAGCGCGAAGGAGGCAATCGCACCCAGAATCGGCGTGACCGGGTACAGCGGCACGGTGAACACGGGGTCGTACTCCGCGACCTCGGCCTCCCGGAAGACGAGCAGCGCGATGTTGAGCAGCCCGTAGATGATCAGGTGCAACACGCTGCCCAGCGTCGCGAGCAGTTCGACGTTGCCGGCCACGGTGAAAAACAGGATCAGCCCGCCGGTGAGCGCGATCGCCCGGTATGGTGTCCCAAAGCGGGGGTGGATCTCGTTGATCTCCGGGGCGACGATCCTGTCCCGGCCCATGGCGAAGTTGATCCGCGAGGAGGCGAGAATCGAGGCGTTCGCCGACGAGGCCGTCGCGAGCAGGCCGCCCAGCAACAGCGCCACCGCGCCCGCGGGCCCGAGGATGAGCCGCCCGACCTCGACGACTGCGATGTTGCCCGCGAGTTGCTGTTCGGCAATGAAGCCCTGCTCGACCGCGGCGGCCATGACGATCAACACCAGCGCGTAGACGACCG
>CAZUVE010000173.1:4290-5802 GCA_964623735.1 uncultured Halobacteriales archaeon | reverse complement strand
GTGCGCGGGAAGCCCGGATGATGGGTTGCCCCCGAAAAGGTGTGAACCGCGCCGACGGATGTGCCGCGAGGCACGACCGCTCGGGAGAGAGCCGCGTCGAGAAACCGCGCGGCGATGACTCGCTTGCGGATAGGAGCACACGTGACGGTGCCACAGGACGCTCCCGGTCGAGGGTCGAAACCCGCCCCGCCGACCTCGGGAGAGCCAGTGTTGAAACCTACTCGGCAACGGGCCGGGGTTCCTCCTGTGTGGGGAAGCCCCGTCGTTTACCACGGGGAGGGTGTCACATCAAAGGGAAACGCCTTTTGTCGGAACCGACGCACGTCCCCGCATGAGCAACGGGGACGAGGAAAGCGAGGCGGCCGACGGAGGGTCACCGGAGGAGGAAGCCGTCGCACTGAGCACCGACACGCTGGAGAGCCGCCTCGACAACGCGGTCGGGGCACTGGAGGCCGCCGAGACCGAGGCCGACCTCGACGACGTGGAGGCGACACTAGACGAGATCGGCGAGGTGATCGAGGCCGCGGAGTTCCCGGAACCCGACGAGGACGAGGACCCACAGGAGGCGCTCGAAAGTCGGCTGTCGGACCTCAGGGACGGCCTCGAGGAACAGCGCGGGCCGTACGCCGAAGACGTCACCGACACGATCGAGTCCGCCGAGTCGACGCTGACGGGGACGCGCTGGACGGCGGACGGCGAGGGTGAGGCCGTCGCGGCCGTGTCGACGTTCGTCAGCGCGGCCGGGGAGGCACTCGACGCCGACCTCGCCGCGGCGGCGGCCGGTTCCGAGGGCGCTGTGGAGGACCTCGCCGCGGCGCGCGAGGCGGTCGCCGACGCGGGGCTCGACCCGGACGGGGACACCGAGACAATCCGGACGCTCCTCGAGGCTGCCGGGGACCTCGAGAGCGCGCTCGAGAACGCCGAGGAGTGGGACGATCTGACGGTTCGCGAGCAACTCGCGGCGCAGGGCTTCTACGACGTGCTCGAATCCGAGAACCGGAAGGACTACCCGGCGGAGTGGAACGCAATCAAGATCTACGAGAAGGACAGGGACGTCGAGCCGATCCTGACCGCCCTCGAGAAGTTCGAGTCGGGGTTCATGCAGGAGAACATCCTCGACGCGCTCGAACACATCGCGCCCGAGGAGGCCGTCGACGCGATGCTCGAGCGCGCACAGAAGCGGGACAAACAGCCCATCCGCATCCTCGGTCGCGTCGGCGACGAGCGCGCCTGCGAGACGCTGCACGACTTCCTGGGGGGCGGCGACGTACAACTGGAGAAGACGACGCTTCGCGCGCTGGGCGCCATCGGCAGCAGGGACTCGACCCAGCCCGTCGCCAACCAGCTCGACGCCGACAACCCCGGGGTGCGGTCGGTCGCCGCCCGGGCGCTCGGACTCATCGGCGACACCCGCGCTATCGACCCGCTGGCGGACGTCCTGGCCGAGGACGACGCCGACGAGGTCCGCGCCAGCGCCGCGTGGGCGCTCAACCAGATCGGCACCGAACGCGC
>CAZUVE010000173.1:0-4190 GCA_964623735.1 uncultured Halobacteriales archaeon | reverse complement strand
ACGAGGTCCGCGCCAGCGCCGCGTGGGCGCTCAACCAGATCGGCACCGAACGCGCCCTCGACGCGGCCGCCGAGTACGCCGACGACCGGTCGTACATCGTCCAGGTCGAGGCCGAGAAGGCCATCGGCGTCTGAGCGTCCTGCCGGACTGCTCTGTTCTTCCTTCCGTCGCTCGCAGGATTGGCGGTACACGTCGCCTCGCTACGGCCGGAGCCTCCCGACCCCGGAACTCGCGTACAGACCCCTCCACACCGTGTCCTCGCCCGCGGTAACCGACACGAGACGCCCCGACGAGCGGGAGTCACTCGAACGCGGCCAGGCTCGACTGCAGGTCGCGGTCGGGTTCGCCGGCCCGGAGTTCGTGTCCCACGAGGTCGCGCATGTCGACCGCGTATGTCCCTCCCGCCCCGTCGAGGACGAGTACCCGTCCCTGTGTCCCGCGGACCGTCCCGGTCACGAGCGTCTCGGCCATCGGCCGGTCCTCGAGGTCCAGCCCGTAGTCGAACTCGTAGGCTGCGAGCGGATCGAACCCCGAGAGCAGCGACGTCCAGGCCTCACCGTCGACCGAGTGGTGGAGGCCCCGCACCTTGGTCGGGACGCGTACGCGGTCGCCCACCGCCGCGGCGATGTCGGCCTCGATCTGCCGGGCGACCCGGCCGTCCGGGACCGTCCGGAGGTGGGCGGCGCGGTCGGCACCCTGTTCGCGCAGACGGGTCTCGAGGCGCCACGAGCGGGTGACCCCGACTTTGAACGTCGCCGGCGCGAACGCCGCGAGGTAGACGGCGTGTTCCTCCCGGCACGTCTCGAGCGGGCGGTTGCAGTCGCCGCTGCAACGGGCGCAGGCCCACCGCGACGCGTGGCGCTCGCAGTAGGGTGCGGTCGGCCGGGAACACGCCGAGTGGCCCTCGCTGTCGACGGTCCCGGCACAGTGGCGCTTCCCCAGCGTGTACGCGAGGTCTCGCCCGGAGATCAGGGGTTCCTGCTGGACCGCCCCGTCGGTTGCAACCACCAGCGTCGCGTGGTCTGCGTCGCCCGGTTCCGTCCGGTATCCGACGACCTGCACGCCAGTACGTATGCCGCCAGGTGGATTGAGGGTGTCGGTTCGACCGACGATCGTGTGCGTTCCCCGGCAGTAACGACAAGACCTATGTCCGTCATCACCGAACAGACCGAAGAGTGATACTCGCGCAGGCCGTGGCCATCCTCGACCGGGTCGGGAGCTACTCCGAGCCGCTGGGCTGGCTCGTCGTCGCGCTGTTCGTCGCCGGTGCTCTCCTCGAGGCGTCCGACCGCGACTCCGCCCGGCCGGTCGTCGTGGGTGCCTGGGTCGTCTTCGGGCTGTTCTGGCTGACACTGATCCCGTACTTCGTCGTCGAACAGCGCAGCGTCATCGAGGGGCTCGGGAGCGTCCTCGCGGTGCCGCTGTCGCTGTACGTCGGGTACGTCCTCGCCCGCGGCCGGGACTCGCTGTTTGTCCTCTCGCGTGCCGTCGCAGTCATGGGCCTGGTCTACCTCCCGTTCGTCGCGGTCGAGTTCCTCCGTCGGCCGCTCATCGAGATTGTGACTGTCCACACGGAGACGCTGATGAACCTCCTCGGTTTCCGCCCGGAGGTTGCCGACGGGCTGTACATCGAGTCCCGGTCGGGCGAGACGCTACGGATCGCAGAGAAGACCTACCCTTACAGGAGTACGTTCGCCTTCTACCAGGGCGACATCCCGATCACGTACAACATCGCCATCGCGTGTACCGGCATCGGGAGCATGGCCATCCTCGCGGGGCTGATCGGCGCTGTTCCCGCGCCCGCCCGCCGGAAACTCCGTGCGCTGGCGGTCTCTCTCCCCGTCATCTACGTGCTCAACCTCGTCCGGAACGTCTTCATCGGTGTCACCTTCGGCAACCAGCTGACCCACGTCTTCCCGGACGTCGTGATGACGGTGTTCGCGCTGGAGAACGATTATATGGTCTCGTACATCGTCTCGGACCGGATCCTCGCACAGAGCGCGTCGGTCGTCGCCCTCGTCGCTATCACGTGGCTCGTCGTCCGCGAGCTCCCGGAGGTGCTCGTCGTCGTCGAGGACGTCCTCTACCTCGCCACGGGCCAGGAGTACGACCTCGCGTCGGCGTTCGACGTCGAGCCAGCCGGGTCCCGCGGGGAGCCGAACCCCGGCGACTAGAGCGCGTCCTCGGGTGCCCCGCCGAAGGCGTCGAGGGCGTCCCGTTCGAGCGGGTGCAGGTCGCCGGGGAGCACCAGCAGGTGCAACGGCGGCCCGAACGACCGCTCGCGGAGTGCCGGCAGGCGGTCGGCGACGACGGTCGGGTCGTCGCTGCCGGCCTGCCCGACCACGACCCCCACTCCCTCCTCGCCGGCGTCGACGAGACGCCCCGCTGCGCGGTCGCCGGTCATGTACGCTTCGCCTCTGCGCTCGTTCTCGCTCTCGCCATCCACGTCGATGTCTATGTCGAGGTACGCGAGCGTGTGGAGGCCGCGCCCGCGGTTCGCGGCGACGGTCTCGAGGACGCTGTCGGGCACCCCCTGACCCCCGTGGGAGCGCTCGAAGGGGATCGTCGTCGCCTTCCCGAAGCGGTAGTTCTGGAGACCGGTCAGCGAACTCGCGGCGGTCTGGGCGGTCGTGCCGTGGACGACGCGGGTCCCGGTCCCGCGCTTGCGGGCCCGCAACCGGAGGTCGACGTGCGTCGTCGAGATCATCGGATCCCCGGCAACGAGAAACGCCGCGTCCCCCGCGCCGGCTGCGTCGAGAATCGGCCCCGGGTCCTGTTCGACCCCGGCGCGGCCGCGTACCTCGATGTCGACGCCGTGGGCGGCCTCGAGATCGGCAACTGTCGCCCCGGCGAGTTTGCTCGTGTAGAACTCCGCGAACACCTCGTCCGCCGTCGCGATTGCCTCGCGGCCCCGGCGGGTGATCGACCGCTCGTCGTAGAGTCCGAGGCCGACGAACGTGAGCATGGCGGTACTGGGCTCGAGAGCCGGTTAAAAGATGGGGCGCCGGAGCGTCACGCTTACTCCCGCGGACTCCGGAACGTCGAACATGTCGGTGCCCTGTGTGCGGGTCGAGCGCGAGGCTGGCGAGCGCGCGCGGGCACACCTCGCCGAGTTGGACCTCGTCGACGGTTCCCACGGAATCGTCGCACAAGACGGCTGTCTGTACGTGCCGGTCGTCGACGCCGCCGCGGTGCCCGGGGAGTACGACGTCGTCTACCGCGAGGCTCCGGCCCGCGAGACGCAGACGACGCCCGCCGATGTCCTCGGGTTCGACCCCTCCTACGGGCGCCTGGGGGACCTCGCGATCGTCGACGAGGACGACCCCGACCGTGCGCGGGCACTGGCCGAGGCCATCCTCGAATCGGACCTGCCCGTCCGGGCGGTGCTCAACCGCGCCTCGGAGATCAAAGGCGAAAAGCGCGTCCGCGAGTGGGAGGTTCTCGCCACCGATCCGGCCGAGGGGGGCGAGAACGCAGACGAGGAGCGGCCGCCGACAGAGACGGTCCACCGGGAGCACGGCTGCGAGTTCATGCTCGACCTCGCGGCGGTGTACTTCTCCCCGCGACTCGCGACCGAACGCCACCGGGTGGTCCGGCAGGTGTCCGCCGGCGAGTGCGCCTTCGACATGTTCGCCGGCGTCGGACCCTACGCCGTCCCCGTCGCCAAGCGTGGCGCCGAGGTGGTCGCGACCGACCTCAACGGAACTGCAATCGAGTACCTCCGCGAGAACGTGTGCCGTAACGACGTTTCCGATTGCGTGACTTCCATCCACGGGGACGTCCGCGAGGTTGCCGCCGACTACGAGGGGTGGGCCGACCGGATCGTGATGAACCTCCCCCACAGCGCCGACGAGTTCCTGGGGACGGCGGTCGCGCTCGCGGGCGGGTCGTGTACCCTCCACTACTACGACATCCAGAGCGAGGACGACCTCTACGGACCGGGCGAGCAGGCGATCAGGGCGGCCGCCGACGGATACGAGGTAACCATCGAGACCCGGCGGACCGTCCGGTCGTACGCACCCCACGAACTGAACGTCGTACTGGACGCCCGCCTCGACAGGTGCTGATCGTCCACCGGAGCCTCGCCGGCCGGGATTCGCAATCCTTTTACTCCGCATCAATCAAATTTGCAATCCGTGCCGGTGTAGCTCAGACTGGCGAGAGCGATTCCTTCGTAAGGAATAGGTCGA
>CAZUVE010000172.1:0-5808 GCA_964623735.1 uncultured Halobacteriales archaeon | reverse complement strand
GGCGCTGGCCGGCTTCCTCTTCGCCGCGCCGGGGGCGGTCTACCACCGCGGCCGCGTCACGGCGCGCGAGAACGGCCTCATCGCGCTCGCCGGGCCGCTGGTCAACGTCGGACTCGCCGCCCTGTTTCTCCCCATCGCCTCCGCGCCGGGCTTTGCCGGCGACGTCGGCAGCCTGGGCGTGTTCATCAACGCCCTGCTGGCGGCGTTCAACATGATCCCGTTCGGCCCGCTCGACGGCCGGAAAGTTCTGGCCTGGAACAAAGTGGTCTTCGCGGTCGTCGCCGTCTCGACCGGCGCAGCCGCGGTCGTGCTCCTGTTTGGGTTCGTCCCCGTGGACTTGCTGTAGACCCGCACTGTCGGACGGGAACGGTGGCTTGAAACGCCAGGGGCCCGACCTGCGCACAATGACCCAGGCACAGATCAGAGAGCAGCAGTTTCTCGACTCGGACTGGGACTACTGTGTGGTCCTGGACGCCTGCCGGTACGACGTCTTCGCGGACGTCTACGACGAGTACCTCGACGGGCGTCTCGAGAAGCGCCGGAGCCCGGGCTCCTCGACCCCGGAGTGGGCCTTCCGGACGTTCACTGGTTCCCACGACATCGCGTACTTCTCCGGCAACCCGTTCATCAACAGCACGGGCATCCCGCTGAACGAACTCGCGTGGGGGGCCAGTTGCGACTACGAGTGGACGGCGAGCGAACACCTCGGCGAGATTGTCGACGTCTGGCGCGAGGTGTGGAACGAGGAGTTCGGGACCGTCACCCCCGCGGGGATGGCCCAGTCGTTCCGCGAACACGCCGACGCCGTCGCCTGCCGGGACCGGACCGTCCTCCACTACATGCAACCCCACGCGCCGTACCTCACCCGGGAGACGGGCGGGAAGCTCACCCGCATCAAGGAGGGAATCGCCAGCCAGGACGACCGCGACGGCGACGCCGACGGCGCGCTCTCGACGGTCGGGAACAGCCTCCGACCCCACGTCGAGAGTGTGCTCGGCGACAGTTCCTTCGCGATGAAGGCCGGGCTGTGGATGGAACTGGGCCTGGGGAACGTCCTGCGCGAGGGGACCCGCGAGGCGGCGATGACCTACCACGAGAAGAACCTCCGGGTGGCCCTGGAGTCGGTCGCCGACCTCCTGCCCGAACTCGACGGGTCGGTCGTCGTCACGGCCGACCACGGCGAGGCGTTCGGAGAGGAGGGTGTCTGGGAACACCACATCGAGACGTACATTCCGCCGCTAATCGAGGTCCCCTGGCTCAGAGTGCAGTAGTGCAAGGGGTGTACACCCGGCCGCCCGGGGTCGGGGTGCCGGGCACACGGCCGACCGGGCGATCACTGTCTGTGCCGGGGGACCGCGGCAGGACGGCAGCGGTGTCGCCTGTCGGCCTGCACGGGGAGGCCGTCGTCACGATTGGGCCGGGGGAGACACGAGCGGTGCCCGGGAGAGAGCGTTCCCGTCGCCGGCGTGGCCGGCCCGCCTCTGTTGACGTAACGGTCACCAGATTAATAAAAACCGACCCGCAATGGCAGGTGAATGCAAACTGATAGGCGGTCCGTCCTGAAAGCGAGCGGAATTGCGGCGGCCCTCGGTGCGACCGGTCTCGCAGGGTGTAGCGGATTCCTCGGTGGGGGCGGGGAGCCGGGACCGGCGGACTACCGGTACGACCCGTCCGAGTTGACCGACACGGAGAATAAATTCTACGGCATCGTCGATTACGCCGGGCTGTACGAGGCCCGCGAGAACTTCCCGGAGTCGGCCCGCGAGTCCTTGGAGTCCTCCGAGGAGTCGCCGGTCGATCCCGCGGACATCGACACGCTCACCGGCGTCGGGGGGGCGCAGGTCTCGATGGGGGAGCAGTCGGCCTCCTCGACGGTGTTCGGATCGCTGGTCCTGCTCGGCTCGTTCGACCAGAGCACCGTCGAACAGGACCTCCAGGAGAACGACGCCCAGGAGGCCGGCGAGTACGAGGGATACACCCTCTACGAGAACGCGGGGGAGTCCTCGCCGAGCAGTGCCGGCAGCATGGGGAACGCGTCGACGACGGCGGCGGTCAGGAACGGCGCCGCGGTTTTCGGTGCCGTCGGTAGCCAGGACGAAACGAACGCCGACATCACGGGAGAGCAGGCCGCGCGGGTGATGATCGACGCGAGCAACGGGGATGTCGGGCGTCTCGACGAGAACAGCGAGCAGGTCCAGAGTCTGAACAGCCGGCTCGGGGAGACCAGCATGACCATGGGGGGCCAGATCGACCCGGCGCTTGTCGAGACGGCCATGCAACAGAGCCAGGGCGGCGGGATGCAGACGCAGTTCATCGAGGGGATCCGTGCCGGAGGGTTCGGCATGACCGTCGAGGGCGAGACGACCACGATGAACGCCGTCTTCCTCTACACGGACGCCGACCGGGCGGAGAACTCGGGTGTGAAGGAACTGGTCGACCTGGCCTCACAGCAGGCCGTCGAGGAGAACCCCGGGCTCGACAGCGTCGAGGCGGAGTACGACGGGAACGCGGCCGTCGTGACCGTCGAGGGCGCGACCGAAACCGTCTTCGAGCAGGGAACGTCAGCGGGGCCGGGCGGCGGGTTCGCCGTCTCGGACCCGGCCGATGTCGGCGCCGCTCCCGTTCTCGACCAGTAGCCGCCGCCCGCGACGAACGGTGGGCTTTTGTCGGTACCGCGCCGGCAACCGGTATGGTCGAGGACGAAGACGACGGGCTCACGTACGCCGGTGCCGGCGTCGACATCGACGCGAGCGAGGCCGCGATTGCGGCACTCGTCGGCGCGGCCGGCGAGTTCGAGGGCGACTACGCCGGGCTGGTCGAGGTTGGCGACGGCTATCTCGCGCTCGCGGCCGACGGCGTGGGAACGAAACTGCTCGTCGCCGAGGCGGTCGGTGACTACTCGACGGTCGGGATCGACTGTATCGCGATGAACGCCAACGACCTGGTCGCGCAGGGAGTCGACCCGGTCGCGTTTGTCGACTACCTGGCCGTCGAGGAACCCGACGAGGAAACCGCCGCGGAGATCGGCGAGGGGCTCCGCCGCGGCGCCGAGCGAGCGGGCGTGGCGCTGGTCGGCGGCGAGACCGCGGTCATGCCGGACGTGGTTCGGGGGCTGGACATCGCCGGCGCCTGTGCGGGGCTGGCCCCCGCCGACGGGCTCGTCCCCGGCCACGCCGAGCCGGGCGACGCCCTCGTGGGGTGGCCCTCCAGCGGGATCCACTCCAACGGGCTCACGCTGGCCCGGGAGGCCGTCACCCGCGAACACGCCTACACCGACCCGTTCCCGCCGAACCCCGAGCGGACCGTCGGTGAGGAACTGCTGGAGCCGACACGCCTGTACACTGACCTCCTGGGGCCGCTGCGCGATCACGACGCCCGCGCGGCCGCACACGTGACCGGCGGCGGCTGGACCAACCTGACCCGGATGGGCCCACACCGCTACGAGATCACTGACCCCTTCGACCCCCAGCCCGTCTTCGGGTTCGTCCGGGAAACCGGCGGCGTGAGTGACGCGGAGATGCACCGGACGTTCAACATGGGGACGGGCTTCGTGGCCGCGTTCCCGCCGGCGGAGGCGGACGCCGTCGCGACGGAGGCGACGGACGGCCGCCGGATCGGGACCGTCGCCGGATCCGGCACCGAGTCGGGCGTCGTGGCTGTCCGCGGGCTCGAACTGTAGCGTGGCTCGGGGGCTGAGTCCCCGGTGAAGCTTTTGTACGGCCAGCGAATAGAGGTGCCAACCAGTTTCCGCGACGCGCCGACTGGACGCCGGATCATGTTCGACGACCCACTCATACCGCCGCTTTCCGAGCCCGAACGCGACGGAGTCGACGGGCTCGACTCCGACGAACCGCCGACAGTCGTCAGCGTCAGTGACGTCCACGGCTACCTCCAGCCGGCCCGGAGCGCGTTGCTGACACTGGCCGACCATCCCGACTTCGACCCGGTGGTGACCATGGACCCGGCGGAGGGGCTCCAGTGGACCGGGGGCGAGGAGTTCGTCCTCGTGTTCAACGGTGACCTGTTCGACCGGGGGCCGGACAACGACGCGGTCGCAGCCATGGTCGCCCGGCTCGCGCGACAGGCGCCAGAGGGACACGTCAGGGTCACGCTCGGCAACCACGAGATGGGCGTGCTCGTGCCGGACTGTTTCGGGTGGGACTACTGGTACTCCGGCAAGTGCGACACCACGGACCGGCGGGCCTTCATCGACCGCGTCCACGAGGGGCTCGTCGTCGCCGGGTACGAGGGGCACAATGTCACCTACGCCCACGCCGGACGGCCCGAGCCGTACGAGGTGGGGGCGCTCAACGACGATTTCGCCGCCGCTGCCGGGTGGCTCGGCGAGGCGGCCGGTACAGAGGCCGACGCCGCGACACAGCGTGACGTCATCGCGGCCTTTCCGGAAGTGCTCGGGATGGACGGCCGGACCGGCCGGGGTCCCGGTGCCGGGGTCGCGTGGCTCGATTTCGAACACATGCCCGCGGACGCGCCGCCACAGGTAGTCGGTCACACCCGCCAGGATCGCCCCCGTCGCAAGGGAGACGTCATCTGTCAGAACACCATCCGGAGCACTAACCGCCGGGAGGGTGGCGAGGCGGCCGTCGTCGAGACCCCCGACCGGCTGGCCGCGCTCGCACGCGACCCCCGGGGTGGCGTCAGAGTGTACGGGTTCGCGGTGCCCTGATCAGGACCGTTCTGGTCCGGTCGTTCGCCGGCCCGGGATCGACGAACTATAAACGGCTACGACAGTCGTCGCGAGGGGGACAGCCGTGGTCGTTTTCCGTGTCGATCGTTGCCGTCTTCCGGTACAGCGTTACAGCCGTCACTGCAACGCGGTTGCGCCGACAGCTACGAGACGTGGCGGGCGACGTCGGCCTCGGTGATGACGCCGACTGTCTCGCCGCCCTCGACCACCAGGACGGCGTCGTTGTGATCGAGGTGTGCGTCGACGGCGTCGAGTGGTTCGTCGGGTTCGACCGTCGTGAGCGACTCGTGCATCACCTCCGCGACGGGCAGTTCGCCGACGTTCTCCTGGGCCCGCTGGCGGATGTCCGAGGTGGCGATCAGCCCCTGGGGCGTACCGTCGCGGATGACCGGGACCTGCGAGTAGCCCTTCTCGTTCATCAGCTCGATTGTCTCGTGGACGCTCGCGTCGGGTTCGACGCTCACCACCGGGGAGTGCATCAGATCCCGGGCCCGCAGGACGCCTCCCTCCGCCTCCTGGAGCGCGTTCACGATCCGGCGAAGCGTCGAGAGCCGCGGGTCCACGTCCCCGCCCTCGATGCGAGCGATCAGCGGCTGGGAAACGTCCGCCCGCCCGGCGAGTTCGCTCTGCGTCAGTCCCAGCTCGGTCCGCCGCTCGCGCAGGTCCTCTGGCGTCGGGAGGTCCATACCATCAAATAACCGCAAGTAATATAAAAGCGTATCGGCGCGGGACTGTCGCTACGGGTCGTCGTCCCCGTTGCCCATCTCGACGGTGTCGACGGTCTTCAGCGGGACGTCCCGGAGGGCACCGCCGATGTCGCTTTTGGCGATGCGCTGGGCGTGCTCGGTGCTCTCGGCGTTGAACACCTTCATCTCCAGGACGAGGCCGACCAGCGCGGTGTCGGCCGCGATGAAGGCCGAGTCGAACGGCTCGCCACAGGCCGGACAGTCCGTGAAGCCGACGTCGACCTCGACGTAGTCCATCTCCTCGTCGTTCAGCCGCTTGCCGGCCTCGCTGACCGCCACCCCGATTGCGTCGTCGATGATGTCCACGTCGTGGACCAGCCAGGCCGCCTCGAGCACGACTCGGTAGTTCATACC
>CAZUVE010000171.1:0-5837 GCA_964623735.1 uncultured Halobacteriales archaeon | reverse complement strand
ACCACGAGATCACGCGTCACGTCCCCGAGAAACTGGTCGTGACGCCCCACATCGCAAGCGCGAGCATCGAGACCCGCGACGAGATGGCGCGGATGGCCGCCGAGAACCTGCTCGCGGGCCTGCGAGGCGAGGAACTGCCCAACTCCGCGGTGGCGGACTGGCGGCGCACGTAGCCACCCCAACCCTCGTTCGTGGAACGGACCCCGGCGGTACGGAGACGAGAGCCGAGGGTGAGTCTGCTGTCAGCCGTCGGACGTGTCGGGGTCGGGCCGTCGTAACTGTGTGCCGGTGGTTGCCGACCGGGTGTCGGCTCCCGTCGTAGTGATCGCTGTGGCTGTGTACGGGTGTGACCGCACGACAACGACTGCGCGCGGTCGATCCGGCAATGACTCACACGAAACACTATTACAGCAGTCACTATCAGTCCGCCGCGGCGTCAGGAGCGCCGGTTCCGCCGGGAGCGAGCCGGCGGCTCAGCGCGGGGACGATCCGCGCGTCCAGCGAGTAGGGCCCGCCGCCGGTCACCAGCAGCGCCGAGGAGAGCCCGAACAGCGTCACGTGAGCGAGCACGGGGTCGTCCGGGAGGCCGAACAGCGTCGTCGTCAGCAGGAGAAAGGCGACGGCCGCCGTCCCGCGCGTGAAGAAGCCGGCGACCAGCGCCACCCCGACGAGCGCCTCGGCCGCGCCGGCCCCGAACACCCAGAGTTCCGGGGAGACCGGGACAACCGCGGTGAGGCCGTACTTCTCCACGACGCCCAGCGCCGCCCCCGGCTGGAGCCACTTCTGGGTGATCCCGAGGTAGGCGAAGTTCAGCCCGAGAAACACCCGCAGGAGGAGGGGCGCAACGTCGGGACCGATCCCCAGCCCCGCCAGGACGTCCCGCGGCGTCCGGCTCCCGCGGAAGCGGCTGGCGACGGTCCCGTCGGTGACGACCAGCCGCCGGAACAGCATGTCCGCGCTGGGCTGGCCCGGGCCGACCACGAGGATGGCGAGAAAGCCCGCGACGTACTCGCTGGCGAGCAACATCGGCGTACCGGTGTCCGCGAGGGCCACCAGGTAGGCCAGGAGGCCGCCGGCCGCGACCGGCCGCGTCGCCAGCCCGAACAGGAGCAGAAAGCCGATCGACACCTGCAGGAGCCGCGCCTCGACGGGTACGCTCGGCGTGAACGTGTAGCCCGCGAACCCCGCCCCGACCAGCGGGAGCCCCACGGAGAGACGCAGCATCCAGGGCAGGTACGGTCGGTACGAGGCCAGCGTCGACCGCGCCACCTCGATGTCGGGGAGACGGCTGCCGTACCGGAGATAGAGGGCGACGAGAGCAACGGCGGCGACCGTGCCGGCCCCGAGCACGGCGAGGTTCGCCGGGGACCCGAACACCGCCGCGAACAGTTCTCCGACCGTGGCAGGCTCCCCACCCTCGGTGACGTAGTCGACGTGCGCCACCACTGTACCGGAGCCCGGCCGGCCGGTGCCCGGCGTCACACTCGCGGCTCCGAGAGAGTTCGTATTCACTATTTATTGATAAGCGAGTAACGTTTTTTACCCCGCGTAATCAGGCAATTGTTGCTCCGGGTTGCGGGGCTCCGGAGCGGGACGACGAGGTCGGGGGGCCGGCCGTCACTCCCGGTCGAGGACGACCACCCGGAGGTCGTTGACGTTCGTCCCCGTCGGCCCGGTCACGACCGCGCCGTTTTGCTCCCGGAGGTAGGTCGCGGCGTCGCTGTCGGCCAGCGCCGCTCGCGCCGCGGCGGCGTCCCCGACTGTCTCCCCGTCGACCAGTCCGCCCGCAGCGTCGGCGTGGCCGTCGACGCCGTCGGTGTCCACGGCCGCGACCGTGGTGTCTGCGTCGCCGGCGATCTCCAGGCCCGACGCCACGGCGAACTCTGTGCTCGGACCGCCGGAGCCGTCGCCCCTGACGGTCACGGTGAGTTCGCCCCCCGAGAGGACAACCGCGGGCGGTGTGACGGGCGTACCGGTGGCGTGACACTCCTCTGCGATCCCGGCGTGGATCTTCGCGGCCTCCGTTGCTTCCCCGCGGAGCCGCGAGGAGAGAACGAGCGTCCCGTAGCCCGCCTCGTCGGCGACCTCGCGTGCGGCGGCGACGGCGGTCATGCCGTCCGCGAGGACGTGCGTCCGGACGCCCTCGAAGGCCGGATCGGAGCCGTCGGGCGTCTCGGGGGCGTCGCCGGCCGCACCCGCCTCCAACCGCGAGCGGACTGCGGCCGGCGCGTCGACAGCGTGGCGGTCGAGCGCGGCCAGCGCCTCGCCGTAGGTCGAACGGTCCGGGACGGTCGGGCCGCTCGCGATGACGCTCAGGTCGTTGCCGACGACGTCGCTGAACACGAGGGTGCGGACTGTCGCCGGCGCGGCCCGGCGGGCGAGGGTGCCCCCCTTGATCGCCGAGATGTGCTTGCGGACGGCGTTGATGTCGTGGATCTCCATGCCCGCCTCGAGCATCGCGTCGGTCACCGTCTGGACGTCCTCGAGGCCGATTCCCTCCGCGGGTGCAGTCATCAGGGCGCTCCCGCCGCCGGTGATGACCGCCAGCACCAGCGTCTCCTCGCCGGCGGCCCCGGCGAGTTCGAGCACGCGGCGGGCCCCCGCGACCCCGTCCTCGCTGGGGACGGGGTGGCCCCCCTCGTAGGTCTCGACGGCCGGGATCGACACCGGCTCCGTGGTTACAATGGCACCGCCGGCGAGGCGGTCGCCCAGGACGTCCGCGAGAACTGTCGCGACGGTGCCGGTGGCCTTCCCGCCCCCCACCAGCAGGAGTTCCTCGTACTCCGAGAGGTCGTCGCTCGCGCCCTCGACGGTCAGCCGGTCGCCGTCGAGCGAGACGGACGAGCCGACGACCTGGCGCGGGTGGGCGGCGTCGACGCCGGCCTCGAGACAGTCGAGCGCGAGGTCACGTGCGGGGGTGGTCGCCAGTTCCTCGCGGTTGTCGACGATGTCAGTCATGCCCGGAGTCTGCACCGCTGCCGACATAAATTGCGTCCACGTCGGCCGTCAGGGCAGGTCGACCGGGACGTCTTCCTGGATGCTCGCGGCCTTGACCGCGTTGTACAGCAACATCGTGATAGTCATGGGGCCGACACCGCCGGGGACGGGCGTGATGACGTCGGCTCTCTCGCTTGCGCTCTCGAACTCGACGTCACCGACGAGTTCGTAGCCCTTCTCGGTGTCGGCGTCCACGCGGTTGACACCGACGTCGACGACGACGCTACCCTCGGAGAGCATCGACCCGTCGATCATCTCCGGTTGGCCGGCAGCCGCGACGACGATGTCGGCGTTCCGCGTCTTCTCTGCCAGATCTCTGGTCCGGGAGTGACAGACCGTCGTGGTCGCGTTGCCGCCGGGAGCCTTCTGGATGAGCAGGTTCATCATGGGCTTGCCGACGATGTCCGACCGGCCGACGACGACGGCGTCTTTGCCCTCGGTGTCGACGTCCGCCGCGGCGAGCAGTTTCTGGATGCCGTGTGGCGTGGCCGGCTTGAAACGGGCCTCGCCCGCGACGAGGCGGCCGACGTTCTCCGGGTGGAAGCCGTCGACGTCCTTGATCGGATCGACGCTCCGGAGGACGTCCCGCTTGTCGACGTGGTCGGGGACGGGCATCTGGACGAGAAAGCCGTGGACGTCGGGGTCGTCGTTCAGCGCGTCGATCTCGGCGAAGAGTTCCTCGGCGGGGGCCCCCGGATCGAGTTCGCGGTGGATTCCTTCGATCCCGATCTCCTCGCAGGCTCTCTGTTTCATCGAGACGTACGTCTCGCTGGCGGGGTCCTCGCTCATCAGCACTGTCGCGAGTCCCGGGGTCACGCCCGCGTCGTCGAGCGTGTCGATACAGTCTGCCAGTTCGCCGCGGATCCTGTCGCCGACCGCGTTGCCGTCGAGGACGTGTGTCACGCGGCGCCACCTCGTGTCGCTGCCGCTTGCGAGTCACAGTGCATGGATTGACCGACTCGTCGCGGGCGTTAAAACCACCGGGTTTCCCGCGGGCGCCGGGCCGTCGAACCCCCGGTGTCCGGCGCCGTTCCACAACCGGTAGGATCCGTTTCATGTGTTGTCGACCCGCGGGTGTGACGGGGTCCGGACGGGTTCCCGGGCAAAGAGTGACAGGCAGTGGGAAAAACATAACTGCGCAGTGACCAACTTCCAGTAACGGTCGCGTCCGTGCGGACGCCGGCGCCGACGGGGGCGCGACGACCCGACAGATCATGCCACTCACGTCACGCTCGAAACCGAAAGACGGTACGGAAACGTTGCTCAGCAAGCCGCGGTTCGAACTGATGCCCTTCGACAGCTTCGGTGAACAGATAGAACACCTCCCCGACGGCGCCGAGATCGCCATCACGGCCTCCCCGACGCTGGGGCTCGACGCCACCGTCGAGTGGTCGGAGAAGGCTGCCGCGGAGGGCTACGAGGTCATCCCGCACATCGCGGCGCGCTACGTCGAGGACCGCGAACACCTCGACGAGATCGCGGCCCGGATGACAGACGCCGGGATCTCCGACATCTTCGTCCCGGGCGGCGACCGCGAGGAACCGGTCGGCGAGTTCGAGTCCGCCCACGAGTTGCTGGTGGCGCTGGACGACCTGGGCCACGAGTTCGAGGAGATCGGCATCACCGGCTACCCCGAGGGCCACGACTTCCTCAGCGAGGAGACCCTCGCGGAGGCGATGGACAGGAAAGCGCCGTACGCGACCTACATCACCACACAGCTCTGTTACGACCCGGAGGCCATCGTGACCTGGGTCGAGGACCTCCGGAGCCGTGGCGTCGACCTGCCCGTCGAGGTGGGCATCCCGGGCGTGATGAAGTACCAGCGGTTGCTCCAGATCTCGCGGAAGGTCGGGGTCGGCGACTCGGTTCGGTTCCTCCGGAAGACCAGTGGCATCCTCGGGTTCGTCAAACAACTTGTCGGCTCGCGCGGGAAGTACACCCCCGACGAACTCGTCGAGGGACTCGCCCCATACGCCGACGACCCCGAGTACAGCATCCGTGGCATCCACGTCTACACGTTCAACCAGGTGCCCGACACAGAGGAGTGGCGACTGGACACACTCGGAGAGTAGGGCCGTCGGGCGCCCACAGGCGACTCGCTCCGCGCGGGAACGAACTCCGGAGGGAGGGTCGCTCCCGCGCCCGTTCCCTCGAACCACAACCTACCACTCCTGTGTTACGTAGTGTGTCGCGTCCGGAGAAACTCGGCTCTTTTATGTAGACCGGGTGTGAAGGTTGACGCCGATGTCAGACCAGGAAATCGCGCCAGCAGAGGATCAGGAACACCCGAACTTCCCGACCGTAGACCAGTCCGACCGCGTGCTGCCGCGCAACCTGCGCCAGTCGGGGGACCCGGGAATCGAGATGCTCGTCTCGACACGGGTGCGCAAGTCGCCGTTCTTCCACAAGTCGTTCGTCGAGAACGGCGCCTGGCGGTGTACGGTGTACAACCGCATCTACCACCCGCGAGGCATGGTCGAACCCGAGGACGGCGGCATGATGAAAGAGTACGACGCCCTGGTCAACCGCGTCACGCTGTGGGACGTCGCCGTCGAGCGCCAGATCCGCGTGAAGGGGCCGGACGCCGAGGCACTCACGAACTACGTCATCACGCGCGACGCGACCCAGATCGACGTGATGAAGGGCAAGTACGTCATCCTCTGTAACGAGAAGGGCGGCGTTCTCAACGACCCCGTACTCCTGCGCCCCGAGGAGGACGAGTTCTGGTTCTCGATCTCGGACTCGACACTGATGCAGTGGCTCCAGGGGGTCAACGTGGGCACGGACTTCGACGTCGAGATCGACGAGATCGACGTCGCGCCGATGCAGATCCAGGGACC
>CAZUVE010000170.1:0-5856 GCA_964623735.1 uncultured Halobacteriales archaeon | reverse complement strand
ACGCGCTTCATTCGTCGCCACCTTCCTGTTCAGCGATGTACTGTTCGACAGCGCCTTTCGAGGCGCTTCCCGCTGTTCCGACACAGTACGAACGAGTCCACTTCACGCGGTCGTCGTACCGCTGGTTGTACTTCCGTGCCGAGATGCCCTTGACCCAGTTGACGATGAGTGACGGAGCGTTTTTCGGCGGACTCCCGATGAACAGGTGTACGTGGTCGGGCATGACTTCGCACTCGGCCAGTTCGAGGTCTTTGTCCTCACAGATTTCCGCGAAGATGGCTTCGAGACGTTCCTTCGTCTTCCCCGTCAGGTTCGAACGCCGATATTTCGGTACGAACACTATGTGATAGTAGAGTTCATATTTCGCGTGACGGGTACTCTTTACTATCTATGTATACTATCATAGTCTGACGAATTAAAGATTGCGTTGGAACCCCGTCTATGCCGTAGTCGGTGGTTGAATACTATTGGTCGGCTTCATCCCCGCCCAGAAGGGCGAGGCTTTCGCCTCGAATTTTCAGTAACCACCATGTTAGTTAACACGGGACGGCCGCTGATGTCCGACGAACCACCCCGCCGGTGGACCTCCCAACGGACATCGTGGATACACTCGACGGATACTCGCCGGACCAGCTCCAGCACGTTGCCCGCTACGCCGAGGCACTGGCCGAACACAAGGAACAGGAGGCCCGGCTCGAGGAGCAGCTGGACGACGACGAACGTGCCATAAGTCATTACCATGAGGGTAACAGCGCAAGGACTTTGTGACCGTCGTCACTACCAACGAGTATGAGTCGAAACCGGGACGAGCAGGGGCAGTACACAGAGACGGTATCACTCTCGGAGGTGTTGGGGGTGTTCGAAACCGTCGCAGGCCCCGTAGTCACCTCGAGCGATGTCGCGTCTGTGACCGACTGTTCGCGCGATACAGCGCGCCGGAAGTTGGAGACACTTCACGAACAGGGACGTGTCGGCCGGCGGAAAACAGCAGGGCGCGTCGTCTATTGGCGACTCGACGTGGCAGATCCCGACCCCGTCAACCCTGACGATCCGATCTTTACGAACCGACCGTCGTTTGCCTCGGGTGAGGAAACCCTCTCCGAGCAGGTCGATGAGATACTGTACGGGAAGGAAGCGTGACACACCCCCAGCCGCTGTTCGTCGACACGAACGCGTTCGTGGCGCTGTTCGATACAGATGACGATCATCATTGTGTGCCAGAGAAGCGAGAGCGTGACGTGCCGACGGGACGCGTACTCGTGCTTCTCCAAATGGTCGAGCATTGCCTCGGCAGCGTCGCTGTCGAGCATGACGTGGCGAGTGTTCTGCTCCGCCGATACGCTCGGTGACTGGACCTTCTGATGCAGTTCAGGTGGAACGCCGTCAATAGGGTGACAGAGAAGATTAAAGCTGTTCCCGAATATCACAATACTATTTTAGCCGAGAACGTAGTGAGGTGATTCTGTTGTTGCTACAGCTCTTTCTCGCGAGTATATTCGAAAAGAATTTGTTCTATAGACCCAATATAATACACGAATGATGCTCCCCATCGACCCGAGCCAGATCGACCCTGCGGACATCGGCGAAGAACAGGCGACTCTCGAGATGAGCCACGAAGACGCCATCGAGCGTGTCCGTGACGTGTTCACGGACGCCGGTTTCGGCGTCCCCGTGGAGTTCTCGCCCTCCGAGATGCTCAACGAGAAGGTTGACGCGGGCCGGGATCCCTACTACGTGCTTGGCGCGTGCAATCCCGAGGTCGCCGACCGCGCGCTCGACGCAACTGACAACAAACTCGGGGCTCTCATGGCCTGTAATGTCGTCATCTGGGAAGAAGAACCCCGCAAACAGGTCGTCTATCACGTCTCAATCATGCGCATCGCCCGCCTCGTCGGGATGGCCCCTGACAACGAAGCGATGGCAAACATCGTCGCCGACACCGGCGGACTCGTCGACGAGGCGTTCGCGAACCTCTAGTGTGGGTATCATACGTTCGATGCCGATCGCGCTGACAAACTCGAAGATGCACGGCAACGGTACCGCTACCTCTCAGAAAAGCCGCGCTGAAGGATGTTCATCGCCGCGTTCGCATCACGGTCACACTCAAACCCACATGACGGGCAGGAGTGTTCACGCACCAGATCGGCTTCGCCGTCTCCATTCCACACGACGCGCACTCTTTTGTCGTTCTATTAGAAATCAGAAGCCGAGCGGATTGATATCATCGCTGTAGTTAGTGAATAAAATTCTCATTCCTGCTGTCTAATCCCGTCGCTGTATCGTGGTTCCGGTCTTGACTGACGCGAATGAACGACAGTATCAGGACGGTGTTGTGCTCCCACGGCGGGCTCTGATCATCGAGAGGACACGGAGAACAGCCTCAACGACGAACCAGCCCCCAGTGACGATACCCGTCGCGAGGAGAAGCGTGGCGTCACCCGCGGTGGCCCACGGGGGCAGTGCCCACAGGAGGCCGTGCAACACGAGCGGTGGGACAAGCGAGACGACGCGGTGTCTGAGTGCTGCAGGGTTGAGCGCGGCGCCGTCCCCGTGTCTGGTCGAGCCGTCTGATACCGCAGTCGTGGCGTTCGCCGCTCTAGCTGACGTGTCGTCCGAGAGACTCGGCCTGATAGTTGCACGTTCCATCGGTTGCTGAGAGTCCGAGATAGCGGTGGCTGGCCATCGGGACTGGAGGCTGAGCACGCTGGCGCTCGCTCCCCCCGTACTCTCGGCGCCGGTCCCGAGGAGTTCGACATCGTAACTGCCGGGCGGGAACTCCCGCGACCAGACTATCCGGCCGCTCGGGGCCACGCTCAGCATTCGCTTCCCGTGCGAGTCGGCGACCAGCGTCCGGCCCGAGGGGAGTCGGTCCGCGTCCCGTGGCCACTGGAGGCGGGTATCCTGCCAGTGCCAAGTCCGAGTCCAGGATCCATTCTCGCGTTGGTACTCGACGAGCCGGTTGTTCTCGCTATCGGCGACGAGGACCGCTGGACCGCCGCGAGATTCGGGGATGTAGTCCGGATTGTGGGGCTCGTAGAGGGTGCCGTGGTCGTCGTCCGACCCGAGCGTCCAGTTGTGCTGGATCCCCTCCTCCGGTCGGAGGAAGACGACCTGGTCCTGGTTTCGGAGGTTGATCATCACGCGCCCGTCGGAGAGCACCTCGACGTCGTTGACGTGGGTCCAGTCGCTGGGGTAGGCCCCGCCGCTGTCTGTGTCGTAGGCCTCGGCGACACGCCACTCCCAGCGTGTCTCGCCCGTGGTCACGTTGACTGCGTAGACCCGGTCGGGGTAGCTGATGTCGGCGATCAGGAAGACTGACTCCTCGAGCCGTTCGATGTCGTGGATTTGCACCGAACCGTTCCGCGACTCGTCCCAGGACGCCAGCCTGGTCACCTCGCCGGTCGAGAGGTTCGCCCGCTCGATGACATTCCGGACACACTCCTCGGTGGCGCAGCTGTCGCTGTCGACGAGGTCCGAGGCCACGTAGGTGACCGTGTGGGCGCCAGCCGGACTCGGGTCGACATCGTGGTAGAGCCACAGTGAATTGTCATGGTACGCCACCTGGCCGTCGGCGTCGTAGGCGACGATTTGGCCAGGGCCGACGCCGTCGATAGCCGCGACGACAACGGGGTCGGCCGCGTCGGGCGTCGCCGTCCGCGTCCCCGCGTCGTAGGCCAGGACCGACTGTCCGGCCGAAAGGAGGGTCAGCAGACACACGACGAGGACCACGAGCCGCAGGACCTCGAGTGGCGACGACGGGGCGATCCCCCAGTGGAGTCGAACCATCTCAGGACCCCCCTACTGCTGCAGGCATCCTCTGGACAATCATCGTTGTCGGTATGAAAATGCACGGCAAATGATTGCAGATGACTGCTGGCTCACCTGCACGAGCGCGTCGAGATCGTCGGCGAAGGCGATCGTATGCGGCGCACACCGCATCACGCTGCCGTTACCAGCGTTGGAGCCTTCGGCGCGGTGTTGCCAGACTTCGCGTCCGGCGTCTCGCCAGGACGTGCCACTCGCGTACTCGCGGATAGCATCGGCAGTCATCAGCCCGATATCGAATGGTCCGCTCTCGTACCATTCGTAGAATCGGTTGGCGAGATCATCCCCCTCGAAGGCTCCCTGCTCGACGAGGCTCCGTGCGATACACAGCGCCAGGTCGGTATCATCAGTAACGGTTCCTGCTGGCTGGCCGTGCGTCCCGTGGGCGAGCATTTCCACCACGGTCCCATGCTCGTCGGCAATCGACTCCGCAGAGCGGAACTCCACGGGGCGACCCAAGGCATCGCCGCAGGCGAGACCTGAGAGCACCCCTGTGGCAGCGTCCGGTGCAACCATGTTGTCTCAACGACTACGAATGACGGACTCTTGTAACTGTGTGAGAGCAAATCGCCGGAGAACCACTTCCAGCCGAGCGCACATAGAAACACTCACAGGACAGCGAACGCCGAGGACTGGCGTTATAGACCATACAGGTCAGCCCGCTCATTAACCGCTCTTCTGATTGTTTTGCGGCCACAGTCGAGTTCACTGGCTGCTTGTCGTTGACTCATCTCGCCCCTGGCTACGTGTTCCAGTATCTCACAGACGCGGTGGTAGTTACGCCCATGTGGGCAAGGAGTACAGTAAACGCCTAATCGGAACTATCGATCGATCCAATTTTGAACTGTTTGAACGGGGTTCAGACACAGGCCCATCACTAGAGGAAGGGACCTGCGATGGTTCATGGCCTCTCTAACCTCATTCCCATCACTTCGTGACTCGTACGAGCGTCTTCCTCACAAAGCAGTCATTCCGACAAGTGCTAACTTGAGTATATAAAATGATGTAATAGGTTAGTGCTAACTAACGCTTATAAATATAGAGAACAAGCTAGAACGTATGCTCCTCGAACCACCGGATAGGGAACGCGGATTCAAGCGGGAGCGATTGCTCCGCGTTCTTCTGACTCATCCCGACGGTGGCCTCAGCAAGCGCGCGCTCTCGCGGGAAGCAGAGACGACCGACGCGTGGGCAGTTAAACTCACCAATCAACTCGAAGACAAAGGGCTGGTCGAAGGAACGACCGTTCTGGATCCACGAGGACTCTACGACTACTGGCGAGACAAGCGCGTCTCCCCATCGAAGTTAGCTGTTGCACTCCAATCCCCGGTCGAAACGATCCAGGACACGGGCCTCACTCACGCATTTACCACGTATCGAGCAGAGAACGCGCGTCAGGGATTCCTCTTTACCTCGAACACTGCCGTCTATGTCGAACCGGACGAGATCGACGAATGGCTCTCGGTCATCGAAGCGAATGGTCTCATCGGGGGTGGAAACACGGAATTCAGAGTGACAGACGACCACGTGTTTTACGACGCAACGGTAGCCAACGGACTGGTGACTGTCTCCGTACCGCAGTTGATCGTCGATCTCCTTGACGAAGGAGGCCCGTGTGTCGAGGCTGCAGAACGCCTGATCGAGACGTACCATGAGTGACGCAGACCGAAGTCAATACAGTGACGAGGTCACAGAATTTTCCGAGAGCGAACTTCAGGAGCTTCTGGAGGTAGCAGCACCTCCAGTATCCCTCCTCGGTGGATGGGCAGTACATCTTCACGTCACGGATCCGTTCGAATCGGAACACGGACGAGAGTACATCGGCTCGCGTGATATCGACCTCGGCGTCCACGTCAATCCAGAGTGGGACGTCGAAACCCTCCAGTCGAAGCCAGTTTCGCGGACTCTCACCGCTGTCGAATCCGAGTTATCGTACAACCGAGGACGGTTCGGGTTCTACCAGTATTTCCACCGACTGACGAAAGAGCGGCTCAGTGACGCAGACGCAGCGGAGTATCCACAGCACGAGAT
>CAZUVE010000169.1:0-5886 GCA_964623735.1 uncultured Halobacteriales archaeon | reverse complement strand
TCACACCCATGTTCCCGCGGCTGAGGGGGCCGGCGTCGTCCCGGCTGGCGTAAATAACAACCTCGTCGTAGTCCCCGTACTCCTCTCGGACACCCTCGTATACGGTGTCGTTCCCGTCGACGATTACTACAATCTCGACATCGTTGTAGGTCTGTGAGAGGAGGGCGTCGACACACTCACAGAAGTCGTCGTAGCGGTCGGGCGAGTAGGTCGGTACGACGACAGATGTCTTCATACAGTCCGACTCGCGTCACAGCGTAGTAGAGATTGTGTTTTAGAACAGACATAACCACGGCCTACTCTCCGAAAGTACCGCTTTGGGCGAGGGTATACAATCACGTCTCGCTTGATACGGATTGCTGTAACTGTTTACAAGTACGACTCTTCTGTAGATGTGACCTCCCTGCGGGCGTGCTCGTAGCGTGGCTGGAACTCCGCCAGCAGGACCTCGTGCACCGCCTCGAGATCGCGACGGAACCGTTCGAACTCCTGGCAGCGGTTCTCGGCGGCCCGGTCGAGGATCTCCGCGGGGAATCTGGGCGTGTACTCCTCGGGCCGGCCAGGAACCACCTCGACGAACCCGCGGTCGGCCAGAGCGTCGAAACGGTCGAGCCGGTCGAACAGTTCCGCCGGGGCCGTCGGCTACTGTCGTTCGCAGGTCACGTCGCCTGTGAACTCCTGCTGATTGTCGCGCCGGCCGCGTCACTCCCCCCCGTTCCGACTGCCGTCGGCCTCAGGTTCGTACTCCCGCCCGATGTCGTACTGCGGCGCCCCGACGCCGAAGACGCGCACCGACCCGTCCGCCGAGTCGGGGTTGTACGGCCTGATCGGGCCGTCCGGCTCTACGACGAACACCGACCCCGCCGGCACCTCGTACTCCCGGTCGGGCGTCTCGACGGCGAGTGTCCCCTCGAGGACGCAGAACAGTTCCTCGCGTTGCTCGTGGTAGTGGTAGCTGCGCGCGAGTTCGTCGCCCGGCTCGAGTTCGTAGACAGCCGCCGCGACCGTCGACAGCCCCGCGGCGTCCGCGATCGACCGGCGGTCACACGGGTAGTCCTCCGCAGGCTCCAGGTTGGCCGGGTCCACGACGTGGTAGCCCATACCTCCTGCACAGGCCGGGCGTCAGAATACACTGACGGGTGTGATACTGTCGGCTCCACCGACGTGAGGATATTCGACACCCCGGGGTGGCGACACTGCTCGCGCGTGTAGCCCGCGAGGGCGGCTACAGCGGGAGGTGTGCAGTATCGATTCCCTCGCGCCGTCCGTCGAGAAGCGAGAACCGCTCGCCGCGGCGCCGCTCCAGCCAGCAGAGGAGGCGCTCGGCCCACTGGAGTTTTCGAGCCTTCTCCGGGCCGACAGAGAGGTCGTCGAGGTCCCAGCCGGGGAAGGTCAGCCGGGCGGCGCCGAGGTGGTCGGCGAGGAAGGCCGCCCGGTCGCCGTCGGTGAACCCGCCGAAGTTGTGCACTGGCGGGCGGGGCGCCGCCTGCGTAGTCGGCACCAGCGCGCGCGACGCCGTTCGCGGAACCACCTCCCGGACGGCCCCGACGTTGTCGCCGTGTGCGTGGACGACGACGGGGACGTCCTCCCTGGAGAGGGACACGACTGTCTCCGGGTGCTTGTCGAGGTCAGTCACGAGACAGTCGACCCCGACGTCGCGCTCCAGTAACCGGTCCGCGGCCGTCGAGGCGGCGACCACGGCGTCGGCGGACCGGACGTCGCCGAGGTCGGATTCGAGCGACGGCCCGGCACCGGCGACGGCGACGGTCACCCCCTCGACGTCTGTGTCGATGTCCCGCGGGTCCAGCGTCTCGCGGTCTGCGAGCAGTTCGTAGAGCACGTCGCGGGCACGCTCGTCCCCCGCCCGTCCGTACCCGAAATCGCGGAGGATGGCCCCGTAGACGGGCTCCCAGGTCTCGAAGTCCATCATTAGCTGTGGCTGACCGGCACCGTACCAGATAATCCGGGTTGAGCCGAAATGGCACACTGAACTACCCCTGCCCAGGTGCCCTTTCGGCCTTCAGAGCCGGATTTTGGCGCCGTTGGCATAAGTTTTCCCGTAACGGAAGAGAGCCGTTCATAAAAGTATTAAAAATCCAACTGCGCGTACCGGGGCCGGATCTGATGCGGATTGCTGTCCCTGTGTCCCGGTACGACCGTACGACTGCGTGCGGTCGATCCTGTAATGACTTTCGAACATCCCCATACTGTCGGCTATACCTGCGTGAAGATATTCCCCACCCCGAGGTGGCGACACTGCTCACGCGCGGAGAGCCGACAGTATGACTCCCGAGCCGGCCTTCGACGGCGAGGAGAACGCACCCTGCCGGTCCGGACCGGCGACGACGCACTGATACCCCAGGCCGCCCAACCAGGGTTGTGGCACTCGCGGCCGTCGTCTTCGACCTCGATTACACCCTGGCCGTGCCCGGGCGGGACCGGCAGACGCTGCTGGACGAGGCCACCGACGCCGCCGGTGTCTGCGGGATCGACCGCCGGGAGTACCTCGACGCCCACGGGGCCGACCTCGCGAGCGAGACGCGCGCACCCATCTTCGAGGCGCTCGTCGACGACGGCGACCCCGAGGAGGTCGCGAGCGCGTACCGCCGCGCGGTCGAGGGCGCGCTCGTCCCCGTCGATGGGGCGGCCGCACTCGTGCGCGACCTCCGCGAGTCACACCGCGTGGGGCTGCTGACCGACGGGCCAACCCGCGCACAGTGGGGCAAACTCGAGACGCTCGGCTGGACGGATCTGTTCGACGCCGTCGTCGTGACGGGCGCGCTCCCGGCCGGCAAGCCCGACCCCCGGACGTTCGAGGCGGTTCTCGACGAACTCGGTGCCGCGCCCCCGGAGACGGTCTTCGTCGGCGACCACCCCGAGGCCGACGTCCGCGGCGCCGCCGAGACGGGGCTGGTCGCCGTCCAGGTGCTCGACGGCCGATTCGAGCGCGTTCCCGGGGCCGACGCGTACGTCGACCGCGACGACCTGACCGAGCAACTCCGTGACCTGCTGCTCCGGCAGGCGTCGCTCCCCTGATGCGGATCGCTGTACGTCGGTGCCGGATCGACCACACGCTGTCGTGCGGTCGGACCGGGACACAGGGACAGCAATCCGTACGACTATCTTCGACAGCGAGAGAGTCCCGCCTTCCCGTGAGCATCCAAAAACGCGAGCCTGCCCGTGGCAGGCGGATGGCACCGAGCGCGTGGTGTCAGTGTGCCCGATCCCGAGCGCGTGGATCCCGCGGCGTCTACCCCGAAGAGGATGTCATTCCAGTGCTGCCCGGATGGTGTCGACGGCCGGCTTGACCGCGGCGCCGCTCTCGATCCACAGCAGACACCCTTCGTCCGTCGGTTCGACCGGCACCCGGCCCGCGGCTGTCCTCGTTGTCCCGCCGGCGTCGACGGCCAGGTGTACGCGGACGCGGTCGGGGAACAGCGCGACTGCCCCGACGCGACTCTCCCGGTACTCGATCGCGTAGGCGATGGTCCCACCGGGCGAGGGGGCCGCGTCGGGGTCCGCGTCGACGACCGCGACGTCGGCCAGCGGGCCGGTCTCGAGGCCCGTCAGTTCCGAGGCGAGCAGTCCGGCAATCCGGGCGGCGTCGGTGGTACGGTCCTCGGCCATCAGAGTTCCTCCCGGACGCGCTCCGCGAGCCCGGAAACGTCGATACCCTGCCGCCGGGCGTAGAGGAGAGCGGCCGCCTCGACCGCGAGGCCGAGGTCGGCCTGGAGGCGGTTGATCGAGGCGACGGCCTCCTGTTTGTCGACCCCGGCGTCGACCACCGTGTCGAGGACACGTTCGAACGCGGACCGGCGGCGCAGCACCGACTCGTCGGGCGCGAAGCCGTCGGGGATTTCGACGGTCCCGGGCTCGAACACCGCGACGACGTCGTCGCCGGCACGTTCGAGCAACCCCTCGCCGGTCGCGACGTCGACGAGGCGCGTGGCCTGGTCGGGTGAGAACCAGTCACGGTCGAGCGACAGCGCGACGACAAATTCGCTCTCGCTCATACGCTCGACGCCGCGCTGGCCGAAGGGCGCGGCGACTGCCCGCCGGAGACTCATCGTCACCGTGGGGGAGTCGACGGCTCCTAAATCTGTCGGGCCGGCTCCGAGACCCACACCGTCGTGGACGCCGGCCGACCCGACGACGAGTCGAGAGGTTCAAGTACGCAGTGATACTTCAGACAGTATGAAGTACCAGGGCCCCTCGTCACGCAAGCGTACCGGCGGCCGCCGCCGGCCGGCCAGCGACAAGCGCAAACACCAGTTGGGCACAGAGCCCACCGAGACCCAGGTGGGGGATACCCGGCTCAAGACCGTCGACGCCCGCGGCGGCACGGAGAAGGTACGGGCCATCGCGACCGACACCGCGAGCGTCGCCGCCGGCGGGGAAGTTGTCGCCGCCGACATCGAGAACGTCGCCGAGAACCCCTCGAACCCCAACTACGCGCGCCGGAACATCATCACCAAGGGTGCCGTTCTCGAGACAGGCGAAGGCCGTGTGCGCGTGACCTCGCGGCCCGGCCAGGACGGCCAGGTCAACGCTGTCCTGCTCGAGTAGCCGCCTGTCCCGAGCCCTCGTCGGTCGTGGTCGGCCCCCGTCGCTCCGCTGGAATCAGAGTGATTGCTGTAACCGTGTCCCGGTACAACCGCACGACAGTGTGCGGTCGATCCGGCAATGACTCACACGAAACACTATCAGGGTCGGGGAGCAGCCTTCTGGAGTGCGCTCTCGGCGATGTTGCCGCCGTAGTCGGCTGTCCGGGACAGCGAGTCGGTGACGAGACCGAGTACCTGCGCGAGCTGAGGGTCGAACTCGCGGATCAGGTCGTCCACCTCGCGGACCTCGTCGTCGATAGACCGGATCCGCCCCCGCGCCTCGTTCGCGAGTTCGACCGCCCGCTCGGGGTCCTCCTCGAGGAGGGCGTCCATCGCCATCTCGGGGACCTCCCGGGCCTCTTCCTCGAGCGCCTCGATGGGACCGACCGCGGGATCGGGGATCTCCCCGATTTCGAGCGAAAGGTCGGCGATCTTCGTGGCGTGATCGGCGATCCGCTCGAGCTGGCGGGCGCTGGACTGGAAGTCGAAGACCGTCTCGCGGGGGAACCCGATCTCGTTTGCCGCTGTGGGGTTGCGCAGGACCGTCCGGAACACCCGCGAGACCATGTACCACAGACGGTCGACGTCGTCGTCACGTTCCTCGACGTCGTGTGCGAGTTCCCGGTCGTTCGTGACCAGCGCCTCGACGGCGTCCTCGAGCATCGTCAGCGAGACCAGCCGCATCCGCGTGATGGCGTTGTGGACCGACAGCTCCGAGGAGTCGAGCAGGTCCTGTAACACCACCCGGTCGGAGGTCTCCTCGATGACCTCCAGCCCCACCAGTCCCTGGGTGGCCTCGCGGATGACCCGGCGCTGGCTGGCGGAGATGCGCGTCGACTCCAGCACGATGACGTCGAACCCGCTGACGTACATCGTCATCACCGCACGGGTGAGTTCGTGGTCCGTGTCCATCCCCGAGATGTCGAGGGTCCCCTCGATCCGGTCGGTCTCGCTCCGGGGCGAGAGCAACAACAGGTCTTCCTCGGAGTGGAACTCGACGATGCTCCCCGCGCTGACGTCGTTGTCGGTCGCCCACCCCTTCGGGAGTGAGACAGTGTACGTCGATCCGCCGGTGACCTGGACCTTGCGTGTCTCCATACGACCCCCCTGCTCACTCCACGATAATAAAACAACCTATATCTATATATCAGTGTCAGATCTCCGTATCAGCTCCCGAAAGCGCCTGTCGACGGACGTCACGCAGAGATGTGGGTGCCTGATGGCCGACCACGGGCCCGTGTCACGAGAGGTACTGTTCCCCAGAAAGCGACCATTTTGCGGG
>CAZUVE010000168.1:0-5909 GCA_964623735.1 uncultured Halobacteriales archaeon | reverse complement strand
GTTCGACGACCGTCTCCTGGACGGTGAAGTTGCCCGACTCGACGGCGACGACCTCGCCGCCCTCGGAGTCCGGCGGGACCATCACCTTGTGGTCGATTGTCGCTGTCTCCGGGACAACTCCGAGGACGTCGCCCGCCGCAACCTCGTCGCCCGCCGCCACCTCGGGGGTGAACTCCCAGGTCTTCTCCAGGTCGATCCCCGGCGCGTCGACCCCGCGGTCGAGGAACGCAGAGTCCATCGTGTCCACGAGCACGTCCAGCGGGCGCTGGACGCCGTCGTAGATGGTGTCCAGTATGCCCGGCCCGAGGTCGACCGACAGCGGCGCGCCGGTCGACTCGACGGGCTCGCCCGGCGAGACACCCGAAGTCTCCTCGTAGACCTGGATCGTGGTCAGGTTGCCCTCTATCTCGATAACTTCGCCCATCAGGCCCTCGTCACCGACGTAGACGACGTCGTTCATCTTTGCCTCGAGGTCCGTCGCGGACACGACGGGGCCCGATACGCTCTCTATGATGCCGTCCTCCCGGACGTCGGATTCTGTCGCTTGACTCATTATTGATCTTCCATCAGGTCGATGCCGATCGCTCGCTTGATCTGTTCGCGTAGCCCGCTGCTCCCGGCTCCCCCGCCCAGCGTCACCACCACGGGTTCGACGCTCGTCTCGACCTCGTGGCGGATGTCCCGCGAGAGGTGATCGAGGTCGTCGTCGTGCATCACGACGATGCCAACGTCCTCGTCGGACATGAGGTCGTCGACCGTCCCGTCGAGGCGCTCGTCCTTCTCGTCGTCGGGCACCTCCGCGAACTTCCGGACGCCGGCCAGCCGGAAGCCGGTCGTGAACTCCGGGCTGCCGATGACCGCGATCTCCTGGCTCACAGTATCACCAGCTCCTCCTCGGTCGCGTCGGGGTCGAGCCCGGCCTCGCGCCCGCGGGCGATCGCCCGGATGTTTTCGGTTTCGCGTTCCTTCTCGAGAACGTACGCGAGCACCGGGCAGATCGACAGCGGATACTTGTTCGAGAGGCGGTCGGCGTACGCCAGTTCTGCGCGGTGGAGCGCGTGCTCGAACGCGATGAGGCTCTCCGCCTCCTCGAGGATCTCCAGTGCCTCCGACAGGTCGTCGCCGTAGAGACTCGTCCGGATGTGTTCGACCAGCTGGTCGGTGTTGCCCACCAGCTGTCGGATCTCGCTCGCGTCGAACAGCCGCCCGCCCTCGATGTAGTACTCCGAGGGATCCATGTCGGCACCCGAGCGCGCGAGCCGGAGCGCGTTCCGGAGGTTCCGGAAGTCGATCTCGGCGTGGAGGAACTCCAGGTACAGTTCGGTCGCCCGGGTCGCCTCGCTGGGCAGGCCGGCCAGCAGTTCCTCGTAGAACGTCCGGTCGACGGCGTTCTCCAGCGGGACGAGGGTGCCGGCCTCCTCGTAGTCGCGCAGCGCGTCGGCGAGCGGGTCGCCGTAGCGCGTGTCCCCGAGGAGTTCGACGGCCGCCTCGACCGAATCCGCGCCGGCCAACCGGTCGAGCAACGCCTCGGAGAACTCGCCGGCGCGGATGAGGTCGTCCTCGATGTCCGTCCGGCTCCCGCCCGAGTACAGGCCCCGGAGTACCGTCTTGACGTTCCAGGCGTCGAACTTCCGGAGGTACCGCGCGATGAAGTCGTACAGCCGGCCGTCGGCCCACCGCAGCAGGTCATCGAAGTGCTTCGCGAGGTTCCGGTTCAGGGCGTACTCCACGAGGTCGACACCCGAGTGGCGCGCCCCGAGTTCGTTCATCTCCGATTCGTACTCGGTCTCCTCCATGAACCGGGCGATGCCGCCGGAACCCATCCGCACCAGCTTCCGGTAGTCGTCGTCGTCGAACAGCGCCGCCTTGCGCGCTCGCACGCGGGCCGTCACGTACTCGTAGTTACCGCCTTCTCCGCTCTGGTAGACGCTCATTGCTCGAACAACCGTTCTGAGACTCCCCGGAGGTTCTCCTCCCAGACGTCGGCCAGCACCGAGTCGAAGGTGTTGTTGACCCGGATTCGTGACTCGGCGGCTTCGACGACGACGCCCCCGAGACAGTCGACACCGCCGGCGTACTCGCAGTTGTCGTAGTCGGAGAGTATCGACCGCAGCAGATCCTCGTCCGCCGGGCGGCCGTACACCGTGACGGTCGCGTCGGCGTCGAACTCCGCGACGGCTGCGTCGAGCAACGCCCGGGTCAGGTCCTCGCGCCCGTCCTCGAGGGTCGCAATCTCGGTCTCGACTTGGTCTCGGACCTCCTCGAGGACGTCCCGGCGGGCCTCCAGGCGCTGCTGTTTGGCCTCGAGGTTGGCGCTGGAGAGTTTCTGTTCGCGCTCCTGTTCGATCTGTCGCTCGACCTCGCGCTCGCGCTCGGCGCGGATCTCCTCGGCGTCGGATTCGGCCTGTTCGGTGATCCCCGCAGCTTCCTGCTCGGCGTCCTCGCGGATCTCCGCGGCGCGTTCGCGGGCCTCCTCGCGGATGTCCTCTACGACCGTATCGAGGCTCATAGGCGTTAGACGAGGAAGATCGTGACCAGCGCCAGAATCACCAGCGTCTCCGGGATAACTGTGAGGATGAGCCCCCGACCGAACATGTCGTCGTCCTCGGCTGTTGCGCCGACCGCCGCGGCGCCGATCCCTCGCTCGGCGATCCCTGCCCCGAGGGCGGCCAGGCCGACCGCGATCGCCGCTCCCGCCGACGGCGGGATGCCCTGTCCGTTCTCTGCCGCTTGTAGTGCGAACTCCGTGAGTAAAGTGGTTGCGCTCATGATGGATCGTGTGGTCTGGTTTCCGAACAGTCGTATGTCCTTCCACCGTACTCATAAAGCTTCCCAAAGCCGTTCGTCAGCCCCCGCTTCCGGCGGTTTTTCCGGTTGACGCCCTTCCGAATCCACCGGCCCGAGAGGGGTGGTTGCGCCTACTCCTCGACCGTGTAGGACCGCTCGTGGCCGAACGGGTTGAACGCGTCGCCGCCGCCGTCGTAGAACTTGCTGAAGAACTCGACGTACTCGAGGCGAACCCCCTGCAGCCCGGCGCTCGTGACCCCCAGCGCCAGCACCAGCAGGTGACCCAGGACGAAGACAACGATACCGAAGAGGACGCCGGCGATCCCGAGGTGGATCAGCCCCGGGAACATGAGCGCCTCGGCGCCGTACTCGGAGAGGACGTACCCGGGCGCCTCGCCCGTCAGGAAGTGGAACTCCCCGTCGTGGGTGTAGGCTCCGAAAAAGAGGAGATTGACGACGAAGGCCATCCCGGCCTTCGCGAGCAACACCGCGGGGATCCGGGCGTAGGAGAGGACGTTCACCAGCACGTTCAGGCTCTCCAGCAGGCCGATGATGCCCTCGCCGCCGAGCAACAGGACCAGTCCCAGGGCCGTCGCCGCGAGACCGACCCACCCGACGATGTCGGGGAACCCGGTGAACCCGAGCGAGTAGGCCACCGCCTCGGAGGCGATTGCCTCGCCGGTCCGCGGGTTGAGAGCGCCCTCGGATCCGAACACAGAGAACATGAACGCGGGCTTCTTGCCGACGGCGACAGTACTGAACACGAACGCCCAGGCGCCGCCCATCATCAGCACCCACGATCCTTTCTCGGTGAGAGCCGCCCAGGCGCCGTGCCGGAGTTCCTTGAGGAAGCCGAGCGCGTAGCCGACGGTCAGGTGGAGCAACCCGAACGCGAAGCTCACGATGAGCCACGCCCGGGCGAAGTTGATGTCGATGGGCTGGAGACCCTTGTGCATGGGTGCGCTGTGCAGGCCGACGATCCCTTCCCAGAAGACCGATGTGATGAAGTGCAGCCCGAAGAACTCCCCGTAGAGGAATCCAAAGAGGATAGTGAACACGCCCGACCAGATGGAGAGCCCGCCCAGTGCCTGCCAGCCGGAGCTGTCGATCCGGGTGAACAGCGCCCAGCCGACGAGCACGTACAGGAGCCCGTAGGCGACGTCGCCGATCATGAACCCGAACATCGCGGGGAACGTGAGCAGGAGGATGAACGTCGGGTCGAACTCGGTGTACTTGGGCCGGTTGATCACCTGAACGAGCATCTCGAAGGGCTTGCTCACGCCCGGGTTGTCCTGGATGACCGGGGGCTCGTCCCCGCCCATCGTGACCGTCCCGCCGTCCGTCCGGGCCTGCTCCTCGTCGATTCCGCGGCCGTCGGCGGCCGTGGGCTGCTCGACGCTGCCGGGTTCCTCGGGGCCGGGCTCCCTGTTGACGTCCTCGCGGTCGACGGGGTGGCCGTCGCCGTCGTAGTCGGCCCGTTCGAGTTCCGCAATCTCGACGTGGTCGCCCACAGCGTCGGTGAGCGCGCCCACGAACTCGCCGTAATTCTCTGTCGGAATCCACCCCTCCGCAACGAACGCGTTCTCGGTCGTCGCGAACGTGAGAGGGGCTTCGCGCTTCTCGACGTCGATCCGCAGTTCCTCCTCGGCGGCCAGCAGGAACCCGCCGACCTCGAGTTTGAGATCCTGCATCTCGTCCCCGACGGTCGAGAGCTTCGACTCGAGTTGCTGCTTTCGGTGGCGCAGTTCCTCGAGGTACGCCCCGGGATCGCCCTCGCCGTCCGGGATCTCTATCGCGGTGAACGTGGCGTCGACCAGGACGTCCCCGAGCGTCCCGTCGTCGGTGGAGGCGAAGACGGCGACCACGCCGTCGGCGGCGAACGTCTCGTGGGCGTCGATGTCACTGTCGGCGAGCGCCCGGTCGACCGAGCCGGAGTCGCCCTCGCCCACGCGGACCGCCAGCGAGTCGTACCCCGAGAGCAGGTCCAGATCGATCCCCAGGGCGACGAACGGCTCCATCAGGTCGATCCGCTCCTCGACCTCCCGGAGTTCGTCCCGGAGCCTGTCGCGGCGGTCGTCGAGTTCGTTGACCTCGGCCCGGACCTCCTCGAGTTCCTCGTCGAGCGCCTCGTCGGTGATGACACGGTTGACCGGGCTGACGTCCTCGCCGGTGACCCCGAGCGTGGACTTCAGCGCCCTGACTGTCACGAGCTTGCTCGAAACCTCGTCGGCCCCCGCCACGGGGTCGCCGGGCTCGAATCCCTGCCAGGAGCCGTCGTACTCCGTGACGTGCAGCAGGCGGAGGTCGTGGACGGCCTCGATTGCGTCGTCCATCACGGACTTGGAGCCGGTCACCGACACCCGGCTCATCCGCTTAGGTCTGAGCATGGACCGCCTCCTCGAACAGGGTCACGACGTGGTCGACGACGTCGTCGGTGCGGTCCTCGGCAGCGGCGACGAGCGCCTCGCGCTCCTCGCGGCCCTCCTCGAGAACGCGCTTGCGCTCTTTCTCGACCTCCTCGCGGGCTGTCGCAAGGCGTTCCTGGGCTGCCTGTTCGGCCTCCTCGCGGGCCGTCTCGCGGATCTCCTCGGCCTCCTCGCGGGCCGCCTCGACGCGCTCTTCGGCCTCGCGCTCGGCCTCGGCGACGATCTCGTCGGCCTCGCGCTCGGCGTCCTTGATGCGCTCGAGTACCTGTGTGTCTGGCATCCCTCAATCACCGGGATATACTACGAGTGCCTATTTGGTAGTTGCGAAAGCGGACCGGTCAGTGCCGAGGGAGTGGCAGTCCTCGACTGTGGATTCGAGACAGAGGGACGTGTCAGAGAGGCGTACGCTACCCTCGGCCAGAAAGCCCCCGCGGGCTCGGCTCCCGGGACTCGCTGCGCGCTTCCCTCGCTCACTCGTTCGCTCGGTCCAGTGCTTACGTCGTCCGGGTTCGCCGAGCCCGCGGCCCCTTTCATTCCCGCCCCACCGCAGCCACACACCTCCCCAGCCTCCTGCGGTGTCTGCGGGTGATCCGCGAGTCGCCCGCATGGCCAGCGAGACCCGGTCTCGCGCTGCTCGCTGTGCTGCGCTCCTCGTCCACCGCCAGAGCAAGCTCTGGCGTACTCTCACTCGCTCCC
>CAZUVE010000167.1:0-5934 GCA_964623735.1 uncultured Halobacteriales archaeon | reverse complement strand
ACGTGCCACCGATCGACCTCGCTCTCGAAGTCCGCCAGCCGGTTGGAGACGCGCAGCTTCAGGTCGTCGTCGTTGACGTTGATTTCGAAGACGTAGTCGGGGTCCTCGCCGCGGCCCACCCGCTGGAGGTTGGCGCTGACGAGTTCGTTGTCGAAGTAGTAGGGCGCAATCTGGGTCATCACGTTGCGATAGACGGTGTCCTCGACGGCGCGAATCGCCTTGCGGCCCGCCGAATCGGCCGCGCGGGCGACGTAGTCGAGGCTCTCTCCCCACTTGTCGACGGCCTCGTCGGGATCGTCGAGGTTCTCGTAGGACTCCGCGAGTTTCTCCCCGGCGGTCTGGAGGTCCTCGTCGGGGTCCTTGCCCTCCTGCTCGCCTTTGCCCTCCTCGACGCTTGCCTGCTCTGCGGTCTTCTCGCTCACGTCGTCCTCGAGCCGTTCGTGACTCTTGGGCCGCCACTCGTCGAACTCCGCCAGCGCCTGCTCGTCGATATCGACGTCGATATTGTCCTCGGCGGCGACTTCCGTCAGTGCCCGTGTGACGCGCTCGCCGTGTTCCACGACGTCCACCCAGTCGCCCCGCGTCTTGAACCCAGAGACACTCTCCTCTACGTCAGCCACGCGTACTCGACCCCCGTCCGACGACGGTCACGTCTACAGTCCCAGCCGGCATCTGTTAGACAGGATAGTGACCGGACCAGAATAAGCCTTGTCTCCGCGGCCCGGGATCTGGGTCGGGTGCGCTTCCGGCACAGGTGCAGACACGTAGTGGGCCGACCGTGCGGTGTCGTCGGGTCGCTCGTCGCGTTCGTCACCGCGCTGTCGTGAAGTCGAACCACGACGCGCCCCTGCAGCAACTCCGCGTTCCCGACGAGGCCGCCGGGGCGCGTCGGAGGGAGCGCGGGTACGGACAACGGATATAAGCCGGGGCCGGTCGTCCATCCGCGTATGCCCATCGAGGACCGCGGCCGTGTCTCCGTCGTCACGCACGCTCTCGCCCAGCACACGCTCGTCGACCTGCGAAGCGTCGAGACAGAGCAGGTGGCTTTCCGGAAGGGGCTGGTCAAGCTGGGCCGTATCTGCGGGTACGAACTCATCGACGGGCGCCTCGAAACCGAGACCGTGTCCGTCCGGACGCCGCTGACGGAGACTGCCGGCCAGCGCGTCAGGGGCATGGACGACGTCGTCATCGTCAACGTCCTGCGGGCGGCAACACCGTTCGTCGAGGGGCTCCTGAAGGCGTTCCCGCGGGCCCGCCAGGGCGTCATCTCGGCCAGCCGCGACGAGGAGGCCGGGATGAACGAGAACGGCGAGTTCCCGATCGAGATCCAGTACGTCAAACTCCCCGAGATACGGCAGGAGGATACAGTCGTCGTCGCCGACCCGATGCTCGCGACCGGCAGCACGATGTGTGCCGTCCTCGAGGAGGTGACCGCCGGGACGGCCGATCCCGGGAACCTGTTCGTCCTCTCGGCGGTCAGCGCCGAGACGGGCCTGGACCGGGTCCGGACGTCGTTTCCCGGGGCCGAACTCGTGACCGTCAGCGTCGACGACCACCTCGACGACGAGGGCTTCATCGTCCCCGGCCTCGGCGACGCCGGAGACCGTGCGTTCCGGACGAACTGATACGGATTGCTGTAGCTGTGTACCAGTGCGACCGCACACACACAGTCGTGCGGTCGACCGGCACTGACGTACAGCAACCGGTATCAGCGTGCCCCGCCCGAATATTGAAACCACGAGCGGTCGAGGTCGACACGTGGAGTACACCACCCTCGGACCGACTGGACTGGAAGTGTCGCGGCTGTGCCTGGGCTGTCTGAACTTCGGCAGCGAGCAGCCCTGGATGGTCGGCGACGAGGAGCAGGCCCGCGCAGTCATCGACCGGGCGCTCGAGCTGGGGAGCAACTTCTTCGACACCGCGAACGTCTACTCCTACGGCGAGAGCGAGGAGGTCCTCGGCCGCGCACGGTCGATCACCTCGAGGACAACGCCGGCGCTCTCGAGACCTCGCTGTCGACCGAAGAAATCGACCGGCTCGAGGCGCCGGTCACGCCCGTCTGGAACCGCGACATCGGCGACGTCTAGAGGCCGCCCGGCGGCTTGATCTCCGTTGCGGCCTGCCCGTCCTCGACCGTGTGGACGGGCAACTCGCCGCCGCGCTGGCCGGCTACCTGTACAATCGCGTCGCGCACCTCTCGGAGGAACAGTCTCTCTCTCATATTTTTACTCACTTTAGAGTAAACATTCCACGGTAATAAGCCCGTCGATGTGACTGTCTGTTCCGGGTCTCGACACGCGTCCGCCGGTTCACACTCCGGTGGCGCTGGGCGCCGAACCAGCGGTCTTTTGTGAGAGCCGCGGCGGGATGTGTCCATGAGACTGCCCGAGCACCTGGTCCCGGAGTTCGAGCCGGTCGCCGCCGAAGAGGCGGTCGTGACCGGCCCGAACTGCCGGTTCACCGTTCTGACGGGGCGGCTGCTCCGGCTGGAGTCCGACCCTGCGGAGTCCTTCGAGGACCGGCCCACCCAGCTCGTCTGGTACCGCGACCAGGCCGTGCCCGACTTCGACGTCGAACGGACCGACGGGACGCTCCGGATCCGGACCGACTCTTTGGAACTCACCTACGAGCACGGCCGTGCCGACGGCTTCGCGCCCGAAACGCTGTCGGTTGAACTCGCCGACGGGACGGTCTGGCGGTACGGCGACGGGAACGAGAGGAATCTCGGCGGCGCGCTCCGGTCGCTCGACGACGCCGACGGGCCGGCTCCGCTCGAACCGGGCCTGCTCTCCCGCGAGGGGTGGGCGGTGGTCGACGACGGCGACTCGCTGGCCTTCGGCGCGGACGGCTGGCTCGAGTCACGGGACGGCGAGGCCGAGGATCTCTACTTTTTCGGCTACGGCGACGACTACCGCGCCTGTCTGCGGGCGTTCACAGACATCGCCGGCGACGCGCCGATGCCCCCGCGGTGGGCCCTGGGCAACTGGTGGAGCCGCTACTGGGAGTACTCCCAGGCGGAGTTGCGGGACCTCCTGGAAGGGTTCCGGGACCGCGGTCTCCCGCTGTCGGTCTGTATCGTCGACATGGACTGGCACGTCGTCGACAACCCTCACCACGACGGCTGGACGGGCTGGACGTGGAACGAGGAGTACTTTCCAGACCCGGAGAGGTTCGTCGACTGGCTCCACGACAGCGGCCTCCGGACGGCGCTGAACCTCCACCCCGCGGAGGGTGTCCACCCCCACGAGGACCAGTACGGGGCCTTCGCCGCGGACCTGGGTGTCGACCCGGACAGCGAGGAGCCGGTCGCGTTCGACGCCTCGAACCCCGACTTTCTGCGGGGGTACTTCGAGCACCTCGTCCACCCGATGGAGGAGGGGGAGGGAATCGACTTCTGGTGGATCGACTGGCAGCAGTGGGAGGAGTCCCCGGGGATGGCAGGGCTGGACCCGCTGTGGGCGCTCAACCACCTGCACGCCCTCGACCGGGCCCGCGACGGCAGGCGGCCGTTCGTCCTCTCGCGGTGGTCCGGCCTCGGTGGCCACCGCTCCCCCGTCGGCTTCTCCGGCGACACACTCGTCAGCTGGGACTCACTGCGGTTCCAGCCCCGCGTGACCGCGGCCGGCGGGAACGTCGACTTCGGCTGGTGGAGTCACGACATCGGGGGCCACATGGGCGGCACCGGCGACCCCGCGGCATTCGGCGAACTGTACGCCCGCTGGACGCAGTTCGGGGCGCTCAGCCCGATCAACCGCGTCCACACCGCGAAGTCCCCGTCCGTGGACAAGCGCCCCTGGCAGTACGACGGCGAGGTGTCCGACACGCTCGAACGCGCCTTCCGCCTGCGCCACGCCCTCGTCCCCTACATCTACACCATGGCCTGGCGCGACCACGAGGCGAGCGTCCCGCTGGTCCGGCCGATGTACTACCGCCACCCCGGGACTGACTCGGCCTACGCCGCCCGCCACCAGTACTACTTCGGGAGCGAACTCCTCGCCGCACCCCACCTCCGCGAGCGCGGCGACGACACGCACCTCTCACGGCGGTCGGTCTGGCTCCCCGGCGGGGAGTGGTTCGACTTCTTCTCCGGGGCGTACCACGAGGCGGGCTGGCACGCCCGCTACGGCGGTCTCGAGGACCTGCCCGTGTACGCGCCGGCCGGCGCAATCGTCCCCCTCGAACCGGAGGTGGACTGGGGCGGGGTCGACACCCCCGAACGGCTCCGGATCGTTGCCTTCCCCGGCGCCGACAACGAGTTCACCCTCTACGAGGACGACGGAACGTCGCTGGCACACCGCGAGGGCGCCTACGCGACCACCACGTTCGCCCAGCGGTTCACCGGCGACCGGCTGGCGTTCGAGGTCGAACCCGCCGAGGGCGACCTCTCGTACGTCCCTGACGGGCGCGGCTACGAACTGCTGTTCCGGGGGGTCGTCGAACCCGTGTCGGTCACCGTCGACGGGGAGCAGGTCGCCCTCGACGGCGGGCGGAACGCGAGCTACGACCCCGGGACGGCCACGCTCGCGGTCGATCTCGGGGACGTCCCCCCGGCCGAGGCTCTGACCGTCGTGGTCGAGGCCGACGGGTCGCTCGTCTCGCGGCGCGACCGGACGGACGCGCGCGTCGAGGAGTTGCTCTGGCACTTCGAGGCGCCGGTCAGCGCGATCGACGCCCTCCGCGAGGAGGACTGGACCGGCGACGACCTCGGGTGGCTCGACGACTCCCTCCCGCTGTTGTCGGTCCCACAGCGCCGTGCCCTCCTCGAGACGGTCACGGGCGCCGGCGCCGACCTGCTCGACCACGACGGGACCGACCGGTTGGTTGTCTGGAACCCCGAAGAGCGGGAGAACGTGCGCTACCGCTACAGCGCCTGGGACGTCGGTCCGGCGGTACCACACCACCAGTCGAGTACCTCCGAGCGCGGCGTAGTGCCGGAGGCGGCCGTCTTCGGGGTCGAGGGTCTCGACGCCGAACTGGCCCTGCACTACGACGACGCCGTGACGGTCACCCGGGACGTGTGACGGGGGACGCCACCCTCCTCGGGATGGCGGGGGTAACGCCGCCCTCACCGTGTTTCCCCGGGAGGGTCCTGTCGTGGCTCGAGGGGCCACGAGAGTTACCGGCTGGTGTGATCCGGCGCCACCTCCGGGGGTGCACTGTCAGTGCTGGCGGGCCGGTACGGAAACTCCGAGGCCCGCCCGTCGCAGTCGGCGGGTTCTAAAGCACTTCGACCGCGTACCCGTGTTCCTCGAGTGCGGCCACGAGGTCGTCGACGTGGTCGGGTCCCCGCGTCTCGATGTCGAGTTCCACCTCGGCGTCGTTCATCGCCACGTCCCGCGAGGTGCGGTCGTGCTGGATGGCGTAGATGTTCGCCCGGCGGTCGGCGATGATGTCGGTCAACTCCTCCAGCGCGCCGGGGCGGTCCTCGAGGACGGTCCGCAGGCGCAGGTACCGCCCTGTCTGGACCAGCCCCCGGACGACCACCGTCGTCAGCGTGTTCATGTCGATGTTGCCGCCACACAGCACCGGGACGACCGTCTCGTCCTCCTCGTAGTCGATGGCGCCGGACAGCAGCGCGGCAAGCGGGACTGCCCCTGCGCCCTCGACCAGCGTCTTGGCACGTTCCAGCAGGAGCGTCAGCGCCACCGCGATCTCGTCGTCCGCGACCGTGACGACCTCGTCGACGCGCTCCTGGATGATCTCGAAGGGCAACTCGCCGACAGTCCGCGTAGCGATGCCGTCGGCGATGGTGTCGACCGAACCGCGGACGACCCGCTGGCCTTTCTCCAGCGAGTCGGCGACGCTCGCGGCCCCCTCCGCCTGGACGCCGACGACCCGGGCGTCGGGCTTGCGCTGCTTGATCGCGGTCGCGATGCCGCTGATCAGCCCGCCGCCGCCGATCGGGACGACGACGGTCTCGACCTCCGGCAGGTC
>CAZUVE010000166.1:0-5987 GCA_964623735.1 uncultured Halobacteriales archaeon | reverse complement strand
TCTGGATGGTGACCTCCCGGCCCCCGTGTTCGCCGGGCATGATCGACCCGCCGTAGAGAAACACCGAGGGCAGGTCGGTCCGGATCGCGGCCATCATCATCCCCGGCATGTTCTTGTCACAGCCCCCGATCGTGACCAGCCCGTCCATGCGCTCGCCGAACGTGACCAGCTCGACAGAGTCGGCGATCAACTCGCGGGAGATCAGCGAGGCCTTCATCCCCTCGGTCCCCATCGAGATGGCGTCCGAGATGGTGATCGTGCCGAACTCGATGGGCATCCCGCCGGCGTCGTCGACGCCCTCGTACGCCGACGCGGCGACGTCGTCGAGGTGGACGTTACAGGGGGTGATGTCGGCCGCGGGGTTGGCGAGACCGACCATCGGCGAGGCCAGATCCTCGTCGTCGTAGCCCATCGCGCGGAACATCGCGCGGTGGGGCGCCCGCTCGGCACCCTGCGTGACCTCGTTGCTCGGCAGGTTGGGGTCTTTCTCGTACTCGAAGGGTCGTTCCCGGGACTCCTGCTGGCTCATGGCCGTGACCTGGCCCCCGGCGGACTTAAGTCCGGCCTTCGGTCGGGAGAGGCGCCGACCGCCGGTGTCCCTGGATTCATACCCCGCCGCTGCCAAGCCCCGCCATGGCAACTGTCGCGACCGGCGCCCGCCTCCACTTCGGGTTCCAGAACCTCGCGCTGGCACACGACCGCCTCTACGGTGGCGTGGGCGCCGCACTGAGCGAACCGCGGATCGTCGTCGAGGCCGAGCGAGCGCCGTCGGTCCGGGTCGAGGATCCGGACGCCGCGGAGTTCGTCTCCGACGTCGCCGACCTGCTCGGCGTCGAGGGCGCCCGCGTGACGGTGAGCGAGCGGTACCCCCGCCACGCCGGACTCGGCAGCGGCACACAACTCGCGCTGGCCTGTCTGGTCGCAGTCGCTCGCGCGCACGACCGCGAAGTCGACCCCCGCGAGTGCGCCCCGGACCTGGGGCGGGGCGGGCGTAGCGGCGTCGGCGTCGCGGCCTTCGAGACCGGCGGCTTCGTGACCGACGCCGGGCACCCGACAGAGCAGTTCACCTCTGCGCCGCCGGCACGGGGCGACTGGTCGGTCCCGCGGCCGGTCGCGCGCCACGACATCCCCGGGGACTGGCGGTTCCTGCTCGTGACGCCGGACGTCCCGCCGGGCAGGAGCGGTACGCCCGAGGAGGAGAGCATGCGGGCGGTCGTCGAACGGGCCGACCCCAGCGTCGCGGACGAGATGGCGACGCTGCTCGTCCGGCGGGTCCTGCCCGCAGTCGCGGAGGGGGACCTCGCGGCCTTCGGCCGGGCGATTGCCCGCCTGGGTCGGCTCAACGGTGCCTGGTACGCCGACGAACAGGGCGGGGTCTACCGGCCGCCGGCCGGCGAGGTCGTCGACCGACTCTCGGACAGCCCCGCGGTCCGCGGTGCCGGCCAGTCCTCCTGGGGACCGACAGTCTACGGCGTGACCAGCGCGACCGACGCCAGCCGCGCGGAGGCGGCCGGCCGGGAGGCGCTCGACGCGCTCGGAACCGGCGGCACCGTCCGCACGGCGGCCCCGCGCAACGCCGGCGCGTCGGTGACCGAGGTCGACGAGTGACGTGGCCCCCAGCTGCAGGCCTGCGGCTATCCGGTTCCGGGCCCTACTGCCGGCAACTCCTCCAGTACACGCTCGTCACACAGACACCCGGCTACGCGTTCGACACCCGCGAGCCGTCACCCGCACGGCGTCGGCCGTCTCTCCCGGCCGGCCCGTCGCGGACGCGGGTATCAAAAAGTACTTTCCGAGGAGCCACGAGAGCCGAGGTATGTTGCCCTCCTCTTCCCGGCCGACGCGGCGTGCGGTGCTCGCGGCGTGCGGGGCCGCCGCCCTCGCTGGCTGTTCCGACAACCTGACCACGCGCGCCTCCCGCCCGCCGGTCGAGTGTGGGCCCGGATCGTACGCGTGGCCGATGCACGGCGCCGATCCCGCCCGGACGAGCAGCCTGTCCGACCGGGCGTTGCCGCCGGCCGACGCGACGGCACGGCGGTTCTCGCGGACCGGCTCCGGAGCAGGCGGCGGGAGCGTGGACGCGTCGCCGGTCGTCGCCGACGGAACCGCGTACGTCGCCGGCGACGTCAGGATCGAGGCCCGCGACGCCGCGACTGGCGAGCGGGTGTGGGAGACGGATCCGGGCGACGGCGTCTCGACGAGTCCGGCGCTCGCGTGTGGCGCCCTCTACGTGAGCACGAGCAACAAGACGCTCGCGCTGGACCCCGCCGATGGGACCGCCCTGTGGCGCGGGGACGCGGGGGCGGGCGGCGGCGTGTCGGCGTCGCCGGTTCTCAGCGACGATACGGCGTACATCGCCGGCAGCGTCGTCACCGCACTCGACGCCGAGACGGGCACACAGCGCTGGCAGGCGAGCACAGAACACAGCCCGCAGGGAATTGCTGTCGGCGACCGCGTCTACGTCGGCGCCGCGAGCAACGGCAGCGGCGAGGTCGCCGCGCTCACGCGCCACGGCGAGACGTGGTGGCGTACGACCGCCCCCGGGCAGATCTACACGGCCCCGGCCGTCGCAGACGGGACCGTCTACGCCGTCTCGAGAACCGGGACGGCCACGGCCCTCGACGGATCCGACGGGAGCGTCCTCTGGCAGGCCGACGTCGAACCCGGCGTCAGCGACCCGCCCGCAGTCGCCGACGGCCGGGTCGTCGTCGGGGCGGGCAACGGGTCCCGGACGGTCACCCTCGACGCGGAGACGGGCGACCGGCTGTGGACGGCCGACACCGGCGTCGGCCACGCCGCGCCGCTCGTCGTCGGCGACCGCGTTCTCGCGGTGGGCGCGAACACCGGTATCCACCTTCTCGACGCCGCGACCGGCGAGCGCCTCGCCCGCTGGTCCGCCGGGAACGTCGGCTCCCAGCCGGTCCCCGCGGCGGGGCGGCTGTTCTACCGCGGGTGGGACGTCTCCGAGGTGTTCGTCGTCGGGTAATACTGTCGGCCCTGCGCGCGCGAGCAGTCGGCACCCCGGGGTGGCGAACATCCTCACGCAGATGTAGCCGACAGTACAAACCGGGGTCGGGATCGGGACACCCGTCGAACCCGGAGTCGTCAGTGTATTTACCGTCGCCGCTGTACGCCGGGGTGATGGTCGCGTCGGGAACGCTGGGGTTGCTCGCCGTCGCGGCAGCCGCCAGTCTCTTTATGGCCTGGGCGATCGGCGCGGGCTCGTCGGGATCGACGCCGTTCGCACCCGCGGTCGGCGCCAACGCTATCTCCGTGATGCGCGCCGGATTCTACGTCGGCATCCTCGGCCTCCTCGGGGCGGCTCTCCAGGGAGCGAACGTCACCGAGGCCGTCGGCGAGGAACTGATCGGCGGGGTCACGCTCTCGCCGACCGCTGCCATCGTCGCCCTCGTGACCGCGGCGGTGCTGGTGGCAATCGGCGTGTTCACCGGCTACCCCATCGCGACCGCGTTCACTGTCACCGGCGCCGTCATCGGCGTCGGGCTGGCGCTCGGGGGCGATCCCGCGTGGGTGAAGTACCGGCAGATCGCGACGCTGTGGGTGCTCACCCCCTTCGCCGGCGGCGGCGTCGCGTACGCCACGGCGCGCCTCCTTCGGGCCGAGCAGGTCGCCGAACGGGTCGCCGTGCCGCTGCTCGCGGGCGTTGTCGGCCTCCTGCTGGCGAACATCAGCTTCGTCGTGCTGGGTCCGCCGGGCCAACAGCTCTCGCTCGCACAGGCGGCGGTCGCCCGCGCCGGCGGCGGCCTCTTCGTCCACGCCGGCGTCTCGGTGGCCGTCGCGGCAGCCGTCGCGCTCGTGCTCGCACGCGACATGGCCGGCGATCCCGCCCGCGGCCAGCGACACTTCCTGCTCGCGCTCGGCGGACTGGTCGCGTTCTCCGCCGGCGGGAGCCAGGTCGGACTGGCCATCGGCCCACTCCTCCCGCTCTCGGGGTCGGTCGGCGTCCCGCTCGTCGCGCTGCTCGTCGGCGGCGGCTTCGGGCTCCTCCTGGGCTCGTGGACCGGCGCGCCCCGGATGATCAAGGCCCTCTCGCAGGACTACTCCTCGCTGGGCCCGCGCCGGTCGATTGCCGCGCTCATCCCCTCCTTTGCGATTGCACAGGCCGCGGTCTTTTTCGGCATCCCCGTCTCGTTCAACGAGATTATCGTCTCTGCGATCATCGGGAGCGGGTACGCCGCCGGCGGGGACGAGGTCTCCGGCGCGAAGATGGGCTACACGGTGTTCGCCTGGGTGGCCTCGCTCGCTGGGGCGCTCCTGATCAGCTACGGCGTCTTCGCCGCCGTGAGCGCGGCACTGTGACTCTCGGCCCCTCCAGCCGGGCAATCGGACGGCGGCGCCGGCGCCTGGACCGGCGGTCGGAGACTACGAGTCGTCGCCGTTCTCGGGCCCTCCGGCACCCGAGCCGTCACTGACGGCCACCTGTGCGGGCCGGACGACCTTGCCGGCCATCTCGTAGCCGGGGCGGTGCACCTCCGCGACCGTGCCCTCCGGCCGGTCGGACGGGATCGTCGCCAGCGCCTCGTGGCGCTGTGGGGCCACCTCCTCGCCGGGGTCGGGCTCGATCCGTTCCACGTTCTCCCGCTGGAGTTGCTCGTCGAACTGCCTGAGCGTCGTCTCGACACCGCCGCGGATGTCGGCGTCCTCGTCCTGATCGAGCGCGCGCGCAAGGTTGTCACGGACGTCCACGATCCGCTCGACGAGATCCTCTGTCGCGCGCCGTTTCTCCTCCTCTAAACGTTCCGTCTGGCGCTTCTTGTAGTTCTGGAAGTCGGCCTGCTTGCGCTTCAGGCGCGACTCCAGGTCCTCGACCTCCTGCTCGCGGGACTCGAGTTGCCCCTCGAGCCCGTCGACACGCTGCCGGAGCAGCGCGATACAGCGCGCGGTCTCCTCGGGGGTGGCCTCCTCGACCCGCTCGAGGAGTTGTGCCTCTACCTCTCTCTCCTCCGGCGAGGGGACGGCCGACTCGCCGTCGCTCCCGCCGGAGACGGCCGCTGCGAGTCCGGTCTCGGCCTCTGGCTGGTCGGCGTCGCTCCCGTCGCCGTCTCCGCCCCGGTCGACTGCGTCCGACGCCTCGGTCGACTCCCCGGTGCCGGAGCCGTCCGCGTCGGCCGCGTCCTGCTCGCTCATACACGAGTAAAGCCGCGGCGCGGATAAAAGGGTTCAGAAAGCCGACCGGCAGCGGGAGCCGGCAGGTTCAATACCCGTGACCGCCACCGCCCGGCCGTGGACTCGGAGTTCGGGTTCGAACTGCAGGTCTGTGGCTGGGCAGAGCGCCACTGGCCCCCGACTGGCGGGGACCGGTCGGTCGTCGTCGCCCGCCAACTGGGCACCAGACGGCGGCGCTGGGACACCGTGGTCCTCGAGTGCGATCCCGATGGACTCGCGGCCCGGGCGCGCTTCGGCCGGCGCCGGCTCGACTCCGATCTGTTGCACGTCGTCAGGCACGCCCCCGCCGAGTGGGCGTGGTACCGCGACGCGCTCCCGGACCCGGGATACCCCTGGCGGTACGTCCGCGAGGCGGTCCACCGCGGGGCCGACCGCGGAATCGTCGAGACCCGGCGGGAGGGCAACCGCGTCCACCTGCGCCGGAAGTGGCCCTACCCCGAGTGGATCGACCGCGTCGTCGCAATCGAGAACAAGCCGGACCTCGACGCGAGCGCCGCGCGAGCCCTGACCGGGCAACTCGAGCGCGACGTCGCGCTCGCGCTCGCCGACGAGGTCTGGGTGGCGACCGCCGCCACGGACGACCGGATCGCACCCGCACTCCTCGAGGACGTTCCGGTCGAGGCCGGCGTTCTCGAGGTCGAGCCCGGTGCGCGCGGCGCCGGCGCCGTCGAGGTGGCCTGGCGACCCCGGCGGCTCGCGGTCGGTGATCCGGGAACGCGTATCCTCGAGCGTGCCTCCGGCGGCGAGCACGACGCCTCGGCAGCGCGGTTCGAGTACGCCGACCCCGGCTGGAAGGCGGA
>CAZUVE010000165.1:0-6009 GCA_964623735.1 uncultured Halobacteriales archaeon | reverse complement strand
ACCCCTCGAGGATCACCGATGACATGCAGCGGATGCTCAACGACTGGTACGCGAAGATGGGCCAGCTCATCCAGGAGTTCGAAACCAAGTACGAGCAGTCCGATACTCCTGCTCCCGCTGCAGAGAACTAACCTCGCCCTTTTCATCTGTACTAGTCGGCGCAGCAGCGATTTTCCCGATTACCCGCGCAGTAGAGTGCTCGGGTACTACGCTCGGCCGTATATTGTGTAATATTGTATGTATTACCCAAAATCTTTATTTGATGCTGATACCTAGAGACGGGTGATGGCAACTGATACTGCGTCCGACGCTGGTAACGTTCCCGCGAGCGAACCGCTCTACGTCGACGGCGAAGCCGAACTCGACGACATCGTCGCCGAGAACGACGTCGTCCTCACCGACTTCTACGCCGACTGGTGTGGCCCCTGCCAGATGCTCGAACCGATCGTCGAGAATCTGGCCGCGGATACCGATGCCACCGTCGCCAAGGTCGACGTCGACGCCAATCAGCAGCTCGCCGCCGCATATGGCGTCCGGGGCGTCCCGACGCTCGTCCTGTTCGCTGGCGGCGAGCAAGTCGAGGAGATCGTCGGCCTTCAGGGCGAGGACGAGCTTCGCTCGCTCATCGAGTCCTACACGGAATAAACGAGCACAGACACACACGATCTGGTCATCGCTGGTTCGGGGGTCGCCGGGCTCTCGGTGGCGGTCTACGCCGCTCGTGCCGACCTCGACCCACTCGTGCTCGAGGGCGACCAGCCGGGCGGCCAGCTGACGCTGACGACCGACGTCGAGAGCTACCTCGGGTTCCCCGGGGGTATCGGCGGGATTGAACTGATCCAGTGCGGCAAGGAGCAGGCCGAGCAGTTCGGCGCCGAGTTCCAGCACGGTCGCGTCGTCGATTCCCAGCTTGACAACCAACCGTTCGAACTCGAACTGGAGTCCGGTGACACGCTCCAGACGCGGGCGCTGATCGTCGCAACGGGTGCCAGCGCGCGCTGGGTCGGCGCCGACAACGAGGACGAACTGATCGGCAACGGCCTTTCGACGTGTGCGACCTGTGACGATGGCAGACGGACTTTCCCGACGCGATGTATTGAACTACTCAGCCAGTAGTGTGGCTGCGGGGGCACTCGCCCTCGGGCTCGATGGTGGCGGGGTACAGGTTGCGAGCGCGGCCGACGGTGAGGTTACTCCAGCAGTTCGCGCGTCTTCCGGTGGCGGTACCGGAACATGGGGGCGAAGCCGACAACGGCCAGCGGGCCGAGCGCCTTGCCGACGCTCCCGAGGGGGAGTTCGTACTCGACCCGGTCGCGGACGACGGTCGTCTCGCCGTCGGCGTAGAACATGTGTGTGTGAACCCACCGCCGGAAGGGACCGTCGCTCATGACGTCCCGGAAGTACGCTGCCCCGCCCGAACGCTCGCGGGCCGTGATCTCGGAGACCCACGACTGTCGGGGGCCGACGCCGAACGGCCGCACCGAAGACTCGACGACAGAGCCCGCCCCGAGGACGTCCGGGTCTGGGTCGCCCCCGGGGGCCCGGACCGACTCGATCTCGAGGTTCATCCACCCGGGTGTGAGCGCGACTAGTCCCCGCTCGTCGGAGTGAAACTCCCAGACTTCCTCGAAGGGAGCGACAACGCGACTCGACCGCTCGTAGGTGGGCATGCGCGCGGGTAGGGGCGTGAGCGGGATAACTCCGGCGAGCGTCAGGGCCAGATGCCGCCCTCCTCGGCGGCCGTGAGGACCCGGCGGATCGCAACGACGTACATCGCCGTCCGGAAGTTGGGCGCGTCGTTTTGCTCGTAGACCGTCACCAGTTCGTCGAAGGCGTCCGTGATGACCCGCTCGAGTTCGTCGTTGACCTTCGACTCGGGCCAGTAGAACCGCTGGCGGTTCTGGACCCACTCGAAGTACGAGACCGTCACGCCGCCGGCGTTGGCGAGGATGTCGGGGAACACCGCCACGTCCCTGTCGGTCAGGACGTCGTCGGCGTCGGGGGTCAGCGGGCCGTTGGCTGCCTCGACGACGACGTCGGCCGAGACCTCCTGGGCCAGGTCGCCGTCGATGGCGTTCTCCAGGGCCGCCGGAACCAGGAGGTCGACGTCCATCGTCAGCAACTCCTCGTTTGTCAGTTCCTCGGTCGCGCCCGCAAACCCGGTGAGGCTGCCAGTCTCGCGCTTGAACTGCTTTGCGGCCGCGGTGTCGAGGCCCTCCGTGTTGTAGACCGCCCCGGATGAGTCCGAGACGGCCACGACGTCCGCGCCCTGCTCGTCGATGAACCGTGCCGCGACTGAACCGGCGTTGCCGTAACCCTGCACGGCCACCGTGGCGTCCGCGATGTCCCGCCCCAGGTACCGGAAAGCCTCGCGGGCGACCAGCATCACTGACCGGCCGGTCGCATTTACCCGGCCCTCGCTGCCGCCGCTCTCGAGGGCCTTGCCGGTGATCACCCCCGGCTCGGTGGTGTTCTCCATCGTCTCGTAGGTGTCCTTGATCCAGTTCATCTCCCGCTGGCCGGTGTTGACGTCCGGCGCGGGGATGTCGCGGTCCTCGCCGATGATCGGGCGGAGTTCCGTGGCGTACGACCGGGTGATCCGCTCGAGTTCCGACGGCGAGTAGTCGGCGGGATTCAGGGCGACTCCGCCCTTGCCGCCGCCGTAGGGGATGTTCACCGCGGCACACTTGAAAACCATCCACCCCGAGAGGGCCTTCACCTCGTCGCGGGTGACCCCCGGGTGGTACCGGATCCCCCCCTTGTAGGGGCCGCGGTCGCCGTTGTACTGCGACCGGAAGGCTTTGAACACCTCGATGGACCCGTCGTCCATCTCCACGGTCAGGTTCGCCTCCAGGACCCGCTCGGGGTGTTTGAGGCGCTCGAGGACGTCCGGTTCGGCGTCGAGAAAGCCCGTGGCGTCGTCGATCTGCTCTTGCAGGCTCTCAAAAGGGTTCGCCTCGTCCGACATACCTGTACATCAGGGACTGGCGGCAAAAACGTACCGCCGGTGTGTGACTCGACCGGTCGGCGGTCACACTGTCGGCTACACCGACGTGAAGATATTCCCCATCCCGGGGTGGCAACACTATAGGGACGTTCGAAAGTCATTACAGGATCGACCGCAAGAAGGCGTGCGGTCGACCTGGTAAACGCTTTCGAACATCCCTATATTCACGCGCGCAGAGCCGACAGTGTCACTTCCGGACGTCTCCGCCGGCCCGGGTCGGCCGTCGATGGCACCGGGCCGCAACGACGTCGACAGGACAGACCCCCGCCGGCCATCAGCGTACGCCGGCGGCCTCGGCGCGTTCGATCACCCGCTCGGCCCGTGCGACCAGCGGGGCGTCGATCATCTCGCCGTCCACCTCGAAGACTCCCCGTCCCTCCGCGGCAGCCGCCTCGCGCGCCTCGAGAACCCGCTCGGCCCACGCGATCCGCCCGGCGTCGGGGGTGAACGCGTCGTTGACGACCCCGACCTGCCGCGGGTGAATGGCCATCTTCCCGTCGTAGCCCATCCGGATCCCGCGCTCGGTGTCGGTCCGGAGTCCCTCCGTGTCCTCGAAATCCGTGTAGAGCGTGTCGATCGCGTCGACGCTCGCAGCGGCCGCGGCCGTGACGATCCGCTGGCGCGCGTAGAGCACCTCCGTCCCCTCGGCCGTCCGGGTGGCGCCGACGTCCGCCGCGAGGTCCTCGGCGCCGAACAGCACTGCCTCGACCGCGTCCGCGGCGGCGATCCCCGCCGCGTTCAGGACGCCCGCCGCGGATTCGACGAGCGCCAGCACCGGCAGGTCGGCCCCGCGGTCGTCCAGCAGGCGCGCGAGCGTGTCCACCTCCCCCGCGTCGCGTACCTTCGGGAGCATGACGCTGTCTACCCGCGGCGACCCGTCCAGGACCGCGTCCAGGTCGTCGGCGACGCCTGTCGGGTCGACACGGACGCACACCTCACACCCGGGGTCGATCTCCCGGAGAACGTCGTTGACGTGCCCTCGGGCCGCCGCCTTCCCGGCGGGCGCGACCGCGTCCTCGAGATCGAAGACGACGACGTCGGCGTCCGTCGACGGTGCCTTGCGCATCAGGTCGGGCTGGTCGCCGGGCGAGAAGAGGACGCTCCTGCGTGGCATATGCGCGGGACCGGATTCGAACCGGCGGACCCCTACGGGACAGCGTCCTAACACAGACCGCTCCGACAAGGGGTTCAGATACCCAAACTCCCCCGTTTTCGTTCTCGACGGTGTGCAGAATGTGGTGAAGATTGATAAAAGTACGTACAGTACAGCGGCAGTGGCGACCCCGCAATCCCTACGCCCACAGCGCGATTCCTCGGGGTCCGGCGTCGGGTCGAAATAAGTACTCTCTCTCTGGATTGCTGTGCCCTGTCCCGTGTCGGCCGTGTCGTGTCCGGCGGTCGATCAGATACTGGCTCGCAGCAATCACTATCAGTCACGCAACTCACCCGGCGAATGGTACAATATCAACATATGAAATGTGCGACGAACACGTATATGCGTCGGTACTCCATCCAAAAGTATATGATGGCAGACAGGACTGGGAAACAGAAGCGAGTGTTGACGGGCGTCAGGGGTGCAGATACTATCTTTGGCGGCGGCTATCTCCCACAATCCGCCACGCTTGTGCGAGGGGAACCCGGGGCAGGTAAGTCGATTTTCTCGCTGCACTTTCTCGCCGCTGGTGTCGAGGCTAGCGAGACCCTCATGTACATCAATCTCGGTGAACCCGAAGACTACATTCGGGAGACTGCACAGGACTTCGGCTTCAATATTGACGGAGTAGAGTTCCTCAACCTCTCCCCCTCCGGCGACCGATTTCACGAAGAGGAGACCTACACCCTGTTTCGAGCCGACGAGGTGGAAACACCCTCCCTGGTCGAGAATATACGCACAGAAGTCCAGGAGACTAATCCAGACCGGGTCGTCGTGGATCCAGTCACCGAATTCAGGTATCTCGCCCCCGACGACCACCAGTTCCGGTCACAGATTTTGGGTCTCGTAGAGTTCCTCAAAAGCGAGGGTGCAACGGTTCTGCTCACCTCGCAGGCTGCCCCGTCGATGCCCGACGACGACCTGCAGTTCCTCGTCGACGCTGTCATCAATATGCTCGAAGAGCCGGAGCGTCGGACGATTCACGTCTCGAAGTTCCGTGGCTCCTCTGTCAGACGCGGTTGCCACACACTCCAGATCACCGATGCCGGCATACGGGTCTGGCCACAACTCGACCCAAATCGCCATGAACGGGAGCGTCCGACGGCGAAGCTCTCCTCGGGCGTTCCGGAGCTGGATTCACTCCTCTCGGGTGGCCTCACCAGCGGAACGATAACGTTCCTGAGCGGACCCACGGGCGTCGGCAAGACCACGACAGGACTCCAGTTCATGAAAGAAACTGCGGGGCGCGGCCAGCGCTCGGTCCTCTACAGCTTCGAAGAGAACCGACAGACACTGTTCGAGCGGGCAGAGGCTGTCAACATCCCCGTGACTGACATGATCCGCCGGGGGACACTCAACGTCGAGGTGATCGGGCCGGACGAACTCTCGATCGACGAGTTCACCCACCGCGTCCGGAGGGAAGTCGAAGACAACGGCTCGGAAGTCGTGATGATAGATGGGACCAGCGGGTTCGAGAATTCACTGCGCGGCGTCGGTACGGAACCGATGCAGGATCTCGTCAAAATCGGGCGCTATCTCCGCAACATGGGCGTGACCGGACTCGTCACCAACGAGGTGCACGATATTACCGGCCAGTTCCGCGCGACCGAGCAGGGCATGAGTTATCTGGCCGACAGCATCGTCGTCCTGCGCCACGTCGAATACAAGGGGTCGCTCCGGAAAGTGATCGGCGTCCTCAAGATGCGCACCAGCGAATTCGAGAACCAACTTCGGGAACTGGAGATCACCGAACACGGGCTGCGGGTCGGAGAATCGCTCCCCGAACTCCGCGGAATTCTCACCGGCACACCGACGTGGGAGGACAATGTTGACTGAACCACCGGTGTCC
>CAZUVE010000164.1:0-6010 GCA_964623735.1 uncultured Halobacteriales archaeon | reverse complement strand
GGGAGCGTCACGACGGCACTGCTGCTACTCGTTGGACTCCTCGTTACATTCGGTGGGGTGTAGGGACTGCAGTCGTTCCAGGTTGCCACTGGAGAGGACGCAGAAGAACCGCTCAAGGCTCTTACCGAAGACAGCGAAACGGCGGTATCTGTTTTGGAGTTGGTAGACAGGGGCGTGAAAGATGTAGAGCACAGAGCATGTATCTTGCAGTCTGTCTCCGCCAAGTGGTTGCGAGCCGATAGCAGCAGCGGCCAAGAGAGTTTGACCTCCACCAGTGACACTCACTCTCCCAGGCCGAGCTGGTCAAACATCTCTTGACGGTCGAAGTACATCCACTCTTCCTGCACTTTGTTGTCGGTAATCCGGAACTTCGACATGCCGGAAACGGTCATCTCGCGGTCGGTCGGAGGAATCCCTCTGTATTCGCCTTCGTGGATGCCCGTCATCGTCCACTCCATCATGACCACTTCGTCGCTAACGAGCATGTCATCAACTGTGATGTGAAAATCGGGAAATCCCGACCGGACCTCCCGGATACGGTCTTCGAGATCCTCACGCCCGCGAATCTCACCGGCAGGTTCGTGGATAACAACCGACTCCGAGACCGCATCTCCCTTCGAGAAGTCCCCATTCCACAACTCTCCATACTCACTCAGGAGTTGTTCGTGTTCGGAAGTGCTGGTTTCTGCCATAGGGTGGGTCACCCATCTAAATCATGACTCATTGATTAATGTTAACTCTTACCAAGACAGCGAAAGTAGTTCAGTTGCTCCGTTGCGCCTGATTTTCTCCGGGGTAGAGCCGGTCTCTGACTGATTTTCGTGAGATTGACGGTGAAATGGACGCCGTCGTGCGATATGAGGTCGAAGCGACCGACGATTCGACAGTGTAAGAATCTTGCCAAACAGCACGTAGATGATCCAGACGGACCCGCTGCGCCTGACGGCGACAGCGGGTTCGCCGAGTGGGTGCAAATCGCACTGATACTCCTCCGTGCCGAACTTGACAAGAGTCTTCGTGACACCGAGGCTTGGTTCAACGATTCCATCGCTATTCGGGAAGAGTTGAACCTCGATACCACCCCCGATCACACCACTCTCTGTCGATGGGAGAAAAAATTCGACATGCGGGAGTTGCGTCGCCTGCTCCGCCACAGCGCGGAGCAGGCTGGCTGGACTGGCTTCGGTGCTGTTGACGCCAGCGGCTTTCAGCGCGATCAGACGAGTTCTCACTACCGCAATCGGGCGAATTACTCGTTGCAGAAGATGAAGACGACGATTCTGATTGATGTCGAAACGCTGGCGATCAAAGACGTGCACTTCACGACCCGGAAGAGTTGGGACGGCCACATCGGGATGCAGATCTTAGCGCGCTGCATTCAGCATCAGCTATCCTGACAAAGTACAGATACACCGAATCGGCAAATGCTGAATTTAGAGGGTGAGAGGGTCTGTCCATCACCGAAAGCCACTGGAAGTTCAACGCGGAGTTTTACGTGGTCCTTAGTTGTACGTTAACGTATGGCATTCAATATCGACGGAGAGAGTTCCCGGACGCTACCGCCTGACGAGGCGTTCGTGGCCCTCGGGAACGAAACCCGGATCAAGATCCTCCGTGCGCTCCAGGATGCCGAGGAACCGTTGGCATTCTCGGAGCTGCGCGACCAGGTCGGCATGGACGATCCGGGACAGTTCAACTACCATCTGGACAAGCTGGTAGGCCACTTCGTCAAGAAGGGTGAAGACGAATACGCGCTGCGCACGGCAGGTACCCGGATTATAGAGGCCGTCCTCTCGGGAGCGGTCACCGACGCGCCGATTCTAAAGCCGACCCGACTCGACGCTCCATGCCCCTACTGCGGCGCGGACGTTGAGGTCAGCTACCACGAGGAGCGGCTGCTCACGAGGTGCACCGCGTGTCCGGGCTCGTTCGTCGGGGACGACGCCAGTTCGGCCCCTCCCGGAACTATCGCGCTGTTCGATCTGCCCCCCGTCGGTCTTGAGGACCGCTCGCCGAGGGACGTCCTCGAAACTGCCTTCCGGTGGACGCATCTTGAGTACTTGACGCTGGCCGCCGGCATCTGCCCGCGGTGTTCCGGCACCGTCGAACACTCCGTCACCGTCTGTGAGGACCACCAGGACTCGGAAAGTGGCCTCTGTGAGCACTGTAACGGACGCTTCGCCGTCGACGCGACCGTGAACTGCACCACGTGCCCACGGTACCTCCGGGGGATCCCCTCCGTCTTCCTCATCTCGAAAACCGAAGTCTCGCGGTTCCTCACCGACCACGGGTTCAACCCGTCCAACCCATCCTGGGACCGCACGCCGCCTGCGGTATTGAACTACGACGAAGAACTCTTGGGGACGGATCCGCTCGAAGTTCGACTCACCTTCGATATCGACGGCGACCAACTCGCCGTAATCATCGACGACACGCTATCGGTCGTCAACGTCAAGCGGAGCGATGCAACGCAGGAAACCTCACCTGGACAATAGAAACAAGTTTCTCAATAACCGTTTACAGAAATATCATTCTAAAAACAATTTTTACCGCGGGGGACGTGGTCGCTGACGGGGGCAGGCGACGACGTCCCCGACCCAAGGGAGCAATCCCGGATGATAACCATGCCCGAAACAACCCACACTGACCTAGACCCGTACATCGACACCTACCACTTCTACGAGCGGGAGTGGGAAGGATACCAACAGCTCCGCGACGCCTTCGAGCACGACGTCCCGGACCGGTTCAACCTGGCGACCTACCTCTGTGACCGGTGGGCAGACGCCGATCCGGAGCGGGTGGCAGTCCACGGGCTCGACACGGACGGAACCGAGACCCGGCACACGTACGGTGACCTTCGGCGGGACGCGAACCGGCTCGCGGGCTATCTGGCCGACGCCGGCGTTGGTGCCGGCGACCGGATCGCCGTCAGCGGTGCTCAGAAGGTCGAGTGTCTCCTCACTCACCTCGCGGCCTGGAAGCTCGGTGCTATCTCCGTGCCGCTCTCGCTGTTATTCGGACCCGACGGGCTGGAATACCGCCTCGCGGATAGCGGCGCCTCCGCCTTCGTCGTCGACGAGCCGGCACTCCCGGCCCTCCGGGAGGTCGAACCCGGCCTCGACGCGTTGGAGACGAAGCTCGTAGTCGGGGAGGCATCGCCTCACGGTGACGAAGTCGCCTTTCATGAGGCCATTGCGGACTACTCGGCCAAGGCTGAGACCACGACGACTGACGCCAACGACCCTGCCGTCATTATCTACACGAGCGGAACGACCGGCCAGCCGAAGGGAGCCGTGCACGCCTACCGGAGTGTGCTCGGGGCACTCCCAGGCCAGGTGCTGACCCGGTATAATATGGACGTCAGAGCGGACGACATCCTCTACACTCCTGGCGAGTGGTCCTGGGCCGGTCCGCTCTTCGACGTGGTCATGTCCGGGCTCTACCTCGGTGTTCCGATCGTCGGGGATGCGGACCCGGAGTTCGATCCGGAGGGGTTGTTAGCACTGATCGACCGGTTCGACGTCTCCATCGTCGGCGGACCGGCAACCGTCTGGCGAGCGTTGATGCAGGTGCCGGAGGCCAAAGAGCGCTATGACCTTGGAAGCCTCCGTGTCGTCTTCAACGGCGGGGAGGCGCTCGGCGGGTCGATCGTCAACTGGTTCCACGAAACGATCGGCGACGTGGCCGTCCACGAAGTCTACGGACAGACTGAGATCGGCGCGGCCGGTGCCGGCGACTGCGAGGCACTCGGCATCGACCACCGCGACGGATACATGGGCAAACCTGTTCCAGGCCAGGAGGTCGAGGTGCTCGACGTCGACGACGCCGACCCCATCGGACCGAGGGAGGTCGGCGAACTCGCCGTGTACTACGACGGCAACCCGGCCTGCTTCCTCGAGTTCTGGAACGCACCCGGGAAAGCCGCCCAACGGATCGACGACGGCTGGTTGCGGACGGAGGACCTCGGTTCGAAGTCCGCGGACGGCTACCTGTCGTTCCACAGCCGGAAGGACGACGTCATCAACTCCTCCGGCTACCGGATCGGTCCGGCGGAGATTGAGGAGTCGCTATCTACCCATGAAGCTGTCGCGAATACCGGCGTGATCGGCGTCCCCGACGAGATGCGCGGGGAGGTGCCGAAGGCGTTCGTCGTGCTCGCCGAGGGGACCGAGCCCTCGGACGACCTTCGCGAGGAACTCAAAGCCCACGTCAAATCACGGTTGGCGAAGTATGAGTACCCCCGAGAACTTGAGTTCGTCTCCGAGCTTCCGAAGACGACGACCGGGAAGGTACGAAGACATGACCTCCGGGTCCGCGAGGGGCTCGCCGAGCCGGAGTGAGCCCGACCATGTCGGTATCCTCTCGTGCCGACGAGTTGACGCTCCCGGGCTTGGACGGACGAATCCGGGGCGAGGTCATCCGTCCGGGAGATGACGGCTACGACGACGCGCGGACGGTATGGAACGCGATGATCGACCGGCACCCGCGGGCGATCGTCCGGCCGCGGGGAGCGGCCGACGTGATCGCCGCCGTCAACGTCGCCCGGGAGCAGGATCTCCTCCTCTCGATCAAAGGGGGTGGGCACAACGTCGCCGGCCACGCGGTCTGTGACGGCGGACTGATGATCGACTGTTCACCCATGGACTGGGTCCGGGTGGATCCCGCCGAGCGAACGGCTCGGGCCGGTCCCGGGGCGACGTGGGGCGACTTCGACCACGAGACGCAAGCGTTCGGCCTCGCAACGACCGGTGGTGGCGTTTCGACGACGGGGATCGCGGGGCTCACGCTGGGCGGCGGGAACGGCTTCCTGGCCCGCAAGCACGGCCTCACGGTGGACAACCTTCGCTCGGTCGACATCGTCACCGCCGAGGGGGAGCTCGTCCACGTTGACGCCGAGGAGAACCCGGACCTGTTCTGGGCGCTTCGGGGTGGCGGGGGCAACTTCGGCGTCGTAACCGCCTTCGAGTACGACCTCCATCCGGTCGGCCCAGAGGTACTGGCAGGGCGAATTCTCTATCCGTTCGACAACGCCGCGGCGGTGCTCCGACGCTACCGTGACTTCGTAACCGGCGCGCCAAACGATGTCAACTGTCTGGCCGGGATCGCGTCCGTCTCCGGGGAAACGTCCCGCCTCGGCCTCGATGCTGGGACGCAGTTCGTCCAGTTGCTCGCCGCCTACGTGGGCGGTCCTGAGGACGGAGAGGAGACGCTCCGGCCGTTACGGACGTTTGGAGAGCCGCTCGCCGACGAGGTGTGTCCCCGACCATACACTGAGTTACAACGGCTTCTCACGGAGACCGCCGAACCAGGCTATCGGAACTATTGGAAGTCCGATTACCTCGCCGGGCTGCCGGACGAGACCATCGACACCGTCGTCGACCACTGCGATCCGCTTCCCACCGACCGGAGTTCGGTGTTCTTCGAGACGATGGGCGGGGCAATCAGCCGGGTCGCCTCCGACGCGACGGCGTTTCCCCACCGCGACGCCGCCTTCTCGGCCACCGCCTGGGCGAGGTGGACCGATCCCGTGGCCGACGATGACCACCGGGCGTGGGCGCAAGGACTTTCGACGGCGATGGAGCCCTACACCACCGACGGCGTCTACGTGAACTTTCTCTCACAGGAGGACGAAAAGCGAGTTGAGGCGGCCTATGGCGACAACTACGACCGACTTGCGGCGGTCAAAGCCGAGTATGACTCGGACAACCTGTTCCAGATGAACCAGAACATCGAACCAGCCGACTGAACGATCGCAATTCGCAGACTTCACCGATCTGGTTTCCAACCGGGATGCTGCATACGCGCGGTGTATCTTGCGCAAAATATACTGACATCAATCCGATCTGATGATTCAGCGACTGTTAGGTTCAGAGGGTGTATGCAGCGATCACCGTTGAGAGCGTTGCTTCGAGAGCGTTCACAGATACACATCAGGCCTCGCTGTGACCGCTGGTCGCCGTTGCTCGTCCTCTGAAGAGGTCGTCGTCGAGGTACTTCAGACCCGTGTCGC
>CAZUVE010000163.1:0-6060 GCA_964623735.1 uncultured Halobacteriales archaeon | reverse complement strand
GTCCGCGTCGAGGAACCGTCCGTCGGGGAGTTCGTCGACCACGTCGCGCCCCCCACCGAGGGCGGCGAACCCATCGAACCGTAGGTCGGGGGTTCTTACTGGCAGGGCCCGGCCCCGCGACCACGGATGCTTGTTCCTGTTCCAGTCCGGGAAGTAATGTAGTCGCCGGTCGTGACGGTCGAACCCGACGAATCCGCACGGACGGCCGCGACGCGCCTCGTCGACGAGACCCCCGCGTCGGTTCGTGACCGGCGTTTCGCGTTCACAGCCGGCGGTGTTCCCGGTACCGGCTGCGAACACGCCGTGCTCTCACTCGGGTTCGTGTCGGAAGACTCTCGCACGCTAAGATATGAATAGCTCTATCTTCGTCAGACATGATAGGATTCGAAATATACAATCAAACGTATATAATCTCGTGATCCGTGGCCGGATACGCGGCACCTGTTAACGACTGTCGTATCTTGTCACCGGACCACGCTCTCGGAGTCCGGAGACGGGTACTGTCGGAGGGTGTTCCCGGAAAGTGCGTCCCGGCCGTGATCTCGGGTCCGGAGTGGCTAGACACAAATATAGGAAAAAACTATATAATATATGAATTATGTTTTGCGTCCGAGTAGCGATAGTTCCGGCGCTCCGGGGTGGACGCGGATCGGTACCGGGGCGTCACACCGCCCGGGACCGTTTCGCCCAGCAAATCCGGGTGAGCGCCTCCGCGCCGACCTCCCCGAGGAGTCCGGCGGCTTCGAGGTCGCGGTCGTCGAACGCGCCGGGGACCACGTCGCCGGCGCTCAACACGCCGTGTTCGCCGATCGGGACGTATATTCCGCTGACCAGTTCGCCGCGATCGTGGTCGTCCTTGCTCGTCTCGATGTCGGCGTACAGCTCCGGATTGCCGGTCCGGAACACGCGGGCGGCGGGGCTGTCCTCCGCGACGGGGTAGTCCGGCCGCTCGCCGGCCCGTTCGACGCACTCATCGGTTGCGACGGCGGTCTCCAGGACCTCGCCCCGGTCGTCGATCAACCGGACAGTCGTGTTCACGAGCCCGAGGACGTTCTTGGCAGCACCGGCCAGCACCTCGGCGACGGCCCGCCGGGAGTGGGCACGCTTCAACTGCTGGCTCGTCCGGTGCAACACCTCGATGCGCTGTTCGCGCTGGCGGACCTCCGTCACGTCCCTGACCGTCCCGTGGAGAAGAGTCGTGTCGCCATCCTGTGGGTGTGGTTCGCAGCGCAACCGCACCGTCCGCTCCCTCGTTCCCTCTCCCGCGAGCGTGACATCGGCCGCGAACGACCGACCCGCTTCGAGTGCGGTCGCGATCAGTTCCGCGACCTGCTTTCGGTCGGAGTCGGCGTACCGTCCGAGGAACTGCTCGAAGGACGGCCGCTCGTCCGGGTCGAAACCGTGGATCCGCCTGGCTTGCTTGCTCAGCCACGTCTCGCCGGTCACCGCGTCGTAGGTCCAGACGCCCACGCCTGTGAGGCGCTGAGCGCTCTCGAGCAACTCCTCGCTCGCCCCGGCCCTGCGGACGTCTCTCGAGACAGCCGTCTGCCGTTCCCGCGGCGTGGGTTCGCTCATAGTGTGACAGACGGTGACGAACAATAAAACGTTTTTTCCGTGTGCTGGTTCGCCCGGTGCGAGGGTAGGGTGTCAGCGTTCGGATTGCCGAAGCGACGATCCCGGGGGCGGTCGAACGCCGGATCCTCGCTACCGCGGGCGTGGTCGTCGAATCACCAGTTTTCGGTGTTCCTGGCGAAGTCGTACCCGTCTTTGACTGCCTTGGCGAGGTGTCCCGGGTCTCTTGCGTCGCCGATGACGACGGTGTTGACCCCTTCGTTGGCGAGTTCGCCGGCCAACTCGTCGTCCGATTCGTATCCCGACGCGCTCACGAGCGTATCGAAATCGACGGACACGTCTCCGTCAGCAGCTTCGAAGTGCAACGTCCCGTCGCCCAACCGCTTGGGTGTCACACCGGTGTAGATCGTGACGTGGTCCTCCACGGACTCGATCGGCAGGTTCCTTTGTCCCTTGAGTTTCTCGTGCAGGTGCGTCATGTAGATGGGCTCCGCGTCCATCGCGATGTCGTCGTCCATCGCGAGCAGAGCGACGTCGTGACCGTTCTCGATGAGATACAGCGCGGTCTCGCACCCGAGTTCGCCCCCGCCGAGGACGACGACGTCCTCGTCCCGTGAAACCCCGGTGTCGCCGGTAAGAACGTGGTCGGCGGTGACACCCGCCTCGGTTCCCCCGATGTTTGGGAGACTGGGACTGGATCCGGTAGCCACGGCGACCAGGTCCGGATCCATCGCCGCGATGTCGTCGACACCGGCCCGTTCACCGAGTCTGACGTCCACGCCGTCCGTCTCGGCGATCTTCCACTTCTCCCACTCGAGCAACGACAGGAGGGAGTCCTTCTCGGGTGGAATACTCGAGACGAGCAGGTGGCCGCCGAGTTCGTCGTTCTCCTCGAACAGCGTGACGTCGTTGCCTCTCGCAGCCGACCGCCACGCGGCTTCCATTCCAGCCGGGCCGCCCCCGATGACGACAACCTCCTGTGGGTGGTCGACGGGGGCCAGGTTGTCGGTGTACCTGATCTCCCGGCCTGCCACGGGATTGACGGCGCAGGCTGTCGGTTTGTCCTCGAACAACCGCTGGGTACAGTAGTTACAGGAGATACACTTCCGTATCTCGTCTGCGCGTCCGTCCCGCGCCTTCTTGGGCCACTCCGGATCGGCCATTAGCCCCCGTCCCATCGCTACCATGTCCGCCTGTCCCTCTTCGAGGATCTCCTCGGCGACCTCTGGGCTTCGGATCTTGCCGACGCCGCTGACCGGGACGTCGACGACCGCGCGGACGGCCTCCGCGTGGTCGATCCGGTAGGCCTCGTCCTGTGCGTACGGATAGAAGATCGTCGGCATCGTCTCGTAGATCCCGGCAGTGATGTCGAGCCAGTCGATTCCCTCGTCTACGAGTTCCTCGCAGATCCTGACACCCTCGTCCAGGTGATACCCCTCTTCGACGTACTCCTCGACGGTGATCCGCATCGCGACGGGATAGTCGTCGCCGACCTTGGTCCTGACGTCCCGGAGAATCTCCCTCGCGAACCGAAGTCGGTTCTCGAAGGAGCCGCCGTACCTGTCCTCGCGCCTGTTGGTGTACGGCGACATGAACTGCTCGATCAGGTAACCGTGTGCCCCGTGCAACATCACCCCGTCGAAGCCGGCGCGCTTGACGCGCAGGGCCGCGTCCCCGAACTGCTCGACCATCTCCTCGACTTCCTCGGTTTCCATGGGCCGCGGCTCGTTGCCCATGAATTTCTCGGTCACGTCCGAGGCGGAAATGGGCTGCTGATCGGGCATGTTGGGTTCCTGGTTCGCGTCCAGGAAGTGCGGGGCCATCTGTCGCCCGGCGTGGTGGATCTGGACGAACGTCCTGACGTTGTAGGACTGCATCTCGTCGTTCAACGCCGCCCAGCCGGGCAGGTGTCTGTCGTAGGAGACGTTCTTCTGGTTGACGGGGCTCTTGCACGTGTCCCAGTCGACGGCGGAGGCACCGACCACGATGGTGCCGACACCGCCCTTCGCACGTTCCGTGTAGTACTCGATGAGTCGCTCGTTGATTTCGCCCTCGGTATAGCCCGAGAGGTTGCTCTGCATCGGGGCCTGGACGATCCGGTTTTTGGCTCTGATCCCACCGATCTCCACCGGCGAGAACATGTGCTCGAAGCCGCCGCTCCTGTACCCGCCAGTGGCGGGACTGGTGTCACTGGTCTCGGTCATCTTGCTGGCCTCACTTTCGACGGACACTATAGAATATTAAATTTTGGGGCGAGCGTCCGTGGCCACCACAATATTGAATACGCACTCGGTGCTCGGTACCAACTGACGTATGAAGTACAGCAGAGACGAATCCCTCGAACGGCTTCGATCGACTGTGGAGAGCAGCGAACCGATCATCGGCGCCGGCGCGGGCACCGGGATGTCCGCGAAGTTCGCCGAACGCGGGGGTGTCGACCTGCTCATCATCTACAACTCCGGGCGCTACCGGATGAACGGGCGCGGGTCGCTGGCCGGCCTGTTGCCCTACGGCGACGCCAACGAGATTGTCCTCGATATGGGCCACCAGGTGCTCCCGGTCGTCGAGGACACGCCCGTCCTCGCGGGCGTCAACGGTACCGACCCTTTCCGGGACATGGAGGTGTTCATCTCCGAACTGAAGAGCCGCGGGTTCTCGGGTGTCCAGAACTTCCCGACGGTCGGCATCTTCGACACGGACTCGAAGTTCCGTGCGAACATCGAGGAGACGGGCATGGGCTACGACGAGGAGGTCGAAATGATCCAGGAGGCAAGCGAGCAGGGGATGCTCACCTGCCCGTACGCCTTTACCGAGGAAGAGGCCCGCGAGATGGCCGAGGCCGGCGCCGACGTCGTCGTCTCGCACATGGGGCTGACGACCTCGGGGGACATCGGCGCCGAGACCGCACTCAATCTGGAGACGGCTGCCGAGCGCGTCCAGGCTCACCACGACGCTGTAAAGGACGTCAACGAGGACGCGATGGTCATCTGCCACGGCGGACCGATAGCCTGGCCCGAGGACGCCCAGTACGTGCTGGACAACACGGAGGGCGTGGTCGGCTTCTTCGGCGCCTCCTCGCTGGAGCGGCTGCCCACGGAGGAAGCGATCGAGAATCAGGCCCGCGAGTTCAAGGACATCGACCTATGACGGAGTACTTCGTCGGACCGGACGACGTGGAGAGCCAGGTGTTCGACTGGGGTGTCCTGAAGTGGCTGACGACCCCCGACGTTACCGGTAGCGACCGGTTCAGTGCCGGTATCGTACGGCTCGAACCCGGCAAGGGCCACGAGCGCCACACCCACCCCGACAGCGACGAGTTCCTGTACGTGATCCGTGGCGAGGGCAAACAGGAGGTCGCCGACGAGAGCCGCGAGGTCGAGGCCGGCGACATGGTCTTCGTCCCCGAAGGTGTCGAACACGGCACCTGGAACACCGGCTGGGAGACGCTGATCCTCATGGCGGTGTACGCGCCACCCGGTCCGGAGGAGGTACTGGCGGATCTTCCCGAGTGTACGATCGTCCCGCCGGGCGAACTCCCGACCGAGGACGACGCCGGGGGTGACTGACTCATGGCAGTCGTCATCGTCGGCACCCTCGACACGAAGGCCGAGGAGATCGGCTTCGCGCGCGACGTCATCGAGGCCCAGGGGGTCGACGTCCACCTCGTGGATACGGGCGTGATGGACGACCCCGAGATCGAACCGGACACGCCCGCAAGCGAGGTCGCGGAGGCCGGCGGGACCGCCCTCGATGATCTCCGCGAGGCCGGCGACCGCGGCGAGGCCATCGAGGCGATGGGGCGTGGTGCCGCCGAGATCGCCACTAGCCTCCACGAGGAGGGTGTCCTGGACGGTATCTTCGGCCTCGGTGGCTCCGGCAACACCTCCATGGCGACGGAAGCGATGCGCGCCCTGCCCGTCGGCGTCCCGAAGCTGATGGTCTCGACGGTGGCGTCGGGTGACACCGAACCCTACGTCGGGATCCGTGACCTCGCGATGATGTACTCCGTTGCGGACATCGAGGGCCTCAACCAGCTCTCCCGGCAGGTGATCGCGAACGGCGCGCTCGCGATGGTCGGGATGGTGGCCAACGATCCCGGCGTCGAGGTCGAGGACCGGCCGACGGTCGCAGTCACGATGTTCGGCGTCACGACGCCCTGTGTCCAGACGGCGCGGGCCTATCTCGAGGAACGCGGCTACGAGGTGATCGTCTTCCACGCCACCGGCACCGGCGGGCGGGCGATGGAGAGCCTGATCGAGGAGGGCATCGTCGACGGCGTGCTCGACGTGACGACGACGGAGTGGGCCGACGAACACGTCGGGGGTGTGCTCGGGGCCGGCGAGGACCGACTCGAGGCGGCCGCCGACGCAGGGCTCCCACAGGTCGTCTCGACAGGCGCGCTCGATATGGTCAACTTCGGGCCGCGGGACACCGTCCCCGAGGAGTTCGAGGGGCGGCAGTTCCACATCCACAACCCCCAGGTGACGC
>CAZUVE010000162.1:0-6096 GCA_964623735.1 uncultured Halobacteriales archaeon | reverse complement strand
AAACAGTTACAGCAATCACTATATGACTTACAGCGATCCGTATGAACGCAGCCGGACCGATCCGGCCGGCCCACTCACCGAGCGTTTCTGTCCCAGCCTTTTTGAATCCACGTCGCTCGATTGTCACCAATAGAAGCGTGGTCGGTAGACGATGGTCGAGACGGGGCGTCTCGCCGGTCGTGGGAGTCACGGTTATAATCGCGATTGTCGTGCTCGTCACCTCCGCAGCGGGATACGCCATCTTCGGGCTGGCCGAGGAGACCGAACCCGCGCCCGACGTCGCGATGGAACTCGAGCCGACGGGCGACGGCGTCGCGTACACCCTCCGGCACGTCAGCGGCGAGGACCTGACGGGTAACCAGACCAGGCTCACCGGCGTCGCAGACGAGGACGCGTTACACGGCGAGCGCCTCCGGGCGGGCGAGACAATCGAGGTCGTCCCAGTCGGGACAGAGGTCACGCTCCTCTGGCACGGCGACGGGGAGAGCTACACCCTGCACACCTTCGACGTCGGTCCCGACGAGCTGGCGTTCGACGCCGGAGCCATCGACAACCGGTGTGACTTCGTCGAACAGGAGATGACGAACAACAGCGGCGACCTCGATCTGACCGACGAGCAGGCAGTCTGTGACGTGACAGCGGACGTCGACCTCGACCAGGACGACAACGACCTCGACCTGGACGACAACTCGACACTGGTCGGCGACATCGACGTCGACGGCGACGTCGACCTCGACTCCTCGACTGTGGTGGGTAGCGTGGCCTCCGAGGGGAACGACATCACGATAACCGACGAGAGTGTAATCTACGGTGACGTGGTGGCAGACACCGGGACCAACATCGACATCGACGGCGAGTCGCAGGTCGACGGCGCCGTGGTCGTCGATGGCGGGTCGCTCAGCCTGGATAACGTCGACGTGGACGGCCCGGTCTACGCCGATCCGGACGACGTCTCCTGTTCGGGGTCGACCATCGGCCTGGACGACGAGAGCTGTTCGGAGTACAGCTTCAAAGACCCCGACGACTACTGATACTGTCGGCTGTATCCGAGACGAGAGATTCGCCACCCCGGGGTGACGAAAGTCCTGAAAGACGTCGACAGTGTGACCCGGGGTCACGCGGGGGACGTGATCTGCCGGGGCTCCGGGAGCGGTTCCGGGCCACTCAAGTAGGGCGCGGTACCTACGTCCGTCCGTGTCACAGCAGGTCGCGCGCGTCGATACGCTGTTCCTCCACGAGGACGGCGACGACTACCGCGTCGCGGTCACACGGGACGGCCAGCGGGTCTTCCACGGCCGGCTCGAACTGAAAGAGACCGGGGCAGGCCCCCGCCCGGCCCGCCTCCGGGTCACAGAGGGGACGAGCGAGGAGCTACACAGCCCCGACGAGTTCGTCGAACTGGCCCGCCGCGCCGAGCGCATCCGCATCTCCGAACAGACCTCCGAGCGGGGCCGGGCGGAACTGCGGGGGATGCTCGACGGCTACCAGCTCGAGGCGAAGGTCGTCCGGACCTGCCGGTACTGCGCCAACAGCGGCCGCTACTCGCCGATCACCTCCGAGACTGCCGTCCGGACCGACGACGAGCACATCTGTCCGGGGTGTGCGCGCGAGGAACTCGACCGCAAGCTGGCCTACCGCGGCGAGATGTCGGGGGCGGCACGCGACCGTCTCGAGGACCTCCTGCTCGACGTGCGCGACCTGGACCGGATCACGAACCTCCTGAAGGGCAACCTCGACCCCGACCTGACGAAGTTCGACGAGATCCGCGCGACCGTCGACGAGGTCGACCCCATCCCGACCGACGGACTGGACCTCCACCCCGGCGTCCAGCAGAAGGTCGAGGAACGGTTCGACCAGCTGCTGCCGGTTCAGAGCCTCGCGGTCGCCAACGGTGCCACCAGGGGTCGGGACCAGCTGGTCGTCAGCGCCACGGCGACGGGCAAGACCCTCATCGGCGAGATGGCCGGCCTCGACCGCGCGCTCGACGGGGAGGGGAAACTCCTCTTTCTGGTGCCGCTGGTCGCGCTGGCCAACCAGAAGTACGCCGAGTTCGAGGACCGCTACGGCGACATCGTGGACGTGACCCTCCGGGTGGGCGCGAGCCGGATCACGGGGAGCGGCAATCGGTTCGACCCCGACGCCGACGTCATCGTCGGCACCTACGAGGGGATCGACCACGCCCTGCGGGTCGGCCGGGACCTGGGCGAGGTCGGCACTGTCGTGATCGACGAGGTCCACAACCTCGGGGAGGGCGAGCGGGGCCACCGCCTGGACGGACTCATCGCCCGTCTGCGGTACTACTGCCGGCAGCTCGACGGCGGGGACACGCAGTGGATCTACCTCTCGGCGACGGTCGGCAACCCCGAGCGCCTGGCCAGCAAGCTCGGCGCGACGCTCGTCGAGTTCGAGGAACGGCCGGTTCCCGTCGAGCGACACGTCACATTCCTGGACGGCCGGGAGAAGGTCGACGTCGAGAACAGGCTCGTCAAGCGGGCCTTCGACGCGAAGTCGAGCAAGGGGTACCGGGGCCAGACTATCGTATTCACCAACTCCCGGCGGCGGTGCCACGAGATCTCGCGGAAGCTCGAGTACTCCTCGGCGCCCTACCACGCCGGCCTGGACAACAAGCGTCGGGGGCGCGTCGAACAGCAGTTCGCCGACCAGGAACTGGCGGCGGTGGTCACGACGGCCGCCCTGGCAGCGGGCGTCGACTTCCCGGCCTCGCAGGTGATCTTCGACTCGCTGGCGATGGGCATCGAGTGGCTCTCCGTCCAGGAGTTCCACCAGATGCTCGGCCGGGCCGGCCGGCCGGACTACCACGACAAGGGCACCGTCTACCTGCTGGTCGAGCCCGACGGGACGTACCACCACAGCCAGGAGATGACCGAGGACGAGGTGGCGTTCAAGCTGCTGAAAGGGGAGATGGAGCCGGTCACAACGCGATACGACGGGAGCGACGCAATCGCGGAGACGCTGGCGAACGTCACGGTCGCGGGCGCCGGCGCGAAGCGCCTCGGCGAGACGATGGTCGGCGAGGTGCCGACGAAGTACGCCCTCGGGAAGCTGCTGGAGTACGGTTTCATCGACGGGCTGGAGCCGACGCCCCTGGGCCGGGCGGTGACGCGGCACTTCCTCTCGCCCGACGACGCGTTCGCGCTCCTCGACGGGATCCGCACGGGCACGAGCGCATACGACCTCGTCGCGCGCATGGAGTTGCGCGAGGAGGAGTAGCGCGCCCGGACGGCCCGGGCCCGTACCGGACGGCTTTTCGCCGGCTCTGCGAGTACGCCGACGAGCGCGACCTGATACGGATCGCTGCAAGTCAGTGCCGGATCGACCGTACGCTGTCGTGCGGTCGTGCTGGTGATACTGTCGGCTATAAGCGCGTGAGCAGTATCGCCAGCCCGGGGTGGGGAACCGTAGGTATAGCCGACAGTATGAACAGTTACAGCGATCCGTATGACTGTCTGTGCGGAGAACCTCGAGGGCCAGTTCGTGGACGTGTTTCGCTTCGACGGGACGTTCGCCTACGTCCCCACGGAAAAGCGCCGCTTCGACGCCGTACTCGCCAGAGACGGCTGATCGAAGAGCGGAGATGGGCCGGGGTCGCTCCCGCCGACAGCGGGTCCTGCCGACGGGTGCCGACACCCGGGCGATATTTCACGGCCCGGAGCGTGATCCCGGTCATGGAACTCCAGGCACACAGTATCGAGGCGCGCGACGGAGCGACGCTGAACTGCTGGGAGCGGTCGCCGCCCGACGCCGGGGAAGCGGTCCTGTTCGTCCACGGGGCAATCACTAACTCCCGCGCACTGTTCGCGACGCCTGTCGAGGGCGACGACTCCTACTCCTGGCTGCACGCCGTCTCGGAGATGGGCCGGGCGGCGTTCGCGCTCGACGTCCGGGGGTACGGCCACAGCGACCTCCCTCCCGAGATGGACGACCCGCCGGAGGCCAGCGGCCCGCCGGTCCGGGCCGACCGGGCGGCCGACGACATCGGGGACGCCCTCGCGTTCGTTCGCGGCCGGTACGACCGGGTTCACCTCGTTGGGGTCTCGTGGGGGTGTCACACCTGTGGCCGCCTGATCGAACGCGACGACCCAGCCCTCGCCTCGCTGACGGCGGTCGCGCCAGCGTACAAGCCCCGCTACGACCCCGAGGAGGGGTTCGCGGCACTCGGCGTCGAGGGGCTCGACGTGGCGTGGTACACGCAGGACAAGGATATCGTCCGGGAGCGACAGGGCGGGGACGGGGCGCTGTTCGAGGCGGTCTGGCGGGCACAGGTCGAGTCCAACCAGGGGATCGACCGGACGACATACGCCGCACAGACCGGCGCCCTGGCCGACTGGGCGGCCTCCTGCCGGGGCGAGCCGGTCTGGGATCCCGCGGCGATCGACGTCCCGACGCTGGTGATCCGGGGCTCGGAGGACGGGATCGCCGACCGTCCGGGAACCCTCGACCACTACGACGAACTGGCTGTCCCCGGCGACCGCGCCGACTACGTCGAGATCGAGGGCGCCGACCACTACCTGATGCACAGCGACCGCCGGCGGGACTTCTTCGGGACGGTCCACGGCTTCCAGGACCGCGCCCCGTGACGCGGTTGCCAGCTACCCGCCGGCGTACCTCCTCTCCGGAACGCTGCACGAGTGACCCCAGCGGTCAGACCCCGGACGGGCGTTCCCGGGGCCCGAACAGCCGGCGTGGCCCCGGAGCGGGTCTCATACCGGCTGCTGTCCCCGTTTGTGATCGGCTATACCTCCGGGGATGCCGACACTGCTCACGCGCGCAGAGCCGACAGTATTACTCCTCCGCGAGCGCGTCGACGACGTCGCGGACGCGCTGGCTCTCCTCGCGGGGGACGACCAGCGTCCGGCCCTCGTAGCTCGCGACTGCGAGCCCCTCGACGCCGACGACCGCGACGTGCCCGTCGGAGGCGAGCACGCAGTCTGACGCGTCGATTGCGAGCCCCTCGCCGAGCACGACGTTGCCCTCGGCGTCGCCCTCGCGGACGCGCCCGACCGCGTCCCACGACCCGAGGTCGTCCCACTCGAAGTCAGCGGGGACAACAGAGACCCCGGGGGCGCTCTCGAGAATCGCCTCGTCGACACTGGCAGGGTCGACGGCGTCGAACCCCCGGTCGGGTTCGCCCCCGGCGAGTGCGTCGACGAGCGCGGAGAGCGGCGAGCCGCGGGCGGCGTCCAGCAGCGCGTCGGGCGTCCACGCGAAGACGCCGGCGTTCCAGTAGTATCCATCCGCAACGTACCGCCGGGCGGCGTCGGCGTCGGGTTTTTCGACGAACTCCGCGACGGTCGCGTAGTCGCCGTGGTCCGTGCCCGGGGCGATGTACCCGTACCCCGTCGCCGGGCGCGTCGGCTCGACACCGACGGTCACGAGTCCGCCCGTCTCGCCGGCGACGCGGGCGGCGGTCCGCGCCGTGGCCGCGAAGTCGCCCTGCACGTGGTGGTCGCTCGGGAGTGCAAGGAGCACACAGTCGCCGACCTGCTCGCGGATCCGGTGGGCCGCGTAGACGAGCGCCGGCCCGGTATCCCTCGGCCGGGGTTCGGCGAGCACAGCGACACTGGGGACGTGGTCCCGTACCGCGTCGGCGTAGTCGGGGCGAGTGAGAACGTACGTTTCGTCGGCAACCGCGGCGCGGTCGACGGTCCGTGCGAGCAGCGAGCGGTCGCCGCCCAGCCCGAGGAACTGCTTGGGCCGGTCGGCGCGACTGGCCGGGTAGAGGCGGGTGCCGGTGCCCCCGGCGAGAGCGACGGCGACGAGGGGACGGTCCATGTCCGGGCCTCGTGTGGGCGGGACAAAACTACCAGGTCTCGATCCGGTTCTCGCGGATGTCCTCGAGACAGCCCCGGCAGTCCGGGTGTTCGGCGTCGAAACACGTCGGGCGGGCCTCCTCGTCGAGGGGGACGGTGCGCCGCTCTGCGTACCGCCGGCAGACGATCCGCGCCCTGCCCTCCTCGTCGGTCGGGAGGTCTGCGAGCGCACTCGCGTGTGCGCTGCCGTAGGCCTGCTTCGCCCGCTCGTACTGGCGGCCGGCGTTCCGGGCTTTCGTCCGCAGGAACCGGGACAGCCGGTCCG
>CAZUVE010000161.1:2840-6097 GCA_964623735.1 uncultured Halobacteriales archaeon | reverse complement strand
CGTACTCGTCGTCGAACGCCCGGTCCATGACGAGTTCGGCGTACCCCTCGACGGCCGTCATCGTCGTGTCGAGGGCGCCCAGCGACTCGCGGTCGATCGATCCCTCGGCGAGTCTGTCGATGGCCTCGCGCATGGTGCGTTCGAGGTGGTCGGACAGCCACGGGGCCGCGCCGAACTCGGCGGCGTGTGCCACCTCGTGGAACGCGATCCACCGGCGAAAGCGGGGATAGGGGGCGTCCAACTGGTCCGCGACACGGACGATGTTCGGCCGGACGAAGTAGAGAGCGTGGTCGTCGCTGTCGGCGAGGAGCAGCGGATCGTACTGCCCGAGAACGTTGTTCGCGAGGAAGGACAGCGCGACGGCCATCGACCCCGTGTTGAGTACGCGGGCGATCCCGGGAATGCGTTCGGCCCGCGCCTCCAGGGGGACCATGACCCGCTGGAAGGTGTCCACGTTGGCAGAGATCCAGTGGTGGCGGTGCTGGATCTCGACGGTCTCCGGCAGGTCGAACGCGAACTCGGTCGCCGCTTGGACGCGGTCGCGGGCGTCGCGGACGTCCGACGCGTAGGCCCGGCGCTCCTCGTCCGAGACTGCGAGGTCACCCGGATCGGTCGCCGCGCTGGCCGCGGTTGCAACGGCCGACCAGTCGATGGGGCCCTCGCCGCTCGCGCCGGTGACTGCCCGGACGCTCCGGTAGAGACTCATTGTCCGCCAATTGCTGCCCGCCGACATATGTCTTTCACCCTGTCCTGTCCTGTCCTGTCCTACTCCCTGTCCTCGCCGTCGTCCCCTCCGCGGAGTCTCCGGAGGGCGACAGCGGCGACAACGAGGAACGCAAGACCGGCCAGCAGAGGGAGCAGTCGCCGGTCGGAGGCCCCATCGGTCTCCTCGGAATCGTCCTCGGTCTCCCCGGCAGCGTCCGATCCGTCGCCCGCGCTGCTGAACGGGGCGTGTGCGGTGAACGACGCGTCCTCGACGTGCAGTTTCAGAAACGTGAACTCGGCCATACCGACAGTTCGGCCACCTGTGTCTTATCCGTTTGGCCGCCGGCGCGTCTCTGTTCGTTTGTACCGACCGGTGTGTTCAATTAATTCGGCTGATACGAGATTATTTAATGGAGGCGGAGGACAGCCACACGTACACGACCGATGCGACAGTGGTACGTTCTGGTTGCCCTCGCCCTCCTGGGGGTCGGTGTCGCCGGCGCGAACACCCCGCCACTGGCGGAGGCGGGCCTCGACCAGCAGGTCGATCGCAACACGACCGTCTATCTCGACGCCGGGGGGTCGGTCGATCCCGACGGCAACGTCACGGGCTACGAGTGGTCGATCACCGCGCCCGACGGGACTGGCCTGCGGCCGGACTGCCAGACCTGCGAGCGCACCCGGTTCGTCCCAAACCAGACCGGCCAGTACAACGTGACAGTCACGGTCACCGACGACGACGGCGCGACGCGAGAGGACACGCTGTACGTCCTCGTCGAACAGGCGACGCCTCCGAGCGTGGAGGTAACCGGCCCCGAAGACGTGATCGCCGGCGACACGCGGACGTACCGCGCCGAGGCGACTGCGGGTGACGCCGAACTCTCGACGGTCACCTGGCGCGTCGACGGATCCCACCACTCTCACGTCGCGGTCAACGGGAGTTCCGGGACGGTGACCGAGGAGTTCTCGTTCGCCGGGGGGAACCACAGTGTCACTGCAGTGGCCATCGACGACGCCGGCAAGCGTGACACCGATCGGCAGGCCGTCGGCGCGGTTGACAGCATCGACGTCAACGTCGGCGACGGTGGCGGTGGAGGCACACTCGATCCGGGAACCATCGACGGTAGCGGCGAGTGCGGCCCGTGCACGTCTAACGGATTAATCACGCTGAGGGTCAAGGAAGAGAACGGCAAGAAGACCGCAGACTGGGAAGTCAGTCAGGACCTCGCTTCCCGGATGAAGGGTGACGATACGACTGTCGAAGTCGCTGGCGCAGAAGTTCATGTAGGGGATCTCACAAGCATAAAAGAAAAGAATGAGGATAAGAGAGTGGTAGAGTTGTTTGAAGAAAAAGATGTGACAGAGAGAGATATGGTAAAAGGAGCAGCAGCAGGGATTAGCGAGAAGAACAATTTTCAGGCGACGGGTGAAGGGAGTCTCGGAAGTATCAGCAACGAAAGAAACAGCATCGAGTACGACGGATGGTTGCCGTCCAGAGAGACCGAGAACGACCCGCCGGACACATCGACCGGTGACTCCGGCACTACTGCCTACGACGGTAGCATCACCGCCGACAAACTGGTTTCAGGTGGTGGGATCAATACTGACGGTAGCGATGGCTGGGACAGCAGTGACGGCCGGGGTAGCGGAGACGGTGACGACGACGGAGGGAGCCCTGCCAGCACTGGGGACAGTGGTGGCGGTTCCAGTAACGATAGCGGTTCCAGTAGTGACAGTGACTCCGGGGGTTATCACGGTGGCAGCGGCTATACCGGTGGTGGCGGCTATGTACTCTGATTCATCAAATGAAACCACGAGGTGTCGAGACAGTACAGATGAGCAGAGGTGACGAGAGTGACAGACGATAGATTTTTTGTGCTGATCCTGACGAGCATGGTTCTGTTTGCCGGCTGTTCCGGTGTACTTCCTGGTGGGAGTGACGACGGTACCTCGACTCAGACAGCGGTGCAGACGCCCGGGCAGAAATCAGCCGTTACGCCCGACTCGGCACCCGAAGGAACACCGACTGCTACGTCCAAGACCACACCGACATCCACGCCGACACCTTCTCCAAACGTCAAGGATCATCGACTGCTTGCCCGCCAGATCGTGACCGAACTCCAGAGAAACGGTGCAGAAGACGGGTCGTGGGTCCGCGACGCGGCGGCCGGTGCCGAGTACAGTGCAATTCTCGTTCGGCAGCCACCGGAGTGGACAGTCAAGCGGACTGAGATGGAAGTCGTCCGTGAGGCAGTCCGGGGCGTGGTCCTCGGGACCGAAGCCAGCGCGAATCCCGCAGGTACGAACGGGTCAGATCTACATCGCCCGGAGGAAATTCGGATCGTCGTGCAGAACACAGACGGGGAAATCTCCTCTCGGCTCTCTCTCGATACCGAACTGGCCGTAGCATACGCAGACGAAAGAGTGAGTCTCGAAGAATTCGCCTCGCGGCTGAACAATACACGAAAAGTGGAGCGTAATATCCCGCTCGGCGAGAACTCGACTGCACATTATTTGAAGATGGCCGAATGGCGCCAGATTAGGGATGAACA
>CAZUVE010000161.1:0-2740 GCA_964623735.1 uncultured Halobacteriales archaeon | reverse complement strand
TCCTCCGGACTTACTGGGAAGCTATCCGGAATGTATCGCGACAGCGACTCGTACACCGGTTTCCCGAGCGGATGCGCCTCTACGCCAGTGTGCCTGGAGGAGAGGATGTCGAGACCACCATCAGAACGGAGTATGCCTTTGATTTCATCCGGGCGACTAACGGGACCGTCGGCGACGAGAACATTCTATTGAACGGTGCTTACAATCTGTACTATCCAAAAAAGAACGTTACGCGGTATCCGGACAGGTAGAAGCGCCGCTGACGCACGGACCCTCGACACGCGGAAACGACTGGAACAGACCGGAGCTTTCACGCCAATTCCCGACAAACAGCGGGTATGGAACAGTCACGACGAGCGTTCCTCGACAGCCTGCTCGACACAGCGACGCCTTCGGGATTCGAGACGTCGGGTCAGCGGCAGTGGGTCGAGTACGTCGGGAAGTTCGCCGACGAGGTACGGACAGACGACTACGGGAACGCCGTCGCCGTCGTAGAGGGCGGCGAACCGGAGGTGGCCCTGACGGGCCACGGCGACGAGATCGGCTTCATGGTGCGCGACATCGAGGACAGCGGCGCGATCCGGATGACGCCCATCGGCGGGTCGGACCGCACCGTCTCGAAGGGACAGCACGTCCGCGTCCACGCCAGCGACGGGTCGGTGCCGGGCGTGGTCGGGCAGACGGCCATCCACCTGCGGGACCGGGAGGACGACTCTGTCGACGACATCACCGAACAGCACGTCGACATCGGCGCCGACGACGCCGACGAGGCCGAGGAGTTGGTCGAGCGCGGGGACCCGATCACCTTCGAGCAGACGATCACCGAACTGGCGAACGGTCGCGTCGCAGCGCGAGGGCTGGACAACCGCATCGGCGTCTGGGCCGCGGCCGAAGGGTTGCGACGGGCCGTCGAGTCCGGCCCCGAGGCGACCGTCTACGCGGTCTCGACCGTCCAGGAGGAGGTCGGCCTGCAGGGCGCGAAGATGGTTGGGTTCGACCTCGCGCCAGACGCCGTAATCGCGACCGACGTCACACACGCGACCGACGCGCCGGGAACCCCCGCAGGGCGCAATACCGGGGTCGAACTCGGGGCTGGACCGGTCGTCGCCCGCGGGAGCGCCAACCACCCGACGGTCGTCGAGGCCGTCCGTCACGTCGCGTCGGAGGCCGACATCGACGTCCAGTTGCAGGCGGCGGGCAGTCGGACCGGGACCGACGCCGACGCCTTCTACACCTCGCGGGGTGGCGTCCCGTCGCTGAATCTCGGCGTACCCAACCGCTACATGCACACGCCTGTCGAGGTGCTCGACCTCGAGGATCTGGACGCGGCAGCGGACCTGCTCGGCGCGTTCGCGACCAGCGCCCACGAGTTCGGGTTCACAGTGGACGTGTGAGCGTATCCCTCGACTGCCACAGGCCGGAGCCGGTACGTTTAAGCGCTCGTCGCCGGGCCGTTTGGGTATGAGTGACCGAGGAAGCAGACCCCTAGACCTGCTGGAGGCGTCGGTCGGGAGTGAGGTGACAGTTCAGTTGAAGGGCGGCGAGATCCACGAGGGGCGCCTGGCCGGGTACGACCAGCACATGAACCTCGTGGTCGAGGCGGGCGAAGACACAACGATTATACGCGGCGACAACGTCGTTTCGATACGTCCATGACGTCAGGAACCCCGAGCCAAGGCAAGAAAAACACCACGACACACGTCAAGTGTCGACGCTGTGGGGAGAAATCGTACCACGTCAAAAAGAAGGTCTGTTCGTCCTGTGGGTTCGGCAAGTCTGCAAAGCGCCGGGAGTACGCCTGGCAGAGTAAAGCCGGCGAGTGAGATGCACGAGAAGTGCGGCGTTGTCGGCGTCTCCCTCGCCGACCGCGACGCCGCCCGTCCCCTCTACTATTCGCTGTATGCCCTCCAGCACCGCGGTCAGGAGTCGGCCGGAGTCGTCACCCACGACGGCTTCCAGCAGTACGAACACGTCGAGATGGGTCTGGTCGGCGACGCGTTCTCCCCAGCGGACCTGGAGTCGCTGAAAGGGCCGAACGGTATCGGCCACGTGCGGTATCCGACCGAGGGTGGCGTCAACGAGTGTTGTGCACAGCCGTTCTCGGTCTCGTTCAAGAGCGGGTCACTCGGACTCGCGCACAACGGTAACCTCGTCAATACTACCGAGATCCGTGACGAACTCGCCGCGCTGGGTCACGCCTTCACCTCCGCCGGGGACACGGAGGTGATCGCCCACGACCTCGCGCGGAACCTCCTCGAGGAGGACCTCGTCCGCGCGGTGAAGTCAACGATGGACCGCGTCCACGGCTCCTACTCGCTGACCATCATGCACGACGAGACCGTCATGGGAGTGCGCGACCCACAGGGCAACCGGCCGCTGTGCATCGGCGAACTCGACGACGGCTACGTCATCGCCTCGGAGTCGGTCGCCATCGACACGCTGGACGGCGACCTGGTCCGTGACGTCCAGCCGGGCGAACTCGTGGTTCTCCGGCCCGACGGATCGGGCTTCGACTCCTACCAGCTCGTCGACCGCGAGCACACGGCCAACTGCTTTTTCGAGCACGTCTACTTCGCGCGGCCGGACTCGACTGTCAACGGCGAACTGGTCTACGAGGTGCGCCGAGAACTGGGCGCGAAACTCTGGACGGAGTCGGGCATCGAGACCGACGTCGTGATGCCGGTTCCCGACTCCGGACGGGCGTTCGCCTCGGGGTACGCCGAGGCCGCCGCCGGGGCGG
>CAZUVE010000160.1:0-6129 GCA_964623735.1 uncultured Halobacteriales archaeon | reverse complement strand
CCCGCGGATCGACATCGACCAGGTGATCGTCGGGCGGACGAACATGCCCGAGTACCGCGACAAGAAAGGCGACGAGAAGATGGAGGCGTTCAACGACCGCACGAAGCGCATCGACTGCCCCTACGTGCTGGAGTACGAGCAGGAGTCGATGATCTACCGGAAGATGCTCCGTAACGCCGACCTGCCAGACATCCAGGTCGAGCCACACACCCTCGAGATGGCCGGACTGTTCGGCGTGTTGACCCGCGTCGAGGAACCCGACACGGGGAAAGTCGACCTCGTCCAGAAGGCCAAGGCCTACAGCGGCGAGATCGACGAGGCCGAGGACATCGACGTGAAGAAACTCCGGGACGAGGCAGAGGAGAAAGCCGACATCGGCGAGGGCATGGACGGCGTCTCGCCGCGGTTCATCGGCGACGAGATCGCCGAGGCCATCATGGACTCGATGCACCGCGACCGGCAGTTCCTCTCGCCGCTGACGACGTTCAACCACCTGGAGGAGAACCTCGAGAACCACGGATCGATCGACGAGGAGGATTTCGAGACCTACTACCGGTATCTCGAACTCGTCCGCGAGGAGTACAAGGAGCGGGCCATCGAGGACGTCCGCCACGCGCTGGCCTACGACGTCGACGAGATCCAGCGCCAGGGCGAGAAGTACATGGACCACGTGATGGCCTACATCGACGACGACACCGTCGAGGACACCATCACGGGCCGCGAGCAGGAACCCGACGAACAGTTCCTGCGGTCGGTCGAGGAGAAACTCAACCTGCCCGAGGACCGCAAGGACGACTTCCGCCAGGAGGTCGCAAACTGGGTTTCTCGGCGCGCCCGCGAGGGCGAGACGTTCGAACCACAGGACAACGACCGCCTCCGCCGGGCCCTCGAACGGAAACTCTGGGAGGACAAGAAGCACAACATCAACTTCTCGGCGCTGGTCTCGAGCGGCGAGATGGACGACGACGAGCGCAACCAGTGGATCGACGCCCTCATCGAGCAGGGCTACTCCGAGGAGGGCGCCAAGGAAGTGCTGGAGTTCGCCGGCGCCGAGATCGCCAAAAGCGAGATGGAGGAGTAGTGTGAGCGGCGAGGAGTACATCGAGGCGGCCGACCGCTCCCTCCAGGAGACCTACGAGAGGCCGATGTCCCTGGAGGAGTACGTCGGGATGTTGCTGGACCACCCCTACAGGGCCGCCCACGCGTCGAAGTACCTGCTCGACGCCGTCGAACACGCCGGCACCCGGACGGTCATCGAGGAGGGCGAGGAGAAGGAGCGCTACCGGTTTTTCGACGACCCCTGGAACGACGGCGAGCACGCCATCCTCGGGAACACGGAGGTGCTGAACGACTTCGTCGACGACCTCCGGTCGATCGCGGCGGGCCGTGGCAAAGGCGAGAAGATACTCTGGCTCGACGGGCCCACCGCGACCGGCAAGTCCGAACTCAAGCGGTGTCTGATGAACGGCCTCCGCGAGTACTCGAAGACCGACCACGGGCGCCGGTACACTGTCGAGTGGAACGTCGCCGGGGCCGGCGAGACGCCCGGCCTGACCTACGGAGGCGGCGAGGTCGACGACGAGGACGACTGGTACGAGAGCCCGGTCCAGTCCCACCCGCTGACCGTCTTCCCGGAGGAGGTGCGCACCGAGATCGTCGCGGAACTGAACGACCGCCTGGACGACCACATCCCTGTCCGCGTCGAGGGCGACCTCGACCCCTTCTGTCGGGAGGCCTACGACTACCTGGAGGAGCAGTACCGCCGAGAGGGAATCGAGGACCTCTTCTCGGCGGTGACCAGCCCCGAGCACCTGCGCGTTAAAAACTTCATCGTCGACGTCGGGCGCGGGATCGGCGTACTACACTCCGAGGACGAGGGCCAGCCCAAGGAACGACTGGTCGGCTCGTGGATGGCCGGCATGCTCCGGGAACTGGACTCGCGCGGCCGAAAGAACCCCCAGGCGTTCTCCTACGACGGCGTACTCTCGCAGGGCAACGGCCTGCTGACAGTCGTCGAGGACGCCGCCCAGCACGCGGACCTCCTGCAGAAGCTGCTGAACGTCCCCGACGAGGGCCGCGTGAAACTGGACAAGGGTATCGGGATGGACATCGACACGCAGCTGATCATCATCTCGAACCCCGACCTCGAGGCCCAGCTGAACCAGCACGCCGACCGCGAGGGCAAGGACCCGCTGAAGGCGCTGAAACGGCGCCTGGACAAACGCGAGTTCGGCTACCTGACGAACCTCTCGCTCGAGACCCAGCTCCTCCGGCGGGAGCTGACCAACAGGACAGAGGTGTGGGACGCCACGTCCTGGGAGCAGATCGAGGAGTGGATCCGCGAGCCGATCGCAATCGACGTCCGGGAGAGCGACGCCGGGATCGCAACGCGCGAACTCGCGCCCCACGCCATCGAGGCGGCGGCGCTGTACGCGGTGGTGACGCGGCTGGACGCGAGCGACGTGCCCGGGGGACTGGACCTGGTCGACAAGGCCATGCTGTTCGACCGCGGGTACCTCCAGGAGGGCGACGAGCGGATCGACATCGACGAGTTCGACTTCGACGACGACGCGACCGACGGCGACCACGGCATCCCGGTCACGTTCACGCGGGACGTGGTCGCCAGCCACCTCCACGAGGACTCGGACCGGTTCCACGAGGACCTGCCCGTCGAGCGGGTCATCATGCCCCGGGACATCCTCGACGCGATGGCCGACGGGCTCCCGAACGCCCCCGTCTTTTCCAACACGGAGGCCGCAGAGTTCGAGGAGCGGGTCGTTCCTGTCAAGAACTACGTGTTCACGCGCCAGGAGGAGGACGTCCTCGACGCGATGATGCGCGACAAGCGCGTCGACGAGGAGACCGTCGAGGAGTACATCGAGCACGTCTACGCGTGGGCAGAGGGCGAGAAACTCGAGAACGACCGCGGCGAACTGGTGGCGCCGGACCTCCTGAAGATGAAGATCTTCGAGGTCGAACACCTCGGACGCTTCTCGGAGAGCGACTACAAGGGCGACAAGCCCCACGAGCAGGTCCGGCAGTTCCGCACCGAGAAGATCATCACGGCGTTGAACCGCCACGCGTGGGGCCGGCGCGACGACGAGTTCCGCGTCGGGGACGTCAACCCCAAGGAGATCCCCGTGATCCGGTCGGTGCTTGGCAGTCACGACTGGGAGGACGTCCGGCGGACATACGAGGACTTCGACCCGCGGCAGTGGCCAAACCCGCCCGGCGGCACGGAGACGGCCGACCTCAAGGCAAAGACAATCGAGAACATGCAGGACCTGTTCGACTACAGCGAGGCCTCCGCCGAGCTGACGAGCCGCCACGTCATGAGCCAGGTGAGTTACAAATGGGACTGAGCCAGGCGACACAGCGGAACCGGGTGATCGACCGATGGGGCTGAGAGACGACCTCGAGCGGTACCGGGAGGTGGGCGAGAAGCGCCGCCAGGACCTCGCGGAGTTCATCCAGTACGGCGACCTCGGGCAGTCCCGGCCCGACGAGGTGCGCATCCCGATCAAGATTGTCGACCTCCCCGAGTTCGAGTACGACCAGCGGGACATGGGCGGCGTGGGCCAGGGTGACGCCGACGAGGGCGATCGGGTCGGCCAGCCCCAGCCGGACGACGGCGACGAGGACGGCGAGCCCGGCGAGGAGGGCGGCGAACACGAGTACTACGAGATGGACCCCGAGGAGTTCGCCCAGGAACTCGACGAGGAACTCGGGCTCGACCTCGAGCCGAAGGGCAAGAAGGTAATCGAGGAGGTCGAGGGCGAGTTCACGGACATCACGCGCACCGGCCCGACGAGCACGCTCGACTTCCAGCGGCTGTTCAAGCAGGGGCTCAAGCGCAAGCTAGCGATGGACTTCGACCGCGACTACGTGCGCGAGGCGCTGCGGGTCGACAGCTGGGGGCCGGCCAGCGTCTTCGAGTGGGCCCGCGAGCGGAACCTGCCGGTCTCCCGGGCCTGGATCGAGGAGGCCTACGCGGAGATTCCCGCCGGCCAGAGAGACAGGTGGGCGTCGATCGAGGAGATGGAGGAGAACGTCGACGAGGAGTCGACGGCCCAGCGCATCCAGCGGGAGGGGATCGAGCAGATCCCCTTCAGGCGCGAGGACGAGCGCTACCGCTACCCCGAGATCGAGAAGGAACGCGAGAAGAACGTCGTCGTCGTGAACATCCGGGACGTCTCGGGGAGCATGCGTCAGAAGAAACGCGAGCTGGTCGAGCGGACGTTCACACCGCTGGACTGGTACCTCCAGGGAAAGTACGACCACGCCGAGTTCGTCTACATCGCCCACGACGCCGAGGCCTGGGAGGTCGAACGCGAGGACTTCTTCGGCATCCGGTCGGGGGGCGGGACGCGCATCTCCAGCGCGTACGAACTCGCACTGGAGCGCCTCGACGAGGCCTACCCCTGGAGCGAGTGGAACCGGTACGTCTTCGCGGCGGGCGACTCCGAGAACTCAAGCAACGACACCGAGGAGAACGTCGTCCCGCTGATGGAGAGAATCGACGCGAACCTCCACGCCTACGTCGAGACCCAGCCGTCGGGCAACGCGATCAACGCCACCCACGCCGAGGAGGTCGAGCGCCACTTCCGGGACAGCGACGACGTGGCCGTCGCCTACGTCACCGGACCCGGGGACGTCACCGACGCAATCTACGAGATACTCAGCACGGAGGACGAGGAATGACACCCACCGACCCGCGGGAGGACAACACATGAGTACGCAGGACGAGTTCACGATGCAACGCGAGGCCGACCGCCTTCAGGAGGTCGTCGAGGAGGCGTCGAACCTGGCCGAGCGGTTCGGCCTCGATCCGTACCCGGTCAACTACTGGGTCGTCGGCTACGACGAGATGAACGAGCTGATCGCCTACGGCGGCTTCCAGCAGCGCTATCCCCACTGGCGGTGGGGAATGCAGTACGACCGCCAGCGGAAACAGGGACAGTTCCTCGGGGGCAAGGCCTTCGAGATCGTCAACAACGACAACCCCGCCCACGCGTTCCTCCAGGTCTCGAACAGCCTGGCCGACCAGAAGGCGGTCATCACGCACGTCGAGGCCCACGCCGACTTCTTCAACAACAACGAGTGGTTCGGCCTGTTCGCCGACGACCCCGACGCCGCGGCGATGCTCGCCCGCCACGCCGACACCATCGAGGAGTACATGCACGATCCCGAGATCGACCGCGCCGAGGTCGAGAAGTGGATCGACCACGTCCTCTGCCTGGAGGACAACATCGACCAGCACGAGGTCTACGAGCCGGTCGACCTCGGGGCCGTGGTCCCCGACCTGGAGACGGCGGACATCGACGAGGAACTCGACGACCTGGAGCTCTCCGAGGAGGTCAAGCGACAGGTCTTCGACGACGAGTGGCTCGACGCACAGGCCGACGACGACGAGGCCGCCTCCTTCCCCGAGGAGCCCGACCCGGACGTCCTCGGGTTCCTCCGCAAGCACGGCAAGCGGTACGACGCCGAGCCCGGCAAGGCCGTCGACATGGAGGAGTGGCAAACGGAGATTCTCGAGGTGCTGCGCCGCGAGGCCTACTACTTCGCGGCACAGAAGATGACGAAGGTGATGAACGAGGGGTGGGCCGCCTACTGGGAGTCGGCGATGATGACCGGCGAGAACTTCGCCGGCGAGGACGAGTTCGTCACGTACGCCGACCACATGGCCAAGGTGCTCGGGGCGCCGGGACTGAACCCCTACAAGCTGGGCATGCAGCTGTGGGAGTACATCGAGAACACGGAGAACCGGCGCCACGTCGCCGAGAAGCTCCTGCGCGTCGAGGGGGTGACCTGGCGGAACTTCCACGACACTGTCGACGTCGAGCAGGTCATGGAGACCCTCGAGCCGGACGACGCCGTCGCGACCGTCGACAGCGGCTCGCTGGCGGACCTGTCGGCCGATGACCCCCGGATCGACGCAGAGACGCTCGAGCGCGCCCGCGCCGGGGAGATCGACGTCGACGAGTACCCCTGGAAGATCCTCACCTACGAGGGGATGGCCCGGCGCCACTACTCGCTTGTCAAGCCGCAGTACCGCGGGTTCCTCGCGCAGATCAGCAAGAGCGAACTGGAGCGGATCTCCCGGTACATGTTCGACGACGCCCGGTA
>CAZUVE010000159.1:3037-6226 GCA_964623735.1 uncultured Halobacteriales archaeon | reverse complement strand
TCGACCTCGCGTGTCACGGGATGCGGATGCCGCCCGGCGAGGCCGTCCGGGCCGCCACGGCGACCGCTGCGTCGGCGCTCGACCTGGTCGACGGGACGGGTACCCTCGCCGAGGGCGCGCCGGGCGACCTCGTCGTCGCGGACGTCCCGTCCCACGAACACCTGCCGTACAACTTCGGCGTCGGGACGACCGAGACGGTCCTCAAGCGAGGGCGTGTGGTCCACGACGCCGGGGAGGTGGTCCCCGGTGCCGGATGAGGTGGTCGTCGACGGCGAGTCGCTGACGCCCGCCGACGTGGAGGCCGTTGCCCGGGACTGCGCCGGCCTGACAGTGCCGGGGCCGGCCCGGGAACGGGTCCGGGCCTCGCGCGAGCGCGTCGAGGAGGTTGTCGCCTCGGGCGAGGCGGTCTACGGCGTCAACACCGGCTTCGGCGACCTCGTCGGCGAGCGCATCCCCGGCGACGAGATCGGGACGCTCCAGCACAACCTCCTGCGGAGCCACGCCGCCGGGACCGGCGAGGAGCTCCCGACGGAGGCGGTGCGGGCGATGCTCGTCACGCGCCTCAACGCCCTCCTGAAGGGGTACTCGGGCGTGCGCGAGGAGGTCGTCGACCTCCTTGTCGCGATGGTCGACGAGGGTGTCCACCCGGTCGTCCCGGCGAAAGGCAGCCTCGGCGCCAGCGGCGACCTCGCGCCGCTGGCCCACCTCGCGCTGGTCGGGATCGGCGAGGGCGCGGCGCTGGTCGACGGTGACCGCCTCCCCGGCGGCGAGGCGCTCGCGCGGCGGGGGCTCGAGCCCCTGGAGTTGCGCGCCAAGGAGGGGCTGGCGCTGGTCAACGGCACCCAGCTGACCGTCGGGCTCGCCGCGCTTGTCCTCCGGGACGCGGAACGCGCGCTCCGGGCGGCCGACGTCGCCGGCGCGCTCACGACGGAGGTGACGATGAGCACCACCGCCTCGGCCCACCCCCGGATCCAGGAGGTCCGCCCGCACGCCGGCCACGCCGACGCCGCACGGAACGTCCGCACGCTCACCGCCGGCTCGGACATCGTCGAGTCCCACCGCAACTGCGACCGCGTCCAGGACGCCTACTCGATCCGGTGTCTGCCGCAGGTCCACGGCGCCGTCCGCGACGCCGTCGCCCACCTCCGCGGGGCGGTGGAGACGGAACTCAACAGCGCGACGGACAACCCACTCGTCTTCGACGCGGCGGACGTCGACGCCCGCGCCAGCGGGACCGACCGCGCCGCCGTGCTCTCGGGCGGCAACTTCCACGGCGAGCCGCTCGCGCTGCCGCTTGACTACGTCACGGGCGCCCTCGCGGAACTCGCGGCCATCTCCGAGCGCCGGGTCGATCGCATGCTCAACCCGAACGTCCAGGAGGACCACCTCCCGCCGTTCCTGACCGCGGGGAGCGGCCTGGAGTCGGGGTACATGATCGCCCAGTACACCGCGGCAGACCTCGTGAGCACGGCGCGCTCGCACGGGCGGCCCTCGACGGACAACATCCCGGTCAGCGGCAACCAGGAGGACCACGTCAGCATGAGCGCACAGAGCGCACAGCGGGCCCGCGAGGTCGCCGAGGGGGCGCTGTACGCGGTGGCGACGGAGCTGACCTGCGCGACACAGGCCCTGGAGTTCGTCGCCGACCACGACCCGGGGGCGGGCACCGGCGCGGCCGCAAGGCTCGTCCGCGAGCACGTCCCGCCCCTCGAGACGGACCGGCCGGTCGGCGAGGACGTCGCGGCCGTCCGGGACCTGATCGCCTCCGACCGACTGTTCGACCGCGTCGAGGGCGCACTCGACGGCCCGCTCCGGTAGCCGGTCCCGTCAGCCCTCCATGATCTCGTTGACCCGGCTCTCCCAGTCGGGTTCGTGCTCGGTCAGGACCTGCAGCGAGGGGGTGATCATCTGCGCGAACTGCTCCTCGCTTGTCGGGAAGGCGACCGACTCCTCCATCCAGCCGGGGATCTCCGCGTCGGGGTGCAGCGGGGCCACGCCGAGGTTCACACACCAGGGGCCGATGTGGTCGCCGCTGGCGGCGGTGTTGACGTACTTCTGTCCCCAGTAGGTGTGGCTCTCGTCCTGGTTTTTGGGGATCCACATCGTGTCCCGGCCCGCGCGGGCGCCCTCCTCGGGGATGGTGAAGTCGACGGGCGCGCCATCGTCCTGTGCGTTGACGATGTTCGCCGGGAGCATCACGGCCATCGACACCTCGCCCTGGCGGAGGTTCTGCGTGAGGTGGGCGTCCTCGCCGATCGTGCCCACGTTCGGCTTGAGGTCGCGGTACATCTCCCAGACGGGGTCCATCTCCTCGACGGAGCCCATCTCGGTGTCGGTCATCTCCGAGATGACCGGCGTCACGCCGTGGCCGCTCGGGTAGAGCCCGATCTCGTTTTCCAGCCCCTCGTCCCACCACATCTGCCACGACTCCGGCTCCGTGGACACCTCGTCGGTGTTGTACGTCAGCGCGTACGTGTACGAATAGAGGTTGACGAACGGCCAGTCCGGCCCGTCGACGTCGGGCTGGCTGGCCCCCAGCAGGCTCCCGAGGTTCGGCACGACCTCGGTGTCCAGCGGCGCCATCAGGTCGATCTGGTACGACTGGTAGCTCGTCTTCGTCAGCGACCACTGGACGTTGACCGGCGGCTCGCGGTCCTGCCTGATCGCGGTCCGGATCTTCGCCTGCATCTCGTCCTCGGTGGAGTTGTCGTACTCGACCGGGATGCCCGTCTCCTCGGTGAACGGCTTGGAGACGTACTGGTCGAGGTTGTCCTGCCAGGCGCCGCCCCAGGCCCGGACGGTTATCGAGTCCGGCTTCTCCGGGACGCTGCTCTCCCCGTCGGTCGAGCCGCCGTCGCTGCCACCGTCGCCGTCGCTGCTACCGTCGTTGCCACCGTCGCTGCCACCGTCGCCGTCGCTGCCACCGTCGCCGTCGCTGCTACCGTCGTTGCCACCACTACAACCTGCGAGCGCGACGACCGACGCCGCGCCCGCCGACGCGAGGAGCTGTCTACGCGTTGTCCGCCCGGCCCCGCCGTTTCGATTGTCGCTGTCTCTCATCGTTCGTTCTGTGTCTATCCATCGATATACAAATAAACCCGCCATACGGTCACGTATTTATACCGGCGGTTGGTCGTGGCGGACATTTGCCGCGGCTCTGTCGGACACGTACACGTTCCCGGGGCGCCG
>CAZUVE010000159.1:0-2937 GCA_964623735.1 uncultured Halobacteriales archaeon | reverse complement strand
CGTGGAGCAACTATTTTCACCCGTCGGCGAACAACCATACACCGACGTGAACACTCACGCACCGATATCCGGGGACAGCCGGGCGCGCACAGGGGGCGGACCCTGGTGAGCGTCGCTGAGGAGGTCCGGCGCGCGGGCCTGCGGATCAAGTGGCGTGTCCTCGACGCGCTCATCGCGGTCAAAAAGCGGTTGCCGGTGCGTCTCGCGGGCGTCTCCGACAAGTTCGGGTACGCGCTGATCCTCCCGGGGGTCCTGCTGGTCAGCTTCCTCGCGGTCGGGATGGCCATGCTGACGTGGTACAGCTTCCTGACTTTCGACACGATCGAGATCCTGGTCTACGACTACACGCTAACGAACTGGGAGCGCCTGCTCGAGACGCCAGCGTTTCACCGGGTGTTCCTCCGCACGGTAGCGTACTCGGCGCTCGTCACGGTCGCCTGTGTGGTGCTTTCGGTGCCGTACGCGTACCTGGTCGTGCGGACCGACCGCCCGCGGTTCCGGTACCTGCTGCTGTTCGGGCTGTTCGTCCCCTTCTTCACCGGCGTCATCATCCGCGCGTACGGCTGGATCATCATCCTGGGGGAGAACGGCCTCGTCAGCTGGGTGCTCGCGAGTGCCGGGCTCGGCACGGTGAGCATCCTCGGAACGCCCGCCGCGCTCGTCATCGGGCTGGTGCAGTACCTCCTGCCGTTCGCGGTGTTGATGCTGACGCCGGCGATGGCGGGTATCGACCCCGACCTCGAGCGGGCGGCGAAGAACTGCGGCGCGAGCCAGTGGGAGACGTTCCGGCACGTCGTGTTGCCGCTCGCGCGCCCCGGAATTACCGCCGCGACTATCGTCGTGTTCACCATCTGCATGGCAAACTACTCCATCCCCGACCTGCTGGCCGGCGGGACACTCAGCTTCGTCGCGAACTTCATCTACAACAAGGTGTTCGGCACGCTGAACTACCCGTTCGCGGCGGTCCTGAGCCTGGTGCTCGTCGCCGTCGCCTCGCTGGTCGTGCTGGTCGTGTTCCAGGTGTACGGCACCGGGACCCTCGGCGCGGAGGGAGACGACGCGTGAGCCTCGCGCGCCGGTTCGGGGGCGATCACCCGTACCTGACCGTGTTCGCGCTCTTCGAGCTGGTCTTCCTGATCCTTCCGTCGGTCATCATCCTCGTCGTCTCGCTCGGCGCCGACCAGATCATCTCCTTTCCCCCGACCGAACTCTCCCTGAAGTGGTACGTGTCGCTGCTGGACGAGCCACAGTACATCGAGCCGTTCGTCAACAGCGTGTTCGTCGCCACGTTCTGTACCGCCATCTCGATCCCCATCGGCGTCGCCACGGCGCTCGGGCTGAACCGCTACGACATCCGGTTCGAGCACGGCGTCCAGATCTACCTGCTGTTGCCATTCACCGTCCCGCTCGTGGTCTCGGGGTTCGTGTTGCTCATCATCTTCGGCCGCCTGGGCTGGATCAACCAGCTGTGGCCCGTCGGACTCGCACTGACCATCATCAACATCCCGTTCATGATCTGGAGTGTCGCCTCCAGCGTCAACGCCTTCGACCCGACCCTCGAGGACGCCGCCCGGAGCCTCGGCGCCGAGGAAATCCAGACGTTCCTCCACGTGACCCTCCCGTCGCTGATGCCCGGGGTCATCTCCGGCGCGCTGTTGATGTTCATGCTCGCGCTCAACGAGTTCATCGTCAGCCTCATCATCACCACCACCGACACAGAGACGCTGCCCGTCGCCATCTACGGCGCGATCCGGGGCAACATCAGCCCACAGATCGCCGCCGTCGCCAGCGTCTACGTCTTCGTCGCCGTCGTCGCGATCGTCGTCGCCGACCGCCTGGTCGGCCTCGAACGGTTCCTCCACGCGTGACGCCGCGGGTCGCGAGCGTTCCCCGACGGGCACCTCGACCGCACGCCGGCGCCCGGTCGATCCCGAGACGGCTCGCAGCGGTGGCTGTCAGACGCCAAGTTCCTCTGCGAGGTCGTAGAACGTCTCGATGGTGACGTCGGGGTCGCCGCCGAACTCCCCCCAGGGGTTGTCGTAGCGGTCGATCCACGCGCCCTGCATGCCGGCGTGGATGGCGCCCTGGATGTCGAAGGCCGGCCCGGCGACGTGGACGATGTTTTCGACCGGCGTGTCGGTCCGGTCGGCGGCGTGTTCGTACAGCGAGGAGTGGGGCTTGAACGTCTCGATCTCGTGGGCGCTGATGGTGTCCTCGATCAGGTCGCCGATGTCGGCGTGTTCGACCATCGAGGAGAGCATCTCGGGATTGCCGTTCGAGAGCACGTAGACGGGGTACCCTCCACCGCGGAGGCGCTCGATCCCGTCGCGGACGTCCTCGAAGACGTCGAGCTCGTGGTAGACTTCGAGTATCTCGTCGCGGTCCTCGGGCGGGAGGTTGACGCCGCTGGCGTCCAGAGCGTACTGGAGTGCGTCGCGGTTCATCTCGTAGAAGGGCTGGTAGGCGTCGACGTGGTTTGCGATCATCGTGTATGCGATCGACTGCGCGCGCCAGCGGTTCGACACCGGTTCGGGGTCGTCGACGAGTGCTTCGAGGCGCCTCTCAGCGGCGCTGGGGTCGACGAGCGTCCCGTAGGAGTCGACGGTGATCGTCTCGACGCGGTCGGTGTCCAGGGGCATACCCGGGACAACTCGCTCGGGCGTGAAAGAGGTTGCACCACCTGTCAACGCCAGAACCAGCCGTCGGGGCTCGCGTACAGTGTTGCGAGTCAGTTCCGGACCGGCCGGACGACGCGTGCGGTCGATCCAGAAATGGCTTACAACCGACCCTCTCAGTTGGTCTTCGAGTCGGCGCGCCGTTGGGTGTTGGGCGCCTCGACGCCCTCGGCGGCCTCGACGGAGTCGGTCTGCTTCTCGGTGTCGACGTGCCACCGATCGACCTCGCTCTCGAAGTCCGCCAGCCGGTTGGAGACGCGCA
>CAZUVE010000158.1:0-6309 GCA_964623735.1 uncultured Halobacteriales archaeon | reverse complement strand
TGGGCGTAACCGAATACGAATGGTGGTGATACTGTTTGGCTCTCCGCGCGCGAGCAGTATCGGCACCCCGGGCCGGGGAATCTCTTCAGGTCGGGATAGCCGACAGCATAAGCTGTTTGGATCACATACCCCCTCTCTTGTGTAGACGCGAGGGATCGGTTGGTCCCACAATCCAATCCATCGATACGTTACGAGAGGTCAATCGCTGGGGTTTTGACACCCTCTGAGTGAGATACCTGTGTGAGTTCCACGTCGGCAGCTGTGAGACGGCCGTGGATGGGGCTCGCTGGCTCTTTCCTGGTAGCGACCGGGTTCAATGCGTACCTGTTTGCGCCAGCGAGTATCCTGCCGCCGTTCGTTGCAGCCTTCGATATCGACAAGACTGCGGCAGGGTTTGCGATCAGTATCGTCTTTCTCGCCTGGGGCGTGTTTCAGGTCCCCAGCGGCTTCGTGATGGACCGGTACGACAACCGGGTACTCGTCTGGGTGGGAGTGGGTGTATTTCTCGCTGCCGCTGTTGCAGCACTGGTCGCACCGACATACCCGGCATTTCTCGCCACGCGGTTCGTTGGCGGCACAACGGCAGTCTTCCTGTGGACGGCCAACGTCAATATCGTGAGCCAGGTGATGCCCCCGAAGCGACGAGCGCTCGGGACCAGCCTGTTCGTCACGAGTGCGCCCGTCGGCGTCACACTCGCACAGGCACTCGGACCACCCCTGGAGGGTATACTCGGCTGGCGAGGTGTGGTGGCTGCCTACGCGGTCATCACTGTCTGTGGACTCCCGCTGTTCGTCTGGGCGGTCGACGATCCCATCCGGAACGACACGGCGTTGTCGCTGTCGGGGTTCGTGACCGCCCTACAGGATAGACGGGTGTTGGCAATCTCGCTCAGTAGTTTCTGTGCCTACTCGCTGTTCGTGTTGTTCAACTCGTGGATGCCAACCTACGCAACGGAAGTGATCGGTGTCGATATCGGCACGGCTGGGGTCCTCTCTGCGCTGTTGCCGGCGATGGGAATCCTTGCTCGTCCGGGCGGTGGGTGGCTCTCTGATCGCGTCGGCGGTCGTCGTAGTCCGGTGATTGTCGCCGCGTTCGTGCTGGTGAGTCCGGCCCTCGTCGGGGCGGCGCTCGCCACGTCTGTAATCGGGTTCGCCGCCGCACTACTGCTTGCGGGTGTCGGCTCGCAACTCGGGACTGGCGTGTTCTACGTCTACGTTGACGAGGTTGCAGCTGCCGGATCGGGGGGCACAAGCCTCGCAGTCTTGATGACGCTCTCGATTGCTGGCTCGCTGGCAGCACCGGTCACTGTCGGGTGGCTCGTCGAGAACATTTCGTGGTCGGCGGCGTTCGTCTTCGGCGGCATCCTCGCTGCTGGTGGGATTGCAGCTGTCGTGAGTCTGTCACGGAAGTGAACTACCCCTGCCTACTCGCCGCCATTGGCGGCTCCTTGAGGCAGGGGCTTCCTGTTTCCGCGACACGCTTTTTCACGGATGCTCGGCTTACGCCGACCATCCGCGCAGGGAGCGCAGTCTCCGCAGGCGTGGATTCGGAGTGTCCCACTCCTACTCGATGGTGACGGCAGATGTGGCCGTCGCCCACCTTCTTGTCGGTGTACTCAGCGGCGGCCATGAGTAGTGCCATCACAGTTCCAGTCTTCGACTGGCACTGTTGTAAATGCACCGCACAAACTGAAAGTGAAACGATGACGGGCGCTGTATCCCCTCCCTACTGTGCTGCTTGTCCGCTCTTGCGGACTGCGCTGCTAGTTGAGGAAGGGGGATTAGCGCCCTGCACCGCAGAAGCTAATCGCTGAAGTGTGGTCTGTAGAACTGTAAAAGACTCGACAATATCTTACCGATACCGGTTGATAGGGTCGGTTGTAAGCCAGTTCCGGATCGACTGCACACCGTCGTGCGGTCGGGCCGAGAGAACGTCACAACCGACCCTATGAGGCGACGAGTGACAGGACTCCTGATCGGTGCCGTCTGAGCGTTCGGCAGAGAGGCAGCGTCAGTCGGGGCCCTCAGTGCGGTCTTGTATGCGGGAGTTGTCTACGTGTGGGATCCGTACTGATGGGTGACGACCGGCAATCACAAGTCAGCTGCCGGCGGGACGTGGCTCGTCCTCGCAGACCAGATCGAGGAGTTTCCGCTCGGCAGCACGGAGGTGCTGGTGGAGCGTCGCAGGACTGATTCCCAGCGCGTCGGCGACTTCCTCGGCCGTGTTCGCGCGGGGCCACTCGAAGTAGCCTGCATAGTACGCCGAGGTCAGGACGGACAGCTGTCTCTCCGTCAGTTTCTCCTCGATGCGCTGACCGAGAGCGTCGGCCGTCGAAACCGACCGGTCGATCTCCCGCTTTGCGACCAGGTGTGATTCGGGATTCAGCTCGGTGTAGGCGTCGACAACTTCGCGGACGTCCGTCGAGAGGGGCGTCTCGACGACAAGTGTCCCAACGCCGCTGTCCGCGGTTGCCTTCCGGACTGTCGCCCCAATGTCCATCAGCGCCTCGGCACCCGACCGGGTCTTGATGACTTCGAGCAGACAGCCCTCCTCGTCGGTGTCGACGACCCGGCAGTCGGTCACAGATCCGAGGTCGATGGTGGCTCGCTGTGTCGTCTCGGGCGGGGCTTCGACGTGCAGGTAACAGAGGTGGTCGCCGTCGTTCGTGAGCGTCCGGTGTTCGATCTCACACGCCCCGCCGACCGCGTCGGAGACGGCCACCGCGAGGCAGTCGGGATCGGTCACTTCGATCTCGAGTTGCTGGACCCGCTCGGAGAGCAGGAGTTTCCGGCGCTCGACTGCCGAAACCGCCAGCCCCGCGACGTCACCCAACAGCCCCAGTTCCGAGCGCAGGGCCCTGTCTGTCGTGTCTGCTTCCGACTGGACGACAACCACCCCGTAGGTCCGGTCGTCGTGGGCAACAGGCACGACCACGGTCGTCTCGACGCTCTCGGTGTCCGTCTGTGCCTGCTCGCCGTTGCGAACCGTCCGCCGCCTGTGGACGAGGCAGACGTCGCCGGTCTCGACCGCTCGACCCACGGGGTCGTCACTTTCGTCGTCCCCCGTCTCGGCCCGCCTGGCACCCTCCGGCGGCGACTCTGTCTCGCCTGCGCTGGCCTCGATCGCCCGCCAGGCGCCGTCGACGTCGGTTTCGATGAACCACGCACTCGCGAACGAGTCCGTGGCGACCAGTCGCTCACAGACCCTCTGTCCGATGCTTTCGCGGGTCTCTGCGTCGGCGGCGTCGGCGACGATGTCGCGGACAGGTACCGACAGTGGCTGCGCGTCGACCTCCCGATGGAGACGGTCGAGGGCCGCGGCGACGACCGACGCAACACGCTCGGTGACCTCGACATCCCGGGCAGTCAGACCAGTTCCGGTCCCGAACACCGAGATCGTCCCGTGGTCCTCGATCGGGACGTGAAGGTTCTCGCGCTCGTCGGCGGTCTCGGGCCTGTCGACGACCGGTTCTCCCCGCCGGAGCGCACGGCCAGCGAGACTCCTGTGCATGTCGAAGGCGGGCCAGGACGCGAGCAGATCGGCGGCGTGGTCGGTCGTCGCGAGGCGTTCGAGCGCGTTCGACTCCTCGTCGAGAACTCTCACGCAGGCGACGTCGGTCCCGAGGAGTCGCCCGAGCGCGCCCAGTGCCGTCTCGGCGACTGTCGACGGGTCCGACACGTCGAGCAGTTCCTGCCAAACGCCCGTCACTTCCTCGATCGCGACGCCGTCGATGGCCCCCGGTTCCGGGGTATCATCGCGCCGCTCGCAGTCGGTGCCGATGCGCCGCTCCTGACACCACAGCGTGAGATAGCGAGTCCCCTCGAATGTGGCCGCTTCGCATGTGGCGGCCATCCCGACGCTCTCGCCATCGACGTCACGAAGCGCGAACTCGACCGTGGTGCCCGGCGTCGCGTCGGCGGCCTCGCGGACCCGATCGAGGACCTGCCCATCGGCAGCCAAATCGTCCAGCTGTCTCTCCAGTAGCGCCTCGGACTCGAAGCCGAGACACGTCTCGAGAATACCGTTGCTGAAGACGAGAGAGCCGACCGCATCCACCACGACCACGCCGTGTGACGAGTCGAAGAGTACCTCCCGGAGGAACCGGCTGTCGCTCCTGAGACCGGTTGACATACGGTACGCCTGGACGTCGAGGTTATAAAAACCCTTCCCAACGTACGTTGGTATTACCCTACCGTCCCGTACTTTTCGGCCCCCTTCGGTTGTAGTTCGAAGGTGCAGACCGGGGGAGATCGGAGTGACCGACGAGTGGAATAGCCGGTCGCTAGCGACGTACCAACGTACGTTGGCCGAGTGCAACCAGAGGGTTAGGGATACGTTTCAACCTGTTGTCTAGTCCATATTGTACCGTCGCATGAGTACAGAAGCAGACCTACATCGACAGTTCGACAGGAGAGATGCCCCCCGTCTCGAACAGCGTACCGTCCTCTTGGCCGTCTCCGACCTGTTCGGCCGGAAGTGGCACGCGCTGATCCTCTCTCACCTCCGGGACGGGAGCACGGGCTTCACCGCCCTCAAGCGAGAGATCGATGGCATCTCGGGAAAGATGCTCGCCGAGAGTCTGGACGTCCTCGCTGAGGAGTACAGCGTCGTCCAGCGCAACGAAATCGACGACGCTCCGAACCGCGTCGAGTACTCCCTCTCGCCGGCGGGGAAGGCGCTGACGCCCGTCCTGCTGGCGCTGCACGACTGGGGCGACGAACATCTGGAGATCCATGAGTAAACGCTCCGAGTACGTCCTCGCGGACGACGTCCCGGCCGACACCTGGCAGACCGCAGAGACCGACGAGCAGACTCCGGTCGGTACCCGCGAGGAGGCGCCGGCACCGGACACCGTGACCCCGCCGTCGCTTGAGGAGGTCCTGCGAGTCGTCTTCGACATCGGCGTCGGCGAGCGGGAGACGTACCTCGCACTGGCTGCACGCGAGTGCGGAAGCGCCGGCGACCTCGCCGAGGATCTCGACCGGGACCGTAGCAACGTCAACCGGTACCTGAACCGCCTGTTCCAGAATGGACTGGTCACGCGGCGCCGGCGGATACTCCAGTCCGGCGGACACCTCTACCAGTACTCGGCCCGCCCACCCGACGAGGTGCGCGCCCTGTTGCGGGCAGGGCTGCGGGAGTGGCTCGGCACTGCCGACGACCACATCGAGACTCTCCTCACGGGGCTGGAGGGCGACTCCGCGACCGACATGGCCGCCCCGGAGGAGACTACCTGTCGAGCCGAACGACGTTGACCGACTTCGTGGCGGCGACGTCCCGCATACAGCCGTCGCACATGGACACCTCCATGCTCTTGCGCGAGGGGAGGAACTCGATCCGCGTTCTGACACTCGACCCGGCATCACAGATGATACACGCCATGTCACGTCATTCCTGCGGAAGCCGTAAGAATCCGACTGAGGGTGACGTTAGTCGGCGGAGCCCGCCCTTACGCTGACGCGAGACGCAGTTAACCGGGCATGGTCCGTACACCGCCGAGAACCCGTGACTCCGAGTTCGATCTGATACTGTCGGCTACACCGACGTGAAGATACTCCCCACCCCGAGGAGGAGGGGAGAACGTGCGGGGCCAGTTATTCGGGCGGGGAGAAGATTTCCGTCCGGCACAACGGCACTCTCGTGATGTGATACCGGGTGGAGAGTCGTAAGCAGTGCTGTTGCCGTCGTACGGATCGCTGTACGTCAGTGCCGGATCGACCGCACGCTGTCGTGCGGTCGTACTGGGACACAGGTACAGCAATCCGTATCAATCGTACGTGTGGAAATCGACGGCCTGTTCGAGGAGTTCGTCGGGGATACCCGGGACCTCCTCTGACCGGACCGGACCGAGGTCGTCGAGGTCTTCGGGTTCGCGCGGGAAATCGCGCAGGCGAAAGTGAACGTCGATGCCGGCCTTGGCACCCTGGCCCAGCGCGACCGGGATCTGGTTGTGACCCGGGACACAGTCCCCGACCGCGTAGACGCCATCGACCGATGTCTCCCCGTGGTCGCCGACCGCGATGGTGCCGTCGTCGTTGATGTCACAGCCCAGTTCGCGGGCGATGCCGTTGTTGTACTCCGAGCCGTACATCGCGAACCCACCCCTGTACTCCCGGACGGACCCGTCCTCGAACTCCAGGGCCTTCAGCCAGCCGTCCTCGCCGTTCTGGACGCCGGTCACGTCCTCGTGGATCACGTCGATTGGATGGCTCTCGAGGACGTCCGCCGTCTCGTCGCTCCAGGTGGGGTCGTCGCCGCGGGTCAGCAGGTCCACCTCGTCGGTGAAGTTCAGCATGATGCCGGCGACG
>CAZUVE010000157.1:0-6332 GCA_964623735.1 uncultured Halobacteriales archaeon | reverse complement strand
GAGTGGCGAGACGAGCGTCAGGTTCACCACGTTCCGGGCGTGGTCGTACTCCACTTCCCCGTCGGTGCGCTCCTCGAAGTACCGTCCCCAGCCCTTGTAGTACTGGCTCTTGACCGACACTTTCACGAGGTGGTTCTCCAGCGGGTTCTCGTCTCCGGCGGTCGGATACTCTTGTACCGTCTCCTGGTGCGTGATCGACGCCGTACTCCCGAGCGAGGAGGCGCCGGTGACGTTGACGACGGGGAGCGTCAGGGTGCCGTTGCGGAAGTAGAACTCCGGCGGCGAGACCATCCGGCTCTCGTTGGCCCCGATGCGTTTCCAGACGCCCCCGCCCTGGTATGCGATGGTGTTGTCGTTGACCTCGTAGGTGACCGTCCCCAGCGACTCGTTGACCAGCGTGGTGGTGGTACTGTCGGTCTGGTTCTCGACCGTGATCCGCATCCACCCCTCGCCCTCGTCGACCTCGTAGTTCGACTGCCGGTCGGTCCCGAAGTCCACCTCCTGGGTGTCACTGTTGCCCAGGGCGACCAGTGCTGCCTTCGAGTCGAACTGGGTCATCGCCTGCTCTGCGCGGTCCTCAGAGACCTGATCCTGTGTCGCGTCAATCGCGATCGAACCCATCGACACGACGACGACCGCTCCGGTCAACACCAGCCCGAACAACAGGATCACGCCGATTGTTTCGGCCTGCCCACGCTCGTCGGACCCGGCGGGGACTGTTCTGAGTTCCACACGGCTTGATTGAACAGTTTTTCGTATAAACTAACGCAGTGTATCGAATCTCGACACAGGATCCGTCGTGGTGACCCCGGTGCCGGGGGCAGTCTGTAGGCGCCGTCACTGCGTGGGTGCGAGGGTCATCCACCGACGACAGTCGCGTTCGGCTACCACGTCTCGCGGACGGCCGCCGCCACGCTCTCGAGGAGCCTCGACCCGTCGGACTCGAGACCGGCCGCGCGCTCCTCGGCGTTGGCGACGAACGCGGCGTCCGCGAGCAACCCGAGGTTGCTCCGCGCCGTCCAGACACTCGCCCGGAGGCCGGCGTGGGCGAGCGACGCGCCGGTTGCGGCGTCGGGAACAGCGGTGGGCGCACCGGCGTCCGCGGCCACCGTCGCACGCTCGAGGACGTCCCGGCACGCCTCGGCCGTCCGGAGGGGCGACTCGGTTGCGCGCTCGGCCGCCTCCTGGACTCCCTCCTCCTCCATCGCGTCGGCCACCTCGAGGGCAGCCTGCAGTCCGTCGACCGCCGCCACGTCCTCGTCGGCGAGATCCAGCAACTGCGCGCGGAGGTCCGCGAGGTCGTCCCGGGCGCCGCGAAGCGTGGCAGTGTCGGTGTCGGCGGCGGCCGCGATGGTGTGGACGCACGTCATCTCGCACAGCGCCGCGCCGGCAGCGCCGCCGACGGCCGCGACTGCGCCGCCGCTGGGCGTCACCGCCCGCGAGGCGACGCCGTCGAGGAACTCGCCGATTGTCAGGTCGGCGACCGTCACGACGGACCGAGGTCGAACTTCTCGGCCGCCGTCTGCATGTCCTTGTCGCCGCGGCCACAGAGGTTGACCAGCAGCGTGTCGTGGCGGTCCTGCCGTGCGAGTTTCTTCGCGAGCGCGAGGGCGTGGGCGGGTTCGAGTGCGGGGATGATGCCCTCGGCCTCGCTGAGTTCGCGGAACGCCGCGAGCGCCTCCTCGTCGCTTATGGCGTGGTACTCGGCGCGCCCGAGTTCCTGGAGCGCGGCGTGTTCCGGCCCCACCGCGGGGTAGTCCAGGCCGGCGCTGACGGAGTGGTTCTCCGTGTCCTCCTCGATCACCTTCGTCTTCATCCCCTGGAAGACCTCCGGCTCGTCCTGTTCGGTTCGCGAGAGGGGCGCGGAGTGCTGTCTGTCGCCCTGGCCGCCGGGCTCTGCGCCGTAGAACATCACGTCGTCGTCTTTGAACGCGTGGAACAGGCCGATGGCGTTCGACCCGCCGCCGACGCAGGCCACGCAGGCGTCGGGCAGGTCGCCGTGGAGTTCCTGGATCTGCTCGCGCGCCTCGTGGCCGATGACCGACTGGAACTCCCGGACCATCCGCGGGAACGGGTCCGGGCCGACGGCGCTACCCACGAGGTAGTGGGTCCCCGCCATGTTCTGTGCGAAGTCCTCCAGCGCGGCGTCGACGGCCTCGGCGAGACCCTCGTTGCCGCGGGTGACCTCCTCGACCTCGGCCCCGAGGAGGCGCATCCGGAAGACGTTCATCTCCTGGCGGTTGATGTCCGTGCGGCCCATGTAGACCTTCGTCGGCATGTCCAGCAGGGCGCCGACCATCGCCGTCGCGGTGCCGTGCTGGCCCGCCCCCGTCTCCGCGATCAGCCGCTCCTTGCCGGCCTTCTGCGCGAGTAGCCCCTGCCCGAGCGTGTTGTTGAGCTTGTGGGCCCCACCGTGCAGGAGGTCCTCGTGTTTGAAGTAGATGTTCGCGCCCCAGCGCTCGCTGAGCGTCCCGGCGTGGTAGACCGGCGTCGGTCGCCCGCCGTAGTGCTCCAGGAGGCTGCGGAACTCCGCCTGGAACTCCTCGGAGGGGACCACCTCCTCGAACGCAGCCGCGAGCTGCGCGAGCGGTTCCTCCAGGGGTTCGGGAACGTGTCGGCCGCCGTACTGCTCGAACTCGCCCGGCATAGACACTATCTCAACCCCGGGGCACTTATACTGTCGGCTACAGGCGTGTGAGCACTGTCGGCCTCGGTCAGATACGTGCGCCCAGCGGACACGAGCCAGACGTGTCACGAGTATCCGAATCCGCGAGGCTTTGTGCAGGCCCGCCCTGGTCGGTGTATGGTCACCCGACTGGTCGGTGACGTGTGGTGGTTCGACCTCCAGGGCGTCAACGCTTACCTCGTCTCCGACGACGGCTACACGCTGGTCGACGCGGGGATGCCCTGGCACCGGCGACGACTGGCCCGCGGAATCGAAACCGTCGCCGGGTCGCTCTCCGCTGTCGACCGGGTGCTGGTCACGCACTTCGACTTCGACCACGTGGGCGGGCTCACCCTCGACGGACTGGACGCCACCGTCCACGTGGGCGTCGGCGACGAACCCTACCTGTCGGGCCGGCGCCGGCCGGACTGGCGGACCCGGAAGGGGGCACTCCAGCAACTCACCGGCCTGGTCCGGCGCGTTCCCGACCTCCCCGTCGAGACGCTCGAAGACGGGGACGCCGTCGGCGGGTTCGAGGCCTACCACACGCCCGGGCACACACCGGGTCACACGAGCTTCGTCCACGAGGGGTTGTCGGCGGCGTTCACCGGCGACCTCGTCCGGGAGCGCGACGGCGCGTTCGAGTTGCCGCCGCGGTTCCTGAACGCCGACAACGACCGCGCCGGGGCGAGCGTCGCGGAGTTCACACGGCGGGCACCCGGGTGCGAGGTCGCCTGTCCCGGCCACGGGTCGCCGGTTGTGACCGGCGGGAGCGACAAGCTGGCGGCGTACGCGGCGAGACTCGGAGACAGTTCCGGCCGGGACCGCTAGGCCTGTTCTGCCAGTTCCTCGGCGACGGGTCCGGGACCGAGCAGGTCTGGATCGACGGCCAGGTCCGCCTGTCGGCGGGCGAAGTCCGGCAACGACCCGTCGTCGTAGACGACGACGTACAGTTCCTCGTTGAGGTCCTTTGCGACCGGGATGGAGGTTGCCTGCCGGACGTCGGTGAGGACGAAGACACCGGTTTCGTGGACGCCCGCGGTCTCGAGGGCTGGGCGGTTGGCGACGTCGACGCCCTCGACGGCGTGTCCCTCCGCCGAGATGGCAGACGCGATGTCGTGGTCGTCGGTCCCCGCGACGATCACCTTCATTGGTGCACTGGATGGCCGCCGGTCCTATGTGTCTTGTCTTGTGACCGGGTCGGCTGTCGGCGTACCGAACACCAGGACGCCGACCCGGCCAGCGTCGTCGCGGTCGGGCGGACCGCCCGGACGCGTGGTGTCACTCGCCGGCCGGTCACTCGTACTCGATTGTGGCAGGCGGCTTGTGTGTCACGTCGTAGAGCACCCGCGCGACGTCCTCGTTCTCGCCGGTGATCCGGGACTGGATCCGCTGGAGCGTCTCCCAGTCGATCTCCTGGGCCCGGGCGGTCATCCCGTCTCGCGACTCGACGGATCGGACCGCGACCACCCAGCCGTGGACGCGGTTGTCGCCTTTCACGCCCGTCGCCTTGCCGATGACCGCCGCCAAGGCCTGCCAGGGGTCGTACTCGCGGAGTTCCTCCTCGACGACGTGGTTGGCCTCCCGCGCGACGGCGAGTTTCTCCTCGGTCACCTCGCCGAGAATCCGGACGGCCAGTCCCGGTCCGGGGAAGGGCATCCGCTCGGAGACGACCTCCTCTAAGTCGAGCGCGCGTGCGACCTCCCGGACCTCGTCCTTGTAGAGGTCCCGCATCGGTTCGACGATGCCCTCGAAGTCGACGCGCTCGGGCAGGCCGCCGACGTTGTGGTGGGACTTGATCGTCCCCTCGCTCTCGATGCGGTCGGGATAGATCGTCCCCTGGACGAGGTAGTCGGCCCCGACGTCCCGGGCGACGGTTTCGAACTCCCGGATGAACTGCTCGCCGATCGCGTGGCGCTTCGCCTCGGGGTCGGTGACGCCCTCGAGCGCGTCGAGAAACCGGTCGCGGGCGTCGACGATCCGCAGGGAGTCCATGTAGTCGAAGGTCCCGCGGACCTGTTCGGTCTCCCCCTCGCGCATGAGGCCGGTGTCGACGTAGACGGGGGTGAGCTGGTCGCCGAGCGCCTCGTAGGCGAGCGCGGCAGCCGTCGAGGAGTCGACGCCGCCCGAGAGCGCGATGACAGCGTCGGCGTCACCGACGTCCTCGGCGACCTCGGCCCGCGCGTTCTCGACGAACGCCCCGGTGTCGACCATCAGTCGCCCCCTCCGACCGCAGGCCGCTCCTCGACCGCTCCCGTCCGTTTCTGGTCGAGCACCGCCTCCAGCAGGCCGACGAAGGGCGGGCTGGCGCGCGTCGGCCGCGAGCGGAACTCGGGGTGGAACTGCGTCCCGACGAAGTAGGGGTGGGAGGGCAGTTCGAGGATCTCCATCCGGTTGTTCGACACGCCCGAAAAGACCATGCCGGCCGCCGCCAGGTCGTCGATGTACTCGGGGTTGACCTCGTAGCGGTGGCGGTGTCGCTCCGTGCAGGTGTCCGCGCCGTAGATGTCGTGTGCGAGCGTCCCCTCCTCGATCTCCGTGACGTGGGCGCCCAGGCGCATCGTCCCGCCCAGGTCCTCCATCCCCTTCTGTTCGGGCAGGAGGTCGATGACCGGGTAGGGCGTGTCCTCGTCGAGTTCCGCCGAGTGTGCGCCCTCGAGGCCGAGGACGTGCCGGGCGAACTCGACGACGGCCATCTGGAAGCCCAGACAGAGTCCGAGGAAGGGAACGTCGTTCACGCGACAGTAGCGGATGGCCTCGATCTTCCCCCCCATGCCGCGCGAGCCAAAGCCACCGGGGACCACGACACCGTCGACGTCGTGGAGTTGCTCCTCGTGGCCGTCGGCGAGGTCCTCGGCGTGAACCCACCGCCGGGTCACCGCAACGCGGTTCTCGAAACCGGCGTGTTTCAGCGCCTCGTGGACCGAGATGTAGGCGTCCTCCATCCCGTACTTGCCCACGAGGGCAATCGTCACCTCGCCGTCTGTCTCGCGGGTGACGATGTCGCGCCAGTCCGTGTCGCGTTGTTCCCCGGGACGGGACGCGTCGGTCAGGTCGAGATTGTCCATCACGTACTCGTCAAGCCCTTCGTCCTCGACGACCAGCGGGACGCGGTAGATGTCGTCGACGTCGGGGTTCGAGAAGACTGCCCCCGTCGGAACGTCACAGAACAGCGCGATCTTCTCCCGCGTTTTGGGTTCGAGCGGGTCCTCGCAGCGCCCGACGATGACGTCGGGCTGGAGCCCGATCGAGCGGAGTTCCTTGACGCTGTGCTGGGTGGGTTTGGTCTTCTGTTCGCCGTTTTTCGAGTAGGGGATCAGCGTGACGTGCGCAAAGAGGATGTCCTCCTCGTCCTGTTCGTGGGCAAACTGCCTGAGTGCCTCCAGGTAGGGCATCCCCTCGATGTCGCCCACGGTTCCGCCGACCTCGACGATACAGACGTCGGAACCGACAGCAGCCTCGCGGACGCGCCGCTTGATGTCGTCGGTGACGTGTGGGATGATCTGGACGGTCTTGCCCAGATAGTCGCCCGCGCGTTCGCGCTCGATGACCTCCCGGTAGACCTTTCCAGTTGTGACGTTGTGATCGGAGGTCATGTCGATGTCGAGAAAGCGCTCGTAGTTGCCCAGGTCGAGGTCGACCTCGCCGCCGTCCTTGAGGACGTACA
>CAZUVE010000156.1:0-6353 GCA_964623735.1 uncultured Halobacteriales archaeon | reverse complement strand
TGTCCACGTCGTGGACCAGCCAGGCCGCCTCGAGCACGACTCGGTAGTTCATACCCGACCTCTGTCGCGGGCGCTATTCGGGTCTTTTGATCCGTCCCCGTCCGGCGCGCACGTCATCGCTGTAATGCACATAACTTATGAGAACCACCGGCTTCTCCAACTGCTCGATTATATACGTGTCCGGGTCGCTACGACCGACGACACCCGCGGTCCGGCAGCGAGAAAACCGCCAGACAGCGAGGGGCTACTCCCGGCTCCCGAATTGTAGATCGTGATAAACGGCGCGAAAGGTTTATACGCTCGCGGTCGACGGTGGACAGCCGAAGTACGATGGAACGCGCCTACCGTGTAACGCTGCTCGTGCTGTACCAGCTGACCCTGCTCGTCGGAATCGTGGCGCTGCCGTTCGCAGTGATCGCCCGCCGAGTCGGCGTCCGGCTGCCGGTCCACCGCGTCGTCGAACGTCTCGGGGAGAAGTACGAACAGACGTCCTCCGCCTGACCGGTTTCCACGAACGCTGCCGCAGTTCTCTCCCGGACCGAGCGCCCGCAGTCGGGTCGGCAACGCGCCGACGGATCGCTCGTCCGAACGAGTCCTTTTTTACGTGACCGGCCAGTAGACAGGGGTAATGCAGGATCCAACTCCTGGCTTCGGGACGGACGGACTGTCGGGGCGGTTCCACGACGATCCCTACGAACCGGAACTGGGCTCGCTGCCCGAGGGGAGCCGTGACGAGGACACCGTGGCCAAGACCGGGACGACGACAATCGGCATCGCCACAGAGGAGGGGGCCGTCATCGCGACGGACAAGCGCGCCAGCCTCGGCGGCCGGTTCGTCTCCAACAAGAACGTCCAGAAGGTCGAGCAGATCCACCCCACGGCCGCGCTCACACTCGTCGGATCGGTCGGGGGCGCACAGTCGTTCATCCGGACGATGCGCGCCGAGGTCAACCTCTACGAGGCGCGCCGCGGCGAGGACATGAGTATGCAGGCGCTCTCGACGCTCGCTGGCAACTTCGCCCGCGGGGGTCCCTTCCTCGCGATCAACCCAATCCTCGGGGGCGTCGACGACGAGGGGTCACACATCTACAGCATCGACCCCGCCGGCGGCGTCATGGAGGACGACTACACCGTTACCGGCTCCGGGCTGACCGTCGCGTACGGGACGCTCGAGGACCGCTACGAGGAGGGGATGACCAACGAGGAGGCCCGGCAGGTCGCCGCAGCCGGCGTCAAGGCCGCCGCCGCACGCGACACCGGGTCGGGCAACGGCGTGTTCCTCGCCGACGTCACCTCCGAGGGCGTCGAAATCACGGCCCACGACCTCGACGAGTTCGACGCCTGATCGCGTCCCGGCGGCCCGCGCCGGGAGTGACGGTCCGGGAGTCGCAGGTGTTTTATCGGGGACGCGAAAGGGCGGGACATGGAGCTGTTCGGCACAGCCGGGATCCGCGGACCAGTCGAGGAGGTGACGCCCAGGCTAGCACTGGCCGTCGGGCAGGCAGCGGGCGGGGACGGCGACGAGTTCGTCGTCGGCCGCGACGGGCGGGTCACGGGTCCCGCGCTCGAGAACGCGGCTGTCGCCGGCCTCGAGAGCGCCGGCGCGGCTGTCGAGCGCGCCGGGATGGTCCCGACGCCGGCCCTCGCCTTCGCCTCGCGCGGCCGTCGCGGACTCATGCTCACTGCCAGCCACAACCCGCCCCCGGACAACGGGATCAAGCTGTTCGTCGACGGCGTCGAGTACGACCGCGAGGGCGAACAGCGCCTCGAGGGCCGCGTCGACGCCGGGACTGGGGCGGTCGGCTGGGACGAGTGGGGAAACGACGAGCGCGCGGACCCGCTCCCGGCCTACCGCGGGGCTGTCGTCGACTTCGCCGAGGGACACGGCGGGGACCCGGCGGACCTGACTGTCGCTGTCGACTGTGGCACCGGGATGGCGAGCCTCGCGACGCCCCAGGTGCTCGCAGACCTGGGTGTGGACGTCCGGGCGCTCAATGCCAACGTCGACGGCCACTTCCCCGCCCGGGAGAGCAAACCCACGCCCGAGTCACTCTCGGACCTGCGGGCGTTCGTCGCCCGCGGGGCTGACCTCGGAATCGCCCACGACGGCGACGCCGACAGGGTCGTCGTCGTCGACAGCAACGGCGAGGTGGTCCACGAGGACACCGTCCTTGCCATCCTCGCCGAACACCACACGCGCGGGAGCGACGCTGCCGACCCAGTGGTGGTGACGACGCCCAACGCCTCCGCCCGGATCGACGAGCGGGTCCGCGCTGCCGGCGGCCGTGTCGAGCGCGTCCGCCTCGGCGCGCTCCACGAGGGAATCGCCACAGTCCGCGCGGCCGCCGGCGGGGGCACGGAGGTTGCCTTCGCCGCGGAACCCTGGAAACACATCCACACGGCCTTCGGCGGGTGGATCGACGGCGTCACCTCGGCGGCGGTGTTCGTCCGACTGGCCGCCAGCGAGGGGCTGGCCGGCCTCCGCGAGCCCGTGACCGAGCGCCCCTACCGGAAGGCCGACGTGCGCTGTCCCGACAACGCGAAGGCGGCGGCGATGGACCGCCTGGAGACCGCACTGCCCGAAACCTTCCCCGACGCGACCGTCGACACTCAACACGGCGTCCGGCTCGAACTCCCCGACGGCGGGTGGGTGCTCGTCCGGCCCAGCGGGACCGAACCCTACGTCCGGATCTACGTCGAGAGCGAGTCGATCGACGATGTCGTCTCGACAGTCGTCGGCGTCGCCGAGTCGGCAGTCGAGACGGAGGCGTGAGCGACGTCGTCGCTCCGCTCGTCCCGGAGGCGCCCGTTCGCTCGTCGGTGGTCGGTCACGCGTCGTCTCCGGCGTGGACGACAGCACACCCGCAATCGGAGCGTTCCGGGGTCATCACCCATCCAGATCGGCGAAGACGAACTCGCTGCTGCTGCCCAGGGGGTCGGTCACCGTCTCGGTCCGGACGTTCCGGAAGCCGGCTGTCCGGAGCTGTTCGAGCGCCGCCTCGCGGCCGGGCGCCGAAAAGAGCATCGATCCGCCCATCCAGCCGCGCCGGACCGTCTCGAAGCGGCCGCCAGGGAGCGTCATCAGGAGCGTACCGCCGGGCTTGAGAACGCGGGCGAACTCCCCGTACACCTCGGGGTGCTCCCCGCGCGGGACGTGGAAGACCGCGTGGTATGCCGTGATGGCGTCGACGGTCGACGCAGCCAGCGGGATGGCGGTCATCCCGCCCTGGAGCAGCCGGGCCGCAGGCACGGTGTCGCCAGCGAGTTCGAGTCCCCCGCGGGAGATGTCCAGGCCGAGGCTCCCTGCAGGGAGGTTCGCGAGCGTCCGCGCGCCGTCACCGCATCCCACGTCGAGCACCACCGGGTCGGGCGGGCACACCGCGAGCAGGTCCTCGATCAGCGCGGCGTCCGAGCCCCCGGGGTCCCGGCGCTCGGCGTACGTCTCGGAGATTTCGTCCCAGGCGCGGCGCACGTCGTTGCGGTCCATACCACACTTTGGGGCGCCAGCTACATCAGTCCTCCCGCCCGGTCACCTTCCGGATACACGACGAGCCAAAGGGGCCGAGTTCGCCGGCGTCGAACCGGATGAAGTGGCCCGTCGAGAGGTCGGCGCCACACCGCCGGCAGGTGAACTCGCCGTCCCGGCGGACGACGTCGCGCTGGAAGCGGACGTACGCGCCGCCGGTCGGCCGGATCACACCATCCTCGCGCTCGATAACACCCCGGAGTTCGGCCGTGTCGAGTATCTCGCGGGTGAGGTTGGGGTCTGTCGTGACCGTCTCGACGCGGTCGATGGTCTCCGGGAGCGTCAGTTCCTCGTGTTCGAGGTGGTCGAGCAGCGCAACGCCGAGTTCGACCCGGTCGTCCACGTCCGAACGTGGGCCCGCGACCACAAAGCGTTTGCCGGGCGGCCCGCCAGTGAGGGGTAGATGGAGCGAGCGACGTACCGCCAACTGGCCGGGATGGCCTGCCTGGGCGCCGTCGCGCTCGGGGCGGCGGCCTTCTTCTCGCCGGCGACCGTCGTCGCCGAACTGGAGCACCTGACGGCGGCCCATCCCCTGCAGTTCGCGGCCGCGCTCGCGGCGGTCTACCTCCTCCGGCCGTTCCTGCTGTGGCCGGTCAGTTCGGTCGCGCTCGTGCTCGGATACCTCTACGGGCCGGTCGTCGCGCTCCCGCTCGCGCTCGCCGGCGCCGCACTCACCGGCCTGCCGCCGTTCCTGATCGCGCGGTACGCCAGCGACGAGGGGGTGCTCGGGTTCGTCGGCGACTCCGGCCGGAGCCTGGTCGACTCCGTCGGCGAAACCCGCGGCGTCCTCGCGGCACGGCTCTCGCCCGTTCCGGGCGACCCGATCTCCTACGGCGCCGGTCTCTCCGAGGTCTCTGTCGGCGCCTTCCTCCTCGGGACCGTCCTCGGTGAGATCCCCTGGGCGCTGGTGACGATTCTCGCCGGGGACTCGATGCGACAACTCTCCGTGACGGGGTTCTCGTTCAGCCCTGCGGCCGTTGTCGCCATGGCCGGACTCGCGATCACCGTTCTCTCGGGGCCGCTGTACAGCAAGTACCGCGAGGCGCCGGGCGCCGACGTCACCGGTCGGCGCTCTCAGTAGAAGGTGTCCGAACAGTCGAAGACGACACCGTGTGCCGGGCAGACGTACTTGCAGTGGCGCCGGTACATCGGGCGCTCGCAGCGCGGACACGGTCGGCCGCCCGACTCGTACGGATCGCCGTCAGTCATTGCCGGATCGGCCGCACACTGTCGTGCGGTCGTACTGGGACACAGTCACAGCAATCCGTCTCACCCATGCGTGGGTTTACGGCGCCATCCCACTTCGCTGTTGTCCTCTGGCCCGGACGAGGACGAGGACGAGCCCGGAGAGGAGACCGGTCAGCATCCCGCCGACGTGACCGAACGGGGCGGTCCCCGACGCCAGCGCCACGCCCGCCAGGAAGTCGTTCGCGAGCACGAGGGCGGCGACGACGACCCCGGTGACTGCGAACAGCGACTCCACCGGCGACGGGACCCCTTCCGTGCGGTCCAGTGCCGTCGTCGTGCTGAAAAGCGCCACGAGTCCGAGGGCTGCGCCGCTGGCCCCGAGCGTTCCGAACCCCGCGCCGCCGCCGAGGTACTCGCCGAGCTGTGCTGCTGTGCTCGCGTACCCGGCCGCGACGTAGAACACGACGTACGTCGCCGGGTGGAGGCGTGCCTCCACGAGCGCGCCGTAGACGAGCACGACCGCCGCCGTCGTCGCGAGGTGCGTGAGATCGCCGTGGGCAAATGGGGCCAGCAGCCACCCCGGTGAGGGGTCGGCGCCCGCGAGAAAGAGCCACCCCCAGGTACTGGGACCGTAGGCCCACAGAACGGCGCGTTCGAACGCGAAAACCGCGAGCAGAACGACGATGACTCCGAGCGTCACACGCTTGGTCGCGAGCCACCGGACGCCCGCCGCGAGGACGGCGTCGTCGGTGGCGGCCATTCCCCTGTCAGCACTCGCTCCAGCCACAGGACTCGCAGGTCTTACAGCCCTCCGCGTAGTACAGCGACAGCGATCCACACTCCGGGCATTCCGGGCTCTCCCCGGCGTCGACAATCGACTGCTGGTCGGTACCGGCGTCCGTGCCCACGGCACCGCCGTCGGGCTCCGGTCCGGTCGCGCCGACGTCCGGCCCGGGCGCTGGCTCGCGGTCGGTCCGCGAGTCCACGCCGGCCTCCTCGGCAGTCTCCTCGAGGGTCTGCTGTTGCGGGTAGGCCCGCTCGACGTCGCCTTCGAGGTACCGGCGCATGGCCGTGCCGATCGCGTCCGGGATGGACTGGATCTGTTCGCCCTTGTCCCAGGCGACTTTCGGCGACCGGATGCCCTGCAACTCGTCGGCGATTTCCCGCGGGTCCACGCCCGCGCGCAACGCTGTCGAGATGGTCTTCGCGAGCGCCTCGGTAAACGACGCGGTGAACCCCCCGGAGTTGCCGATGTTGGCGAACAGTTCGAAGGGTCGGTCGGCCTCGGGGTCCTCGTTGATATTGACGTAGAGTTTCCCGTAGCCGGTGTCGATGCGCTGGGTCACGCCGTGGAGCACGTCGGGCCGGTCGCGCTTCTGGGCGAGTTCCTCGCGCTCGTCGACCGCGCCGAGCAGGTCCTCGACCTGCTGGTCGATGGCAGCCCGGACCTCCTCGCTCCCGACGAACGCCTCGATCCCGCCGAAGACCTCCTCGATCTGCTCGACCAGCGCCTCCGCCGCCTCGGCCTCGTCGGCGAAGTCCGTGTTCTTCGCGCGGGTCGTCAGCACCTGCTTCGAGCGCGTGCCGTCGCGGTAGTAGGTGACGCCCTTGCCGCCGTGGTCGTAGATGTACTCGAAGA
>CAZUVE010000155.1:0-6377 GCA_964623735.1 uncultured Halobacteriales archaeon | reverse complement strand
TCGACGACGACTTCCCCGGCCCGAAGTTCCAGGGGCCCGAACAGTGGCGGCTCAAACAGGCCGAGGACGACTACGGGATCGACGAGTCGGTGATGGACTGCTCGAACTGCATGCGGTGTGACGACGCCTGTCCGGCGGGGGTTCCCCTCTCGCAGATGCACAACACCGCCAGGGCCGAGTACGTCAGCGAACAGATGAGCGTCCTCTCCCGGGAGTACGTGCGCAACCGGATCCTCGCCAACTACCGCCTGTTCGCCGCCGTCGGCAGCCGGGTTCCCCGCCTGACGAACGCCGTTCTCAACAACAGCCTCGTCCAGTGGGCCAACGAGAAGCTCCTGGGTGTCACGGCAGAGCGGGACTTCCCGGCGTTCGCGACGGAGACGTTCCGGGAGTGGTGGACGGCCCGCGGCGGCGCGGCGGAATCCCGGCACCGGGCACGGGAGCACCGCGAGCGGCGCGGCGACCCCGTCGACGCCGACAAGAGGGTTGCCTACTTCCACGGCTGTTACTCGAACTACAACACCCCGGAGGTCGGGCGGGCGCTGATCCGGGTCTTCGAACACTTCGGGTACGAACTCGTGGTGCCCGATCAGAAGTGTTCGGGGACACCCATGTTCGCCAACGGGATGCTGGCCGACGCCCGCCGGCACGCCGAGGTCAACGTCTCCTCGCTGTCGGACCTCGTAGCGGAGGGCTACGACGCCATCGCCTCGTGTACCTCGTGTTCGATGGCGCTGCGCCAGGAGTACCCCGAACTGTTCGATATCGACGGGATCGACGACGTGGCCGCGGGCACGTTCGAGGCCGTCGAGTACCTCCGGATCCACGAGGACCTGCGCGGGGAACTCGCCGACGTCGAACTCGACGGCGACCTCGCCGCGGAGTTCGCCTATCACGCGCCGTGTCACGCCCGCAACCAGGGGCTGGACCGCCAGGCAGTCGAACTGTTCCGGGACCTCGACGGCGTCGGCGTCGAGGACGTGGGCGATTCCTGCTCGGGCATCTCGGGCACCTACGGGTGGAAGGCCGAGAAGTACGAGACGTCGATGAAGATCGGCGAGGAGATGTTCGAGCACATGGAGGCGGCAGGGGGCGAGACTGGCCTGACCGAGTGTCCTACCTGCGCGATGCAGATGGAACACGGGACGGGCTACGAGGTCCGTCACCCGCTGGAACTTCTGGACGCCGCTCTGATCGAGTGATCTTACCAGTACGGCCACACGAGGCGTACGGTCGATCCGGCACTGACGATCTGTCTCATAGTGACTGCTGTCAGTCATTTCGGTATCGACCGCACGACGTCGTGCGATCGCACCGGTACACAGTTACAGCAGTCACTATCAGTCGCCGCCGGTTCCCTCGCCGCCGGTTCCGTCGTCGCCGGTTCCGTCGTCGCCGGTTCCGTCGTTTTCCGTGTAGGTTTCGCCGGGCGAGAGATCGACCGGGAGCGGGACCGGTTCGATGGTGGCCGAGACCGTTGCGTTGGCCTCGACCGACTCCTTGTACTTGCGCTCCTCGGTTACCTCGTAGGTCCCGCCCCACAGGGCGTACCGCCCCTCCTCCTCGCTCTCGGTCGTCTCTTCCTCGTTGACGCGGAGGTCGAGATTGAGTTCGATCGACGTCTCGCTGAACTGGTAGCGCGTCGGGGTGAATCCGAGTTCCAGAAGCGACGCACTCTCGGTGCGTGTGCGTGTCGTGACCGTGCCGTCGGGCTGGATCTCGCGGGTCACTTCCCGCGGAATCCCGTCGACGGTGGCCTCGCCGAGTTCCCGCATCACCTCCGCGGTACTCATATCGAGTTTGGTCTGTGCCTCGGCGATCCCTTCAGCGGTGAGATAGATGAAGTCGCCGAGCGGGATGTCGGACTGCTCGCGCGTCGGCCGGTTCGGTGGAAGCCCCCGCTGCTGGAGGTCCGTGATGTCGAACGGCATCTACTGGCTCGTCTGGCGGTTGTCGACGGTGTTGACCTCCGGGATGAGCAGTTCCGGCGGCGGCACCGGACTGATAACCGTCTTCATGCGACTGGTTCCCTCGACAGTCTTGCCGAACTTCCGGTTGTGCTTGAAGTCCGCCTGGATGCTCCCGCTGTACGCCCCGTAGTTGACGCTGTGCTCAGTACTGACTGACACCTCTGTCTCCTGCTCCGTTTTCATCTTGATGTCCATCTTTACCTCGATGGTAGCCTCACTGAACTCGTAGAACGTCGGGTGCAACCCCATCGCCAGCAGCGGGATCGAAACCCTGTCCCCGGTCGTGTAGGAGACCGACCCGTCCTGGCTGATCGTCCGGGTGATCTCCGGGATCACGTCCATGCTGTTGTTCGACAGTTCCTTCGCCGTCTGGATCGACGCCTCGTCGAGCGCCCGTTGTGCGTCGGCGATGCTGACCCCCAGTCGGGTGACCAACGACGGCAACGGAACATCGAGGAGTTGCTGTCCGACCGACGTCCCTTGACCCTGTGACATGTTCTCGCTCCGGTTTCTCTCACTCAGTGAAATGTAATAAAACTTTCCGACAGTGGTAGAATCCGGAACCGAGTCCCCCGCAGTTGGTCGGTGTCGCCTGTACTGTGTGCGGACACGGCGCTCGCTACCCGGGGAGCGAGAGCACCTCTCTGAGCCGCTCGAGGTCGACCGAAACCCCGCCGACGAGAGCGACAGTCGGTCTCTCGCGCACCGCCTCGGCCGTCTCGAACGTCGTCCAGACGATGTAAATCCCGCTCGGAGTCTCCAGGAGGAGCTGTTCCTCCCCCCCGATGGACCCCAGCAGCCACGGGCGGAACTCGTCCGGATCGACATCGGGGCGCCGCTTGACGAGAAAGAACCCTTTCTCCTCGGGCGCAGGGCCGGTCACGTCGATTTCGGCTCCGAACCGCCTTGCGATGTCGCTGCGCTTCTTGAACGACTCCGACAGTTCCGGCCGCGAGGTCAGTCGTCGTCCCTGCCCCTCGGTGTCGTCGCCCTCTCCCGACTCCGGGCCGCCGGCTCCGGTGTCGCGGTCCGTTCGCGCGCGGCGTCTGTCGACCCCGTCGTCGCCGTCGGTTCCGTTGCCGTGGTGTGACACGTCTCACTCACCCTGAGCCTGAAGCGTCTCTCTGGCCCGCTCGCGCCAGCGACGTACGCGGACGACGGGCGCGCTGGTCGCTTCCGCCGCCCGCTCCGGCTCCACCCCGGCGAGGTCGACGATATCGTCGATCCCGGCCTCCCGGAGCCGCTCGGCGTAGGTCGGTCCGATCCCCCTGATTCCCTGGAGTTGACGCCGGGGCTCGGAGAGATCGACAGGCTCGACGACCTCTTCGATGGACGGTCCCGCACCGATCGGCCCCCCGGTCACGTCTGTCGGCTCCTCTTCTCCGGTCGCCTCCGTCGGCTCGCTGTCCGGCTCTCCCACGGGTTCCTCGTCGGTCTCCCCCGCGGTTCCGTCGCCGGACTCCCCCGCGGTTCCGTCGCCGGACTCCCCCGCGGTTCCGTCGCCGGACTCCCCGGTCCCGTCGGATGGCTCCGATTCCGCTCCTTCGGAGTCGCTCGTCTCCTCTGTCTCCCCTTCCTCGGTCGGTTCGTCGGATCGATCGGTCGTGACGACCAGGTCGACCGTGGTCCCGGGTTCGGCGAGCGAGCGGGGGCTCGGGAACTGCTCGCGAACGGTGTCGGGTTCGTCGCCCGGCTGACGCTCGACGACGGTTGGCTCGAACCCCCGGTCGCCGAGGAGCGATTTCGCGTCCGCCAGACGCATGCCGACGACCGACGGAATCTCCCGGTAGTCGGCGCCCTCGCGCGTGACTCGCGGCTGCAACTGGAAGTCGAATTCGCTCAGCTTCTCGGGAGTAACCTGCTCGTCGAGGCCGGGGAACTGGAACTTGACCCCGCCCTCTGTTCCGACAACGTTCGTCCGCAGGCGGACGTTGAGGTCGCTCACCTCGTAGCCGAGGTCCCGCTCGGCCAGGGTGGTCTGTGCGTTGTCGAGCGCGGTGCCGAACTCCGAGAACACCTCCGTCGCGTCGAACTGGACCCGCTCGTCGGGCGCCGCCGCGAGCTGCTCCTGGAGGTCGGCGTTGCGCCTGGTGAGGTTGTCGACCTCCTGTTGGAGCGTCTCCCGCTCGGTCTGCACGTCGGCAAGCTGTTGCTGGAGGTCACTGATCTGGGACTGTTGTCGATCGAGCGTCTGCTGGACCCGCTCGAACTCGGACTCCTCGAGCTGATCGCTGATCGAATCGAGCAGCTCCTGTTCGACGAACGGGTCCCGCGAGAAGTCGAAGCCGGGACCGGACGTCGGATCCTCACCGCTCATCCTCGGGACGTTCTGCGGGGACCGGCACGATACGGGCACTGACCGTGCTCGTCAGCTCCCGATCGATCCGGTCGGTCTGCCGTGATTCCGGTGCCAACAGGGTCGCGTTGATCAGCGGCTTGTACGCGCGTGGTTGGTCCTCGCCGGGCTTTGTTTCGGGTTCGCGGCTCTGGGAGACGACCAGCCGCAGGTCCACGTCGACCTCCGCGAAGGTGAATCGCTGTGGGGTCAGTGGAGTGTCGAGTTGTCCCCGCTCGAAGGCCTGCTTCAGTTCCCGCTGGAGCTCGACAACCGTCCGGTCGAACTCCGATTGCCCCTCGGCGATGGCAACAGCAATCTCGCGGATGGTTTCACGGAGCGGCCGTGTCTCCCAACTGTCTGTGCTCATCTTTCGTACGGGATGTCATTGTAGAAATACTAAAAACTTCGTGAGACGAAAGGACTACCCCCGGTTGGGGGTCGGGCCAGTCCATCGACGCGGACGGGGAAACCGCCGTGCACCGTTACCGCGCTCTCGTACGGATTGCTGTCCGTCAGTGCCGGTCCGGCCGCACTCGTGCGGTCGTACTGGGACACAGTTCCAGCAATCACTATCAGTCGGGTCTCCTCGGTGTCTCCCCCGACCGGCAGCGAGACACGAAGCCTTATTTTTCCTGTATTGCTAGCAGATAGTGATGGAGTCGCCGTACGAGGTGTTGCTCGTCGCTCCCGGCGCCGACGAGGAGGCGATCGAGCGGGCCTACAGGGAACGGGTCAAGCAGGCTCACCCCGACCAGGGCGGTTCGGTCAGGGAGTTCCGCGCAGTCCGGACGGCATACGAGAAACTCACGGCCGGCTACGACGGCGACGGATACCTCGAGGAACCCGGAGACGTGGACGGGGAGAGCGGGAGCGACGGACACGAGTACGCCGCAACGTCGCAGGTCACCTACCTCAACTACGACGTGCTCGCGGACCACCGCTGGGGGGTCGACGACCCCGACCTCTTCGAGAAGGCCGCCGCGGCGGGTCTCGCCGAGGACGACTTCGGCCAGTTCCGCGTCGACCCCGGCGAGTCGCTTCTGGAGGCCGCCGAGAACCGCGGGTACGTCTGGCCCTTCGCCTGCCGCGGGGGCGCCTGTGCGAACTGTGCGGTCAAACTCGTCGAGGGCGAACTGTCGATGCCGGTCAACCACATCCTCCCGGTCGAGTTGATGGACCGTGATATCCGCCTGTCGTGCAACGGGATGCCCATCACCGAGGAGCTGAAGCTGATCTACAACGTCAAGCACATGCCGATGCTCGAGGAACTGCTCCTCCCGCCCCGGCCGTTCAAACAGGCGTACACGGACGACTGATAGTGGTTGCTGTAACTGTGTACCGGTCCGACCGCACGACGGTGTGCGGTCGATCGGGAAAGGTCACTCCCAGGTTGCGCCGGGGTTGGTCACGGCACCGTTGGCGGCCGAGCCGAAGTCACGCGTGTACTTGGCGAGCACACCGTTCGTGTACGGGGGTTCGGGGTCGTGGTCGGCCAGTCGGCGCCCTATCTCCTCGTCCGCGAGGTCCACCTCGAGGGTCCGGTCGGGGATGTCGACCGTGACGGTGTCGCCGTCCTCGAGTGCGCCGATGGGGCCGCCGGCGTAGGCCTCCGGGGCGACGTGGCCGATCATCGGTCCCCGGGTCGCCCCCGAGAACCGTCCGTCGGTGACGAGTGCGACGTCGTCCTCGTGACCCTGCCCGACCACGGCGGCGGTCACGCCGAGCATCTCGCGCATTCCCGGCCCACCCCGGGGCCCCTCGTTGCGGATGACGATCACGTCGCCCGACTCGATGTGTCCCTCCTGGACGTACTCCATGGCCGCCTCCTCGTTCTCGAAGACGCGGGCGGGACCCTCGTGGTGGAACGCGTCGTCGCCGGTGACTTTCAGCACGCCGCCGTCGGGCGCGAGGTTCCCCGTGAGGATCTTGATCGCGCCCTCCGCCTGTTTCGGTTCCGCGACGGTGTACAGGAAGTCGGCCTCGATCTCGTCCTCGGGCGGCAGTCGGCCCTCGTCTTCGAGGCGTTCGAGTTCCTCGGCGATTGTCCGGCCGGTGACCGTGAGGGCGTC
>CAZUVE010000154.1:0-6378 GCA_964623735.1 uncultured Halobacteriales archaeon | reverse complement strand
GAGGTGGTGAGGCACCGGTGAACAGTCACACGAAACACTATGAAAGGGACCGCGTACTCGGCGAACCCCGGCGACGCAAGGACCGCAACGAACGAAGTGAGTGGGGACCGCAACGAGCCGCGGGAGCCGAGCACGCGGGGGCTTTCTGGCTGCCAGTAGCAGTCGCCACACAAACACCAACGAACCCCGGCCCTCACTCGTGCAACCCGCCGACGTCAGCGTAGAACGACGACTGCAGCGCCGCGGCCATGTCCTCCTCGCGGTCGATACGAACGTCGATCACGTGGGGCAGGTCGTCAGCAGCCACCGCCGTCTCGAGCGCGTCGGCCAACCCACCGGGTGTCGATACCCGCGTCCCGACCGCACCGAACGCCTCGACGGCCTGCACGAAGTCGGTGTCGTGGAACTCGACGCCCGCGATCCCGCCAGCTTCGTCCTGCATCTGCCGGACCATGCCGAGGCTGGTGTCGTTGAACACCACCAACGCCGGCGCGACGCCGTGCTTGACGGCCGTCTCGACGCTCGTCATCGTCATCGCGAACCCGCCGTCGCCCGCGACCCCGAGGACGTCACGGTCGGTCGTGACCGCGGCCGCCACCGCGGCGGGCGTCGCCCACCCCATCGATCCCACCCCGCCGCTCCCGAAGTACGTCCGGACTGCGGGCGTCTGCAGGTAGTTGAGCAGCCAGAAGCGGTTGTTCCCCGAGTCCGCCGTCACGATCGTCTCGGCGTCGACGACCGCCTCGATCTCCGCGACCGCGCGCTGGGGCTTGACCGGCGAGGCGCCCGACTCGCAGGCCGGCGCGTGGAACGACTCCCGCGCCTCTGTGGCCCGGTCGCGCGCCCAGTCGTTGCCCGTCCCGTCGGGGAGCGCGTCCGCGAGGTCGGCGAGGCTCAGCGCGGCGTCGCCCACGAGCCCGACGTCCGCGGGGTACACCCACCCGGCGTTGCGGGCGTCCGCGTCGGCGTGGATGATGGTCTGCTCGTCCGGGCGGATGAACCCGGGTGCCTGCCAGTTCGTGTCCATCGGGTTGAGCCGCGAACCCGCCACGAGGAGCACGTCCGCCTCGCTCACCGCGCGGTTGGCGCCCTCGTGGCCGAACGAGCCGATCACGCCCCCAGCCAGGTCGTGCGTCTCGGGGAACACCGACTTGCCCAGGTACGACGTCGTGACGACTGCCTCCGCAGCCTCGGCGAGTTCCCGGAGTTGTCCGTACGCGCCGGCGGCGTGGACGCCGTTGCCCGCGATGATCACGGGCCGCTCGGCGTCGGCGAGTTCCTCTGCGGCCGCCTCGATGTCGTCGGCGTCAGGCCGGGCCTCCCAGGTCTGGGCCTGCTTGCGGCTCTCCCAGACCGGCGGGACCGGCTCGTCGGGCGTCGCCTCGGTGACCGCGTCGCCGTCGAGGACGACCGCCGCGGGGCCGGGTCGACCCGCAACGGCGTGCTTGAACGCCAGCTGGAGGCTCCGAACGGTCTCGGTTGGCGTCCGCGGCACCCAGTGTTCCTTGGTGTAGGCCGACAGAGCGGTCGGCAGGTCGATGCCGCCGTAGTCCCCGCGGGCCTGCTGGTAGGGGGCCAGCGTCGAGTACTCGCCGCGCTCGCTGGCCTCGGTGAGGACGACCATCGGCGACGAGCCCAGGTAGCCCTCCATCTGGCCGATCGCGCCGAGGCTACCGATCCAGGGACCCTGGCCCGCGAGCACACCGGGCTCGCCGTGCAGACGGCCGTACAGTTCGGCCATGACGCTGGCCTCCCGCTCGTCGCGGGGGCGGACGAGCGTCACGTCCGAGCCAGGCAGGTGCTCGAACAGTTCGATGATCCGCCCACCCGGATAGCCGAAGACGTACTCGACGCCGAGCGCTTCCAGTTCGTGGACGAGCCGCTCGGCCGTCCCTGTCATACCCTCAACTCGGCACCGCGGGGCTTTTGTCTGTCGGTGGTCCCGACTGGCTGGCCGTTCCGCCAGCATTCGAATAGCTTGAACAATCCTTTTGTCGCCGGCCCGTGAAGAGAGAGGTATGACGCTGCCGACCGGGGTGAGCCGGCCGGTCGAGACGGTCGAGCGGTCGGTGGAGATCGTCGACCACCTCAAACGCGAGGGGCCGGCGACGCTCGCCGAACTCTCGGAGGAACTGGACTGTGCCAAGAGCACCGCTCACAGGCATCTCAGGACCCTCGAGGCGAACAGCTTCCTGGTCCGCGAGGGTGACGAGTACCGGTTGGGCGTACGGTTCCTCGACTACGGGGTCGTCGCGCGCAACAGGTACACCCTCTTCCGGGAGGCACAGCCGAAGGTGGACGAACTCGCGGAGGAGACCGACGAGAAGATCTGGTGTACCGTCGAAGAACACGGCCGGAGCGTCCACATCTACGGCGCCCGCGGGAAACACTCGGTACGGACGCACGCCCGCGTCGGCCAGCGCAGCTACCTCCACCAGCACGCCGCCGGGAAGTCGATCCTGGCCCATCTCCCGGCCGAGCGCGTCGACGAGATCGTCGAAACCCACGGCCTGCCGGCACGGACCCCCCACACCATCACCGATCCCGACGAACTCGGGGCCGACCTGGAGGAGATACGCGAGCGGGGCTGCGCGTTCAACTTCGAGGAGTCTGTCGAGGGGCTGCACGCCGTCGGCGCGCCCATCACCGACGAGGACGACCTCGCAATCGGCGCGATCAGTGTCTCCGGCCCGGCCAACCGCCTCTCCGGTTCCCGTCTGCGCGAGGACCTCCCGTCCCTGCTGCTCGGGGCAGTCAACGAGATTTCCATCAACCTCGCCCACGCCTGATAGCGACCGTTCGAATCGGTAGAAGAGGCTGGACTCGACTCCACTCGGCGGGTTCGATACCGGATCTCCCGCCCGTAGACCTGCAATATGTCCGTTCTTGAGCTGTAGACTGGAGGAAGTGTACGCTCGTTCTCGCCACAGGCAGACCCACACTGACACACAGAAGGATGCCGTTGCGAGGAATCGACGCTCGCGCCGAATCGACTCCGTACCCCGAGCAGAGCTGTTCGACTTGTTCGACTGCTGTCTGTGTCCCCGGAAACACCGAGGTAGTTCGTTCCCGGGTTACTCTCGGGTTTGTGTCTGTACTCGAGCGTTCGAACGTGACGAATCAGCCCGGAAGCGGTTCGCGGAAGATGGGATTACCGGCCGCTCCATTCGGGGTCGCGGTTCTCGAGGAAGGCGTCGATCCCCTCGTTTTTGTCCTCGGTCGCGAACAGTTGCGCGAACAGTTCGGGCTCGTACTCGATGCCGTCCTCGAGGTCCATCCGGGAGGCCGTCTTGACGGCCGTCTTTGCGAACTCGAGCGCGGCGGGGCTGTGTTCGGCCATCGCCGCCACCTGCGCGACGCCGTGACCCATGGTCCCGGCTCCGAGTACGGCTACGTGCATCGTCGGGAGCGAGTGTGCGCGGGAGCAAAAGGCTTGCTCGCGCCGGCGTGGGATTGCTGACGGCGCCGCGACAAGCGCCGGCCAGCATGACCGACCCGGCCAGGCGAGCGGTCGTCGTCGACGCTGGTCCCCTTCTCGGACTGTCTCCACCCCGCCACCGAGGACCGGTACGAGGCCGACAGGCTGCCGATGGGCCAGACCGCCGAGACGCTCGCCCGCGAGCACGGGATCGGCCGCGAGGCACAGGATCGGTTCGCCCTGCGGTCCCACGAGCGCGCCGTCGATGCGGCCGAGAGCGGCCGGTTCGACGACGAGATCGTCCCGGTCGAGACGGCCGAGGGGGTCGTGGCGGCCGACGAGGGCCCCCGCCCGGACACCTCCCTCGAGGCACTGGGGGAGTTGCCGACGGTCTTCCGGGACGATCCCGGCGCGACGGTGACACCCGGGAACGCGTCGCCGCTGACCGACGGCGCGGCCGGCCTGCTCGTCACGTCGGAGGCCTACGCCCGGGAGCACGGCCTCGACGTGCTGGCCCGCGTCCGCTCCCGTGCCGCCGTCGGCGTCGACCCGCTCGTGATGGGGACGGGACCCGTTCCCGCGACGCGCGCCGCCCTCGGGGACGCGGGGCTGGCGGTCGGGGACATCGACCTCGTGGAACTCAACGAGGCCTTCGCCGCGCAGGCGCTGTACTGCGTCCGGGAACTCGGGATCCCCGAGGAGCGGCTGAACGTGAACGGCGGCGCCCTCGCGCTGGGCCACCCGCTGGGGTGTTCGGGCGCGCGCATCGCCACGACGCTCCTCCACGAGACGCGCCGGCGGGACGCCACCTACGGCCTCGCGACGCTGTGTGTCGGCTTCGGGCAGGGCGTCGCGACCGTCTTCGAGCGGCGGTGATACTGTCGGCTATAAGCGCGTGAGCACTGTCGGCACCCCGGGGTACAGAATATCTTCACGTAGTTATAACCGACAGTATGAGTCCCCGGGACGGCCGCGCGGTCCGGACAATCGGCGTCAATCGAACTCGGGGTCTCTGCCGTCAAGGAACGCTGCCACCCCCTCCGCGTGGACGTCGGTGTCGTAGGCGAGGGACTGGACGTGGGCCTCCCGGTCGAGCCCCTCGCGCCAGGGCGCGCCGAGGTTGTCGTGGATGGCGCGCTTGGCCAGCGCGATTGACTCGGTGGGCCGCTCGCGGAGCGTCTCCAGCAGCTCCTCGACCCGCCCGTCGAGTTCCCCGTCCGGCACCGCCTCGTTGACAAGGCCCATCCCGGCAGCCTCCTCGGCGGAGAGCAGCCGGCCGGTAAAGGCCAGGTCCTTGGTCGCCCGGAGGCCGACCACGCGGGGGAGGATGGCGGTTCCGCCCATGTCGGGGACGAGCCCGACGGAGACGAACGTCGCGCCGAAGCGGGTCGACTCGGCGGCGTACGCGAAGTCGGCGAGCGCGGCCAGCGACAGCCCGGCTCCCACGGCGTCGCCGTCGACCGCCGCAACCACTGGGACGGGAGCGGTGAGGACCGTCTCCGCGACGCGCCCGAGGCTCGTCCGGACGCGCTCGTAGGCCTCGGCGGCGGTCTCCTCGCGATCGGCCATCGCCTCGATGTCCCCGCCGGCGCTGAACGCCTCGCCCTCGCCGGCGATCACGGCGGCGTCGTGGTCGGCCGGGTCGAGGTCCGCGAGCGCGTCGGCCAGTTCGCGGGCCACGGCGGCCGTCATCGCGTTCCGTGCCCCGGGACGGTCGAACGTGACGCGACGGACCGGACCATCGTCGACGTGCATACGCGTCCCTCGCAGACGCGGGAACTTCAGTTTTGGTCGCGCTCGACGGTCGCGCTCGGCGCGGCGTCGGCACCGTGGAACAGCTGCGAGAGGAGCGCGTGCTGGGCCCGGTGGAGGCGCTCGATGAACGCGGACTTGCTGATCCCGAGCGCGTCGGCCACCTCCGTGGCAGTCGCCCCGCGCGGGACCGTGAAGTAGCCCATCTCCAGGGCACGGCGGAGCGTCTCCCCCTGTGCCGGCGTGAGGTCCCACTGGGTCGCAATCGGGTCCTCCTCCTCGGCGCGGAGGGCGTACACCCGCTTCAGCCGCGTCCCGACGGTCTCGCCGGCCGTCTCCATCACCCCCCGCAGGACCTCGTACCCCACGACCGCGCCCGTCAGGACTGCGGTCCCGCCCTCGTAGGTCAGCGACTCGATCATGAATCCCGCGTCCACGAGGTCGTGCACGACGCAGGGGTGAAAGGAGAGACAGCGGTATGTGGCCCGGCCGTCGGTCACCGACCGGTGGAGGTACCGCAGGCGGTCGTCGGCCTCGAGGGTCCGCGCGAGGGCGTCGTCCGGCGGCGCGCTGAAGCGCAACAGAACGTTCCCGTCCGCGCGCAACAGCGGCGGGTCCGCGTCGATGGCGACGCCCGCCCGGCTCGCCTCCGCCAGCGGGCAGTCGTCGCCCTCGACGCGGAATTCCACGATCAGACACTCCTCTATCATCGCCCCGCATATCGGGGATCCGGGTATTTAAACTCCAGCCGCAGAGTACTTGAAACCAGTCCATAGACGGCACAATCTGTAAGTTGTGTCGGAAAAAACTAGCAGGCATGGACATCGAGGAAGTCAAACAGCGCGCGGGGCCGCGGGAGTTCAGCCCGAAGGACGACCTCCCCGAGGAGTACCGCAAGGCGGCGACCCGGATGCTCCAGTTCCACGCCAACAGCGAGATGATGGGGGCGTACTTGGAGCGCCCGTTCATCCGCAGGGCGCCGAGTCTGGAGCGGAAGATGGCCTTCAGCGCCAAGGTCCAGGACGAGATCGGCCACGGGCAGTTGCTCTACCGCGCCGCCGAGTCGCTCGGGATCAAGACGCGCGAGGAGATGCTCGACGAACTCGCCGAGGGGAAAGGCAAGTTCCTCAACTGTTTCCACTACCCGATGGAGTCGTGGGTGGAGACGCCGATGATCGCCTTCTTCGTCGACGGCGCGGCGATGCGCC
>CAZUVE010000153.1:0-6430 GCA_964623735.1 uncultured Halobacteriales archaeon | reverse complement strand
ACTCCCGCCGACCACGAGTGTTCCGGAAGAGGATGGCTCCCGCGCTCGTGGCCTCGATCATTGGCGTGGGGTACTCGGCCGGGCGTAAAGAGAATGTCGGAGTTCGCGGCGAGGAAGCGAACGTGTTTTGACGCCCGCCCGTCCACCTCTCGACATGCCGTTCGTGACGAAACTCCGCCTCCAGAGCGGGGACAGGGAGGCACTCGACGGGGTCGTCACGGATATCAAGGAGACTGCGGCCCGGAAGGGCGCCAAACTGAAAGGCCCCCACCCCAAACCCCCGACCGACCTGCGGGTTCCACAGTACAAGCGCGCCGGCGTCGACGAGGCGTTCGACCCCTGGTCTTACACGGTCTACACGCGGACAATCGAGATTGTCGGCCACGATGGGTTCGCCCGTGCCGTCACAGAGCGATCGTTCCCGGACAGCGTCCACGTCACTGCCGAAATCGAGCAGGTCCACGGGTCCGACGGCCGCTGATACGGATCGCTGTAAGTCAGTGCCGGATCGACCGCACGCTGTCGTGCGGTCGTACTGGGACACAGTTACGGCAATCCGTATGAGACTGTCGGCTGTCACTACGTGGAGATATGCGACCCACAGTATATCAGGATCGGCGACGTGCTCTCCACATGGACACAGCCTCGGAGTACGCGGACTGGCTCCGGTCGCTGCGGCGGGACTTCCACCGCCGGCCGGAGCCGGCCTGGCTCGAGTTCTACACGACTGCACGGATTGTCGAGGAGATCAGGGAGATCGGCGTCGACGAACTGTACGTCGGGCGGGACGCACTCGCCCCCGGGGAACGGTCGGCGGTGCCCGACGAGGGGACGATCGAGGCGTGGCACGAGCAGGCCCGCGAGGCCGGCGCGCCGAGGGAGGTGCTCGCCGAACTCGAAGGTGGCTACACCGGCGCCGTCGCGGTCCTGCACCGCGGGGAGGGGCCGACTGTCGCGCTCAGAGTGGACATCGACGGCCTCCCGCGCGGGGAGAGCGACGCTCCCGACCACACCCCCGCCAGCGAGGGGTTCCGGTCGGTCCACGAGGGCGCGATGCACGCCTGCGGCCACGACGCCCACGCGACAATCGGCCTGGGTGTCCTCCGTGCGATCGCGGGGAGCGACTTCCGGGGGACGTTCAAGATCGTCTTCCAGCCCGCAGAGGAAAGAATCGCCGGCGGCAAACCAGTCGCCGAGAGCGGCCACCTCGACGACGTGGACTCCCTGCTCGCGGTCCACGTCGGCCTCGACCACCCCACCGGCGAGGTGGTCGCGGGCGTCGACGACTTCCTCGCGGTGAGTCACTTCGAAGCACACTTTTCCGGGGAGAGCGCCCACGCCGGCGGCCACCCGAACCGCGGGCGCAACGCCGTCCAGGCGATGGCCGCCGCGATCCAGAACCTCTACGCGATCCCCCGCCACGAGGACGGCCCCACCCGGGTCAACGCCGGGAAGGTCGGCGGCGGGACGGCGACGAACATCGTCCCGGAGGGCGCGTTCATCGAGGGGGAGGTCCGCGGCGGGACGACCGATCTCATGGAGTACACCCGGGAGCACGCCGTCCGGATCCTCCGGAACGCCGCCGAGATGCACGACTGTACCGTCGAGATCGAGCAGGGTGGGGAGGCCCCGAGCGCGGAGAGCGACGAGGCGGTTGTCGAGGCCGTCGCGGACGTCGCCGGGACCGTCGAGGGAATCGAGACGGTGGTCCGGCGGGACACCCTGGGCGGGAGTGAGGACGCCAGCTACCTGATGCGACGCGTCCAGGAACGGGGCGGGGCCGCCGGGTTCGTCTGTGTCGGCACGGACCATCCGGGTGGCCACCACACCGCGACGTTCGACGTCGACGAGGCGTCGCTGGCCATCGGCGTGGACGTCCTCTCGGGCGCGGTTCTGTCGCTGTCGAACCGGGAGTGAGACGGATCGCTGTAAGTCAGTGCCGGATCTCGACCGCACGACGGCGTTCGTACTGGTACACGGGCACGGCACTCACTGTGAGTACGGGTCCCGCCACCCGGCAGTGCCGGCCGGGCGGTCAGTACTTGGGATCGGCGCCCGTGAGGTCGTAGACGCGATCCATGAGGGCGTCGCGGTCGGCTTGCCAGCCGTCGAACGCCCGAGGGTCGTCGGGGTACTCCTCGTAGTGACCGAGAACTTCGTCCGCGATGGACTTGGTCCGGTAGAGATCGTAGATGGTGTCCCAGTGGCCGACGCTCTTTGCGGCGGTTTTGAGTTTCAGCCACCACCCGACTTCGGTCGACCCGGAGTACAGCGCCTCCGAGAGCTTCCGGACCGGGAGCGCCGCGAGCAACTGCATCAGGTCGTCGACGTCGGAGGCGGTCGTGAAGATGTTGTAGACGTCGAGCGCGGCGTACCGGGCGCCGAAGCGGTCCATGACCCGCTCGTTGTACTCCCACAGTCCCGCCTCGCCGGTGTCGCCGCGGTCGAGCGCCTCGACTGCCTGTTCGCCCGCGTACGTGCCGGCGTAGGCGGCACCCGCGATCCCGCCGCCGGTCGTCGGATTGACGTGTCCCGCCGCGTCGCCGACCGCCATGTACCCCGGCGCGACCGCGGAGTCGTAGGGCCGGCGGGTCGGGAGCGCCGCGCCCAGTTTGTCCTCGACGGTCGCACCCTCGAACTCCTCGCGGGTCTGCAGGTCCGCCCGGAGGTCGTCGACGAGCTGCATCGGCTCCTCTGTCATCTGGAAGCCCAGCCCGACGTTGATCTCCGTCTCGGTGCGCGGGAAGTACCAGAGGTAGCCCGCCGCCCGCTCGGTCGGCTTGAAGACGAGCGCGTCGGACCACTCGACGGGTTCGTCGACGGTCACGATCTCCCGGTAGGCCGAGCAGAACTGCGAGTAGGTGACGTTCGTGTCGAACGTCGTCCCGGAGAAGTCGGTTTTGTCCTGGAGGAGCGACAGCGCCCCCGCGGCGTCGATCACGACCTCTGCGTCGTACTCGACGGGTTCGCCCTGCCGGACGGCGTCCAACCCCTCGACCCCGCCGTTCTGGCGGACGTCCCTGACGACGGTATCGTAGTGGATCTCGGCGCCCGCGTCCGTCGCCCCCTCGATGAGGCGTCGACCGTACTCCAGGCGGTCGATGACCGCCAGTTCGCCCGGAACCGGGATGTCCACGGCCGTGTCGAGTTGCGGAATCTCGAAGCGGCCGTGGTCGACGCCCGTGTTCGTGAACGCGGACTGGATCTGCGATTCTGGGATGGCGTCGGGGAAGCTGCTCGCGCCCTTCAGCGCGTCGCCGCAGGCGATGTGACCCGCCTCGTCGCGGTTCTTGCGTTCCGCGACGACGACGTCGTACCCGGCGTCCGCGATTGTCGCCGCCGCGTAGCAGCCGGCCGTCCCGGCCCCGACGACTGCGACGTCGACCTCGTGGGTTGCCATGTCCCCTCATCCACACCCGAGCAGGAAAACTCTTTATCACGGCCCGACGTAGCCACGCACATGACCGAGCACACTGTCGAGTTCGTGGGGACCGGCGAGGAGATTGCGGTCTCTGACACGGAGACGGTACTCGGCCGGTGCATCGAGGAGGGAATCGCCCAGGAGTACTCCTGCCGGGTCGGGATGTGTCTGGCCTGTTCGGCGGAAATCGTCGAGGGCGAAGTGACCCAGCCGGCGGCCCGCGGGTTGACCGACGAGGAGCGGGACGGGTACGCGCTGACCTGCATGGCCCGCCCGCTGTCGGGCCTGCAACTCGACCGCGGGTCGTATCCGCCGAGCATCGAGGGGACCGGCGCCACCGAGGGCGCCACCGGGGCGGCCGCCGACGACTAGTCGTCGGCCATCTCCGTCTCTGCCTTCGCCTCCGCCTCCGTCTCGACTCCCGTGGCGACGTTGCCCTCGTGGTCGTGTGCGCTCCGCCGGATCCGCTCGGCCATCCCGGGCACGTCCGCCGGTCCGATCCCGCCTTCTGCCTCGAGTTCCTCGAGCGACTTGGGGAACTCCCGCAGATCGTAGTGGATGTCGATGCCGGCGCGTGCGCCCTCCCCCATCGCGGTCGGGATCTGGTTGTGGCCCGGCGTCGCGTCGCCGACCGCGTAGACGCCGTCGACGCTCGTCGTGCCGTGGTCGTCGACGGCGACCGTGCCGCCGTCGTTCAGCTCACAGCCCAGCTGCTCGGCCAGGTCGGTGTTGTAGTCGGCGCCGTACATCGCGAACCCGCCGCGGTAGTCCCGGCGGACCCCGCCGGCGAACTCCATCGCCTCGAGCCAGCCGTCGTCGTCGTTCTCGACGCCGGTCACCTCCTCGTGGACGATGTCGACGGGGTGTGCACGGAGCTGCCGGTCGGTCTCCTCGCTCCACTCGGGTTCGTCGCCGTTCAACAGGAGGTCGACGTCGTCGGTGAAGTTCAGCATGATCATCGCGACGTGGGCCGCGCTCGATCCGTTGCCCATCACGTACACCGGCGCGTCGACCAGCATGTAGGCGTCACAGTGCAGGCAGTAGTGGAGGCCGCGCGCGGTCCGCGGCGCGGGCGGATCGGGCCTGCCGTCGGTAAACCCGGTCGCGAGGACGACCCTGTCGGTGACGACGGTCAGGTCGCCGGCCTCGAGGCGGAACCGGCCGTCATCTGTTGGCTCGGCGTCGGACACGAAATCCCGGTGGTGGTCGGCGCCGTAGCTTTTGATCTGTTCGAGTGCCGTCTCCAGGAACTCGACGCCGGAGACGTCCTCGGTGACACCGATGACGTTGTGCGTATCGGCCATCATCGCGGCGCGGCCGCCACCCCTGTCGATGATTGCCGTGTCGTGTCCTAGCCGTGTCGCGTACAGCGCGGCCGTCAGTCCGGCGGGGCCGCCGCCGACGACCGTTACCTGGTACTCCGTTGCCGACATGTGTTTTCTCGTTACCGCCGGGCGTATTTCAACTGCCGGAAACCCGGCTAGTGGCGCCCCCCGTTCGAAGGGTAGCCCATATAAGCGTGGGGCGCGTACTTCACACAGACACTGGCGTCGGAGGACGGCCCACACCCAACAAAACTATGACCAGCCGCGTATACAGACTCCACTCGACACTGGAACTGCCTCTCGAGGACGTCTACGAGTTCTTCGAGAGCCCGGACCTGCCTCCGGAGATCACCGATGTCGATATCACGCGACGGAACAACACGCTCATAATCAGCGCCGAGTCGGCCGACGACAGCATCAGCAAGTACACCCCCACCGCGCAACTCAAGGCCAGCGTCACCGAGAACCGCGTCTACGAGGAGGAACCAGAGGACAGGCCGGGCGGGCCGCAGGCTGGCGCCGCGAGCACCGGGGGTTCACCGCAGTGGGGCACCTTCCAGGAAGAGGTCGAACCGCCCGAGTCGGAACTCGTCGAGTACGCCTGTTTCAAGGGCGACCGCGAGACCGTCCTCCAGAACACCGCTCTCCAGTACCCGATGTTCGAGGTCCTCTGCGAGGTCGCGGTTCGGGCAGAAAAAGGGACGCTCACTGCCATTGCCGCCACCGACGAGGACCTCCAGGCAGTCCGCATCGTCGACGGCGAACAGCGCCCCGCTTCCCTCACCGTGACAGAGGATCCGAGCGACGACGACGACGACAACGGCGTGAACTGGCGCGACAACGAGTTCATATCCGGCTGAACCGGTAGTTATACCGACGCAGGTTCTTGATACGGATTGCTGTGCCTGTGTCCCGGTCCGACCCTACGCTGTCGTGCGGTGGATCCGGTAATAACTTGCAGCAATCCGCGTCGTGGTTCGCGTCCGTCGGCACAGCCAGGACGGCTTCAACCGGCTGGTCGTCCTGTCCGACGTCGGGAACCAAACCGTACGCGCCCGTCCGTGATTGTCAACACATCTCTCCGAAATCGCGCCAGTCCCGGGTGTCGTGCAGGGTGAGTTCGATTTCGTAGCCACACCCGTCACAGTGGAATGCGACCGTTCGATAGCCCGGCTGGAACTCCGCAACCTCGCCGTGGTCTTCGCACCGGACTCGTATGCCGAGTTCCTCGCCCTCGGGAACGGTGACGGTATAGTCGGTCATGTTGGAGAGTCGAAGAGTCTACTCCTGTGTCGTGTCGATCCCGAGCGTCTCGTTCATCCCACAAAAGCAGGTGGTGGCGTTGAACCCGAATCCGAGCGCGCCGACAGCGGCGAGCAGTCCAGCCCTCCGCCTGCCCGATTGGAGCGAGCGTATCGCCACCGAAGTCAACACGACGGCGAGCAGTGCGCGGGCGAGTCGGTCGCGGCCACCGACGTTTGTCTCCACCATACTGGAACAGTATAGCCCCTCGGATTTGTATCTTCCCTCGTCGTCAAATCGGTGTCCGGACTGTATCCGATACGGATTGGTGACTGTGTCCCGGTACGACCGCGGGCCGTCGTGCAGTGAATCCGGCACTGGCGCACGACCGTCCGTACGAGACTACCATCGCCAGCAGAACGAGGCCCGCGGTGGCTATACT
>CAZUVE010000152.1:0-6507 GCA_964623735.1 uncultured Halobacteriales archaeon | reverse complement strand
TGTGACTGTTTACCGGTGCCTCACCACCTCGGGGTGGTGAGAGACCAGCAATGACTCACACTAAACACTATCAGGCCAGCGCGTCGCGGAGTTTCTCTGCCGGGTGGGGCGGGCGTTCGCCGCCCTCGCGGTCGGTCAGTTGCGTCCGGCAGGAGGCGCCGGGGGCGACCACGGTCTCGCCGGAACTCTCCTCGACCTGGTCGTAGAGGATGCGCCCGATGGCCTTCGAGAGTTCGTAGTGCTCGGCCTCGTAGCCGAAGGAACCGGCCATGCCACAGCACCCCGAGTCGAGTTCGTCGACCTCGTAGCCCGCCTCCCGGAGGGCGATCGTGGTGTGGTGGTGGCGGTTGAGCGCCTTCTGGTTGCAGTGGCCGTGGTAGGTCAGCGACTCCTCGGGGGCGTCGAAGTCGATCCGCTCGTAGACCCGGTGTGTCGAGAGGTACTCGCAGATCCCGTAGGCTCCCGCCGCGACCGTCGCCACGCCGTCACCGTCCAGCATGTCGCCGTACTCGTCCTGGAACATGACGACGTCCGACGGCTCGACGAAGAGGACCGACCAGCCGTCCTCGACGTAGGGCACGAGCGTCTCGACGTTCTGTTCGGCCCGTTCCCGGGCGATGTCGAGCATCCCCATCGAGAAGGCCGCGCGTCCGCTGGGTTCGACGTCGTCCAGCACACGCACGTGGACGCCCGCAGCCTCCAGGACCTCAACCGCCGCTTTCCCCGGCGCGGGGTAACTGTAGTTCGTGTACGTGTCCGGAAACAGGAGGACCTTGTCCTCTGCGTCGCCGGCGGGGACCTGTGGCCCGCGCGAGTCGAACCAGTCGACGAGTGTCTCCCGGCTGAACTGTGGGAGCTTCCGGTCGGGGGCGATCCCCAGCACCCGTTCGTTGACGAGGTCGGCCCCCGGGAGGTTCTGCGCCCAGTTCGACAGCGGCGCGAGCGCGCTCCCGATCGCGCTGACCCGGTCGACGTTGGCAAACAGGCGGTCACGGAGGGTCGAGCCCTCCTCCTGGTGGTACTGGTGTTTGACCTCCGCCTTGAGTTTGGCCATGTCGACGCCGGTCGGACAGTCGGACTTGCAGCCCTTGCAGCCGACACACAAGTCGAGGACCTCCTCCTGGAAGCGGTCGCTGTAGAGTTCCTCCTCGGGGAGTTCGCCGCTGATCGCGGCCCGGAGCATGTTCGCCCGGCCACGCGTGGTCTGGATCTCCTCTTTCGAGGCGCGGTAGGTCGGGCACATCGAGTTCTGGCCCTGCTGGCGGCAGGTGCCACAGCCGTTGCACAACTCCACGAGGTGGGAGAAGCCGCCCTCGTCGTCGAAATCCAGCGCCGTCTGCGGTTCAAGAGACTGGTAGTCGGCGCCGTACCGCAGGTTCTCGCGCATGTCCGCGCCGACGCCGCGGTCGCTGTCCGGGCCGGGATCCTCCGGGCCGTCCCGGTAGACGACGTTGCCCGGGTGCATGTACCACTCCGGGTCGAAGGCCGTCTTGACCTGCTTGAACGCGTTCCAGAGATCCTCGCCGTACATCTTGGGGTTGAACTCCGTGCGGGCCATCCCGTCGCCGTGCTCGCCCGAGAAGGCGCCGTGGTGTTCCAGCACGAGGTCGGTCACGTCGTCCGTGATGGAGTGCATCTTCTCGATGCCGTCCTCCTCCTTGAGGTTGAGGATTGGCCGGATGTGTAGCGTCCCCGAACCAGCGTGTGCGAAGTACGCCGCCGACGTGCCGTGGTCGTCCAGCACCCCCTCGAACTTCTGGACGTACTCGGCCAGTTCCCCGGGCGGGACGGTGGCGTCCTCGATGAAGGGGTAGGGCTTGGGATCGCCCTCCAGGCTCATCAGCAGGGGGATCGCTGCCTTCCGCAGCTCCCAGATGTCCGTCTGGGCTTTCTCCGAGTAGGCCTCGACGACGTCGAAGGCGTCACCCCCGGCGACGAAGTGGTCGTTCGTGGCGGCGATGGCGGCCTCGAAGTCGTCGTGGACCTCCGAGTCGTACTCCAGCATGAGTGCCGCGGCGGTCCCCTCCGGAATGTGTTCGACGTACTCGCTGTAGCCGTCGGAGCCGGCCGCCAGCCGGAACACCTCGTCGTCCATCAACTCCACCGCGCTCACGTCGAACTCCAGGGCCTCTGGAACGGCCTCCATCGCGTCGACGAGGCCATCGAAACAGTACAGCGCCAGTGCCGTCTCCTCGGGGACCGTCACCAGCCCGATGGTGGCCTCGACCATCACGCCGAGGGTCCCCTCGGAGCCGACGAACAGCTTCGCGAGGTTGATGACCTCCTCGCCCTCGTCGTTCTCGTAGATCACCCGGTCGAGGTTGTACCCGCTGACGCGGCGCTTGAGGTCGGGATACCGCCGCTCGATTTCCGCCTCGTGTTCCTCGACCAGCCCGCGGACGGTCTCGTAGATGTGGGCCTCGCGGTCGTCCCCGGCGACGATCTCCTCGTACTCCGCGCTGTCGAGCACGACGGGGCGGGCGTGCAACAGCGACCCGTCCGGGAGGACCGTCTTCACTTCCTCGGTGTAGGCGTCGGTGATGCCGTAGCGGACCGAGTGGGCGCCCGTGGAGTTGTTCCCGATGCCGCCGCCGACGGTCGACCGGTTCGAGGAGGCGGGGTCGGGCGCGAACTTCAGCCCGTGTTCGGCGAGGTAGGCGTCGAGGTCGTCCTGGACGATACCGGGCTGGATTGTCGCGCGCCGGGCCTCGGGGTCGACGTCCAGCAGGCCGTCCATGTGACGGGTCGTGTCGAGAACCACGCATCCGGGACCGACGGTCTGACCGGCGAGTGACGACCCCGCCCCCCGGGGCAGAATCGGTACGTCGTGGGCGGTCGCGGCCTCGACAGCCGCGCGCACGTCGGCGACGTCTTCGGGGTAGACGACGCCGGCCGGCCGGGCCTGGTAGACGCTGCCGTCGGTCGCGTAGAGGATCTGTGCGTACTCGTCGAACCGGACGTCACCCGAGACCGCGTCCCGGAGGGTAGCAGCGAGATCGACGTACTCGGAGACGGTCGATCCCGGATCGCGCGCGAACGCGTCCGGTTCCTCCGGCGGGTGTGCCGGTCGTGCGATTGGATCTGTGTCGTCGACGCCCATGTGTCATACAACGACCGCTGAAACATAAATCACAGTTCAACACGAGTGACACCCTCGGCTCCCGGGTGCGTACCGGGTGCGGACAAGACCCGCCGGCGGCTGTGGCTCGGCGGCCAGCCACGATAAAAAATCGGTGGGTGTCCCTACGACACGTCGCCTACTCGAAGTGATCGAGGCACTTCTCGTACTCTTCGGCAGCCTTCTCCCAGTTGACGACTTCGAAGAAGGCGTCGATGAAGCTCCCGCGGTCGGGCCCGTAGTCGTAGTAGTAGGAGTGTTCCCAGACGTCGAGCGCCAGGACAGGATGTGAACCCCACAGCGCCCCGTCGTCGTGCTTGTCGACGGGAACGTTGCGGAGTTGCTTGGCTACGGGGTCGTACACCAGCAGCGCCCATCCACCGGCCGAGGACGCGGCAGCCTCGAAGTCGCCCTTCCAGCCCTCGTAGGAGCCGAAGTCCTCCTCGATCCGGTCACGGAGGTCACCGTCGGGCTCGCCACCACCGTCGGGGTGCATGTTCTCCCAGAACAGCGTGTGGAGATAGTGGCCCCCGGTATTGTGAGTGACATCGCCCTGTGCAGCGGCAGTCGAGGAGAAGTCGCCGGCCTCGCGGTTCTCGGCGAGGGTCTCCTCGGCTGCTGCCAGGCTGTCGACGTAGCTCTGGTGGTGAGTGTCGTGGTGCCACGTCACGACCTGCTCGGAGATGTGCGGTTCCAGCGCGTCGTAGTCGTACGGTAGCGGCGGTAGTTCTGGGTCTGAGTGCTCAGGCATACGAAATCCCTCCGATCGAATTCACGTTCGGCGAGCAATTAAAACTTGAGGAACCGGACCGGACGTCGGCGTACCGTGTGGCCGGACCTCGCGCCACCGGCGCGGGGTCGTCGGCTGCCCGTCTACTCGTCCCCGCGTGCAGCCTCGAACATGGCGATGGCCTGTTCGCGGCGCTCGCTGTGGTCGACGATGGGTGCCGGGTAGTCGGACGCGTGCGTCTCGCGGGTGCCGGCGTCGAGTTCGTTCCAGGAGTGAATCGTCTCGGCGGGTACGCCCTCGAGTTCGGGCACGTACCTCCGGATGTACTCGGCGTCGGGGTCGTAGCGCTCGCCCTGTGTCATCGGGTTGAACACCCGGAAGTACGGCTGGGCGTCCGTACCCGTGGAGGCGGCCCACTGCCAGCCGCCGTTGTCGTTTGCGGTGTCGTGGTCGACCAGTTTCTCGCGGAACCACGCGTACCCCGCGCGCCAGTCGACGAGCAGGTCCTTGGTCAGGAACGACGCGACGATCATCCGCAGACGGTTGTGCATGTACGCCTCCGCGCGCAACTGCCGCATCCCCGCGTCGACGATTGGATAGCCCGTCTCGCCGTCCTTCCAGGCCTGGAGACCCTCCGGGTCCTCGCGCCACCCGATTGTGTTCTCGTACTGCTTGAAGTTCTCCGTCACGGCGTCGGGCCGGTCCCACAGCACCTGTGTGTAAAACTCACGCCACGCGAGTTGATCCTGGAATTCCGCGACCGACTCTACTGCCGTCTCGCTGTCTGCGTCGGTCTTTGCTCGCTCCGTGGTCTCGTACACCTCTCGGATACCGATGGTTCCGTACTTGAGGTGGGCCGAGAGCCGGGAGGTACAGTCGTCGGCGGGGTAGTCCCGTCGGTCGTCGTAGCGGTAGATGTCCTCCGCACAGAAGTCCGCGAGCAGGTCGCGCGCGGCGTCGGTCCCCGCGGGCGGAACCGTCGCCTCCGGCTCGTCGAACCCCAGCCCGTCGAGTGTCGGGAGCGGAGCGCCCGAGACGTCGGCGAGGTCGCTCGCGTCCGGCGGCTCTGCGGGCGCGTTTTTTCCGCGGTCGTGCCACTTCCGCGAGAAGTACGTGAACACCTTGTAGGGGTCGCCGGCGTTCGTCGTGATTTCGCCGGGCTTGTGATGGACGGCGTCGTGGACGGCCAGGCGGTCGACGCCGGCCGCCTCGAGAGATTGCCGGACCGACGTGTCGCGTTCGCGGGCCAGTCCGGAGTAGTCCCGGCACCAGGTGACGGTGTCGGCGCCGTACTCGGCTGCCAGTTCGGGGAGGCGTTGGCGGGGTTCGCCGCGGACACAGACGAGGTCGCTGCCGCGCTCGCGGTACGCGTCCCGAAGTGACGCGAGCGCGTCGAGCAGGAAGGCGACGCGGGGGGGCGAACCGTGTGCAAGCACGTCGTCGTCGAAGACGAACACGGGGACAGTCTCGCCGTCGTCGGCTGCGAGCCCGCGGTTGTCCGCCACACGCAGATCCCGGCGGTGCCAGTGGAGGCGCATACCAATGGAAACGGCCGGCGCGCACTTCAACGGCGCGGCCAACTATTTTGGGGGAAACGATGGTTTCAAGCGGGTTTCCACCGGGGACCCGGTATGACAATCCCGTCGTTCGTCATTGGTATCGCGGGCGGGACGGGAGCGGGCAAGACCGCTATCGCCGAACAGGTCACCGCGACGGTCGGCGACGCGGTCACCCGCGTGCCGCTGGACAGCTACTACCGGGACCTGATAGGGATGTTCGAAAGTCATTACAGGATCGACCGCAAGAAGGCATGCGGTCGACCTGGCAAACGCTTTCGAACATCCCTATGAGCCACCTCGAGTTCGAGGAACGCGAGGAAATCAACTACGACCACCCCTCGGCCTTCGAGTGGGAACTGGTCTACGACCACCTCGAACAGCTACTCGAAGGGCGCTCTATCGAGATGCCACAGTACGACTTCACCGTCCACAACCGGACCGACGAGACGGTCCGGGTCGAGCCGTCGGACGTCATCGTCATCGAGGGCATCTTCGCACTCTACGACGAGGACCTCCTCGACATGCAGGACCTCCGGTTGTACGTCGAAACTGACGCCGACGTGCGCATCCTGCGGCGCATCCGACGGGACGTCATCGAACGCGGCAGGGATCTCCAGGGTGTCATCGACCAGTACCTCTCGACGGTCAAGCCGATGCACGAGCAGTTCGTCGAACGGACCCGGGAGCGCGCGGACATCATCGTCCCCGAGGGTGCAAACAGCGTCGCGGTCAATCTCCTCGGCGAGAAGATCCACGCGGAGATCCGCGGTGACGCCGTCCGCCAGTGGGAGCGTTCGGAACTGGAAGCGCGGCTCCGGGAGCACCAGCCGTCCGACATCGACGAAGACTTCGACGCGTGATCCTGCGGGAACGTCGACAGCTGCGGCGGGGTCGTCGGCTGCGCCTCGAAGGGCCCCCGAGTCGACCGGGAAGTGTTCACACCCGTCGAGTGAAACCATCGGATTCTGCCGGACACAAATTTCAAAGTATCGGGATTTGCATAGCACAGCATGCACTGTGCTATTGGCCCGTACAGACACGGTACAGGAGGGCACGCTCGTGGCTGATCCCCTGGAGAGCAGTGCCTACACCAACTGGAT
>CAZUVE010000151.1:0-6518 GCA_964623735.1 uncultured Halobacteriales archaeon | reverse complement strand
AAGCAATCACTGTGAGAGTTCGGCACGCGAACGCGGCGTTCCTGTGCGTGTTCACCAAAATTATTTAAGTGGTGTCTCCATGCATGCACGAAAGCCAGGTATTAAGATGGAAGGTTCAGGCAACACTTCGGAACACGGGACGGACGAGGACGGCGAGTACCCGTACGGAATGGGCAGGCGCCAGTGGCTGAAATTCTTCGGTGCCGGCGGGATCGCGGCGGGACTGCCGTCGCTGGCAGGGTGTCCTGCAAGCCAGACCGATCCCAGCGGCGACGGGGGTGACGGTGACGGCGGCGACGGCGGCGACGGTGACGGCGGCGGCAGCGACGGCGGCGACGGCAGTGAGCCGGACGAACTCCTCCCGAACCCGCGCGACGACAACGCCTTCGAGGGGATCGAACTCCGGTGGTCGACGGACAACGCCGCCGGGCCGCTGTACTCGATGTTCGGTGCAGAGATCAACGAGGAGTGTGGCGTCACCTTCGACGAGGGTCAGGTGTTGCCCCCCGACAACTACTACTCGGATCTCAACTCCCAGTTTGTCGGCGGCGGGGACTTCCCGTTCGACATCACGCTGCTGTTACCCCTGCACCTCGGGGACTTCCAGGCCCGGGACCTGTTCGAACCGCTCGACCCGTACCTCGCGAAGTACGAGGGGACAGACGAGTACCTCGACAGCGTGATCGACCCGTACAGGGAGTTCTACATGAACTATCAGGGGGACACCGTCGCGATCCCGATCGACGGCGACATCCACAATCTCTTCTACAGGCCGTCCTTTTTCAACGACGAGTTCCACCAGGAAAACTACCGGGACGAGTACGGCCAGGAGCTGCGGGCGCCACAGACGTGGCCGGAGTTCAACCAGGTCGCGGAGTACTTCACCGAGAACACCGACGAGGGCACCTACGGCACGCAGGTCTACGGGGCGCGGCCGTGGAACTTCGGGTGGTGGATGGACCGCGCGGCCTCGCGCGGGGTCATCTACTTCGACGAGGACATGGAACCCCGGATCAACTCCGACGACGCGGTCACCGCGCTCGAACACATGGTCGAGACGACGAACTACGCGCCCCCGAACACCGACCAGCTGGGCGTGGCCGAGACCATCGAACAGTGGCAGCAGGGCAACGTCGTGATGTCCGTGTGGTGGATCGACCTCACCGAGTTCACCGCCCGTGGCGACTTCCCCGTCGTCGGCGACCAGAGCGCCGCCGCGGTGCCGGGCTGGGAACAGGACGACGGCTCGATCCGGCGGAACGCGATGATGCTGTACAACCGCCTGTACGCCATGCCGGCGTCGATCTCCGAGGAGCGCAAGGAGGCGGCCTTCTACGCCATGATGCGCCTCTCGCACCCGGACTACAGCGTCGAGACGTGCGCGGACGCGTTCACCGGTCTCGACCCGAACCTGGACCAGCACTACACCGAGAAGGCCGCCGAGGCCTACACCAGGGAGAACCCGCTGCGGGGGACCGGCGAAGGGTTCCCGACCAACCCGCCCATCTTCGCGCCCGACCAGGAGTACCCCGAGGGCCGCAGCGCCACCGAGCAGGCACTCCAGCACATCGAGGCGGGCCAGGTCAACATGGAGAACGGCTTCCCACAGCCCAACTGGCCCGGCGCCAACCAGTACGTCCAGGATCTCTCCCTGCACATCCAGCGGGCGCTGTCCGGCCAGGAGTCACCACAGGAGGCGCTGGACAACGCCGCCGAGAAGTGGCGCCAGACGGTCGACGAACTCGGCCGCGAGGGCCAACAGCAGGCCTACCAGGACTTCATCGAGACCGCACGCGAACTCGACTACGTCTGACCTGCCGCGGGCCGGCCGCCGGTCGTTCCCCCGTCGCGGGTCTCCCCTCTCGCTCACACCACACATGCACTCGGTCGCCAGCAGTTCCGTCACGTCAGGAGGTATCGCATGAGCACTATCCGAGAGAAACTCGCACAGGTCCCGCCGGCACCCGACGGGCTCACAGACAGGGACCTGACGCCATACGTGCTGGTAGGGCCGGCGATCGTCACCGTGTTCCTGGTGACCATCGGGCCGATGCTCTGGTCGCTGTGGCTGAGTTTCACCCGGTGGAAGCCCGGTTCGCTCGCCTACGAGACGCCGTCGTTTACCGGCGTCGGGAACTTCGGGTGGCTGTTCACGAACCAGCGGTTCATCGACTCGGTGATCAACTTCGCCTACTACGGGGGCTTCGGCGTCTTCCTGCAGGTGTCCCTCGGGACGCTGCTCGCCCTGGCGCTGTACAACTACGTCGAGAACAGGACAATCCGGATCGCGCTCATCACGCTGTTCGTCGTCCCGATGATGTACGCGCCGCTGGTGGCCGGCCGGATGTGGCAGCTACTGTTGCTGCCGGGCGGCGGCGTCGTCAACGGGATCCTGCAGACGATCGGCCTCCCGCCGGTGAGCTGGCTGGGCTCGCGGTGGCTCGGCCTGACCTCAATCATGATCGCGGACACCTGGCAGTGGGTCGGACTGCCGCTGTTGATCGTCTACGGCGGCCGGGCCAGCCTCTCTGACAGCCTCTACGAGGCAGCGCGCGTCGACGGCGCCTCGCGGTGGATGATGTTCCGCCGGATCACGCTCCCGCAGCTTCGCAACCTGATTATCGTCGCCGCCATCCTCCGGTTCATGGACGCGTACAAGTTCTTCGACAAACTGTTTATCATGACCCGCGGCGGCCCCGGTTCGGCCACGGAACTCCCGACTTTCTTCACCTACCTCGTCGGGTTCCAGGACTTCAACATCGGCCGCGCGGCGGCACTGACGTGGGTGCTCGGGCTCGGGTCCGTCGTCACGATGTTGCTGTTCTGGCGGTACATGCGGACGGTGGAGGGGACCTGAAATGGCGGCCTCGAACCGCGTCACACCGACGGTGGGGCGGGCTTTCCTGGCGCTCTACGCGCTGTTTGCGGCGTTCCCGCTGTACTGGACGCTCAACACGGCGCTCAAGCCGCTGGAACTGATCAACACGTTCCCCCCGACGTTCTACCCGAAGTCGCCGAGCCTGGACGCGTTCGCGTGGGTGATGACAAACTCCCGGGCAGTCTCGTCGATCGTCGACAGCCTGATCATCGCCTCGGGTACGACGATCCTGTCGGTGGTCCTGGGCGCGATGGCCGGGTACGCGTTCTCCCGGCACGGGGACCTGATCGACCCCGGGGAGAACGTCTCGTTCTGGCTGCTCTCGACGCGGATGTTCCCCCCGATCGCGATTGTCCTCCCGATGTTTTTCATCTTCGGCTGGCTCAACCTCCAGGACACCCACCTCGGGCTGATCATCCTGTACCTGACGTTCAACCTCCCGCTGTCGACGTGGCTGATGCGGGACTTTTTCGACAAGATCCCCCACTCCTACGAGGAGGCGGCCTACGTCGACGGCTACTCGCCCCTCCAGACGTTCCGGAAGGTCGTCTTCCCGCTGGTACGGCCGGGTCTGATCGCCACCACGATGCTGTCGTGGGTGTTCGCCTGGAACGAGTTCATCTTCGCGCTGATCATCACCGGCAACAACGTCACCCCGTACACGACGATCATCCCGACGCTCATCCTCAGCAACCAGATCCTCTGGGACCAGATCATGGCGATGGCGGTCGTCGTCACGGTCCCTCCCACGCTCATACTGATCGCGTTCAGAAAGCACATTATCGAGGGTATGACCCTCGGCATGGCCGAGGTGTAACGCATGGCAGACGTCACAATCGACAATCTCACCAAGCGGTTCGGTTCGCTCGTCGCGACCAGCGAGGTCTCACTGGAAATCGAGGACGGCGAACTCGTGGTGCTGGTGGGGCCGAGCGGCTGCGGGAAGACCACGACTCTCCGGTCGATCGCAGGCCTCGAGACGCCCACCAGCGGTACCATCACCTTCGACGGTGTCGACGTGACCGACCAGCCGCCACAGGACAGGGACATCAGCATGGTGTTCCAGGACCTCGCACTGTACCCCCACATGACAGCCGAGGAGAACATCGCCTTCCCGCTGCACGCCGACGGGGACCGCGTCGAGGGATCGGTCCAGGAGAACGTCGCGGAGATCGCCCGCGCGACCGACTGCGACGGGTTCCTCGACAAGCGGGTGGGTGACCTCTCGGGCGGGCAGCGCCAGCGGGTCGCGCTGGCGCGGGCGCTCGTCCGCCAGCCCGAGGTGTTCCTGATGGACGAACCGTTCAGCGACCTCGACGAGTTGCTCAAGCGGCAACTCCGCGCGGAGGTGTTGCGCATCCAGAAGGAACTCGGGATCACGATGATCCACGTCACCCACGATCAGGAGGAGGCGATGACGATGGGCGACCGGCTGGTCGTGATGAACGATGGCACGATTGCGCAGATCGGCGACCCCGACACGGTCTACAACGAGCCGGCCACGCTGTTCGTCGCCCTGTTCGTCGGCTCCCCGCAGATCAACCGCTTCGACTGTGTCGTCGAGGACCTGGGCGTGCTCAGTCACGGGAACCTCCGCTTCGAGTTGCCCCCCGGGGACGCCGGGGCACTCGAGAACGCCACCGGCGACGAGGTCACCCTCTGTGTCCGCCCCCAGCACCTCACCTGGTCCGACTCGCCCGGCGAGGGCGACCTCGCAGTGCCCGTGACTGTCACCGTCACCGAGCAGATCGGCACAGAGGACATCGTCCGCTGCGAGACCGACAACGGCAGAGAGGTCTCGGCGGTCGTCCCGGCCAACACCCTCGAGTTCGAACGGGAGGGGTTTCTCGTGTTCGACCCCGACAATCTTCACCTCTTCGACGGCCAGGGCGAGGACGCCGAACGGCTGAACTAGTCCCCGAGGTCGAACCGGTCGATCGTCTCCTGTTCCCGCTGGAACATCTCCTCGTCGCGGAAGAGGTCGTAGAGCCGGCGGAGGTGTGGGTAACCCGCTTGCTGTTCGGCCGTCCACTCGGTCGCGAACCGGCCGTTCCGGATCTCGCGCAGCCGGTCGGTCATGAACTCGCGGATCGGGTCCTCGTCGAACTCCTGTGAGAAGCGCAACTGGCCGTACTGGCTTGTCTGGGAGTGGAGCGTGAGCTGCTCGATCAGCCCCTGTGTCGCCGCCTTCTCCCAGATGTGGGACATCTCCCGCGAGAGGTACTGCTCCATCAGCACCGTCTCCGGGGCGACCCCGGCCTCGACCTCGGCCTCGTACTTCGCACGCAACGCGTTGACGAACACGGGCAACAGCGCCTGCTCGGTCATCAGGTCGGTGACCGTCTCGGACTCGAAGTCGGAGTCGATGACCCCCGCGCGGGTACAGCCAATCCCTCCGGCGAGGGCCAGCGCCACCTCGGTCGCCTCGCCGGAAGCGTCCTGCTCGACCGCCAGCAGCGCCGGGGCACCGTCGCCCTCCTCGTAGAGTTCCCTGACGGTCGTGCCGATCATCCGCGGGGCGATCATCACGACGTCGACGTCCGCCGGCGGCTCGATGAACCCGTACGTGATGTTGTACCCCGAGGCGAAGTTCAGGACGTCCCCGCCGTCGAGGTTGGGCTCGATCGACTCCCGAAATACCGCGGGCTGTACCTCGTCGGGGACCAGCAGGAAGACCACGTCCGCGCGGTCGGCGGCCTCGGCCATCGTGTAGACGGGAAAGCCGTCGTCCTCGGCCCGGTCCCGGGAGGCGTCCGCCCGGTTGCCGACGATGACGTCCTCGACACCCGAATCCCGGAGGTTCAGCGCCTGCGCCCGTCCCTGGTTGCCGTAGCCGATGATGGCCACGGTCCGATCCGCAAGGACGGACAGGTCCGCGTCCTCGTCGCCGTACACCGTCGTGTCTGACTCGGCCATAGCGGCCGGTAGACCCGCCTGTGACGTATTCAATGCTTCGGAAGCAGCCCCGTCAGCGCCGCCGCAACGCCAGGACGTACCGGGTCAGCGACCGGTGAACCGGCCGGTCGAAGGCCGCCACGGTCTTCCACCCGGCCTCGTGGGCGGGCTGTGCCCACGGCCGGTCGCCGACCACCACGCACCTGGGGGCGACCCGGCGGGCCTCCTCCAGCGCCTCGAGAACGAGTCTGTCGAGGCGCCCCTCGATTTTCGACTGGCGGCCGTACGGGGTGTCGAAGACGACCGCGTCGACCGCTCCGTCGGCGAGTGGCAGCGAACGGGCGTCGCCGCGGGCCACGTCCCACCCGCCCTCGAGGCAGTGTGCGAGGTTCTCGCGGCTGCCCCGGGCCATCTTCGCCTGCGCGTCGACCCCGACGACGCGCGCGCCCACTGTGCCGGCCTCGACGAGGATGCCGCCGGTGCCACACATCGGATCGAGGACGGTCGCGCCGGGGCGTGCGCCGGCCGCGTTTGCGAGCGCCCGCGCGAGCAGCGGGTCCATGCTCCCGGGCTGGAAGAAGGGGCGGTCGGTCGGTCGCCGCTGGCCGAAGTCGCGGACGCTCTCGGCGACCAGCCACCCCAGCGCGCTGGTCCCCTCCGCGAAGAACGCCCGGAGTTCGTGGTCCGGTTCCTCCAGGTCCACCGCGAACCCCCGGTCGACGAGAACGTCACCCAGTTCCCGCTC
>CAZUVE010000150.1:0-6595 GCA_964623735.1 uncultured Halobacteriales archaeon | reverse complement strand
CCGTCACCGGGCCAGGCCGCGAAGCGGCCGTCACCGGGCCGGGCCGCAGGCGCTCGAGGCGGTCCGGATCACCCACGTCTCGGGAACGAGTCGAGGACACTCCCGGCCACGTCGGGATCGGTGAGCGTCCCGTAGACGAACACCTGCACAGCGGGCGTTACCGTTCCTCGAGGAGGACGAACTCCCGGTCACGGGGACCGACGTACCGGGCGCGCGGGCGGATGAGGCGGTTGTCCCGGATGTACTCGGCCATGTGTGCGACCCAGCCGCCCGCCCGGCTCATTGCGAAGATGGGCGTGTAGAGATCGATCGGGATGCCCATCTGGTAGTAGGTCGAGGCGGAGTAGAAGTCGACGTTCGGCGCCAGTCCCTTCTGTTCGCGCATGTACTCCTCGATTGCGGCGGACATCTCGTACCACTTGACGGAGCCGGCGGACTCGCCCAGTTCCCGGGAGCGCTCGCCGAGGATCTTCGCGCGGGGGTCCTTGACGTCGTAGACCCGGTGGCCGAAGCCGGCGATACGCCGCCCATCCTCGAGGACCGTCTCGATCCACTCGACGGGATCCATCTCGGAGCTGTCGATCTCCCTGAGCATCTCCATGACGTCCTGGTTGGCGCCGCCGTGGAGTGGCCCCTTGAGGGTGCCGATCGCGGCGGTGACCGCGCTGTGGACGTCCGAGAGCGTCGACGCGGTGACCAGCGCGGCGAAGGTGGAGGCGTTGAGCCCGTGGTCGGCGTGGAGGACCAGCGCCTGGTCGAAGACGTCGGCGGCCACGTCGTCGGGTTCGCTGCCGCCGAGCATGTAGAGGAAGTTGGCGGCGTGGCCGAGGTCCTGGCGGGGGTCGACTGGTTCGCGCCCGTCCCGGGCCCGGATGAACGCGGCGACGACCGTCGGGATCTTCGCCGTGACGCGCCGGCCCTTCGCGAGGGTGATCTCTCGGTCGGTCGACTCGATGTCGTCGGGCGCGGGATCGTATGCCGCGAGCATCGAGACAGCGGTCCGGAGCGCTGCCATCGGGTTCGTGTCGGTCTCGGCCAGCGTCCGGACCGTCCGCAGGACCTCGTCGTCGAGGCTCCGCTCGCCGGCCATCGAGTCGCTGAACACCTCGAGTTCCCCGCGGTCGGGGAGGTGGCCGTGACAGAACAGGTAGAGCACCTCCTCGTAGCTGGCGCCGCGGGCGAGGTCTTCGATGTCGTACCCGCGGTAAACGAGCCGTCCCTCGTCGCCGTCGATGTCGCTGAGCACCGACTCGGCGACGAGAACGTCGTCCAGCCCTTTTTTGAGTTCCTCGGCCATACCTCCGATTCTCCACGTGCAGAAAAAAACATTGCCATCCCGGGCGGCCTGCACCCGCGCGCCTGCGAGACCGGCCCTGTGACCCACCGCGGCCGCGGGCACACCAGGAGCCGACCGGGCCCGCCACTGCGACCGGCCGCGGAAACGCCAGCGACAGTCCCACCTGACCCGTGGGCGGTACCCCTCACCGGGGGCTCGCTCCGGCCGACAGCAGCACCTTTTTTTCCGCGGCCGCCACAGTTCGGGGCGATGAGTAGTGGGGAGCCGGCGGACGTGACCGCGGTCAGTACGGGAACCATCAGTGAGTACGTCGCCGAGATGGGGCCGACCTGGGTCGCGGGTGCAATCGCAGCCGGGCCGGCGACAATCGCCAGCCTCGTGACTGCCGGGGCGCTGTTCGGCTACGACCTGCTGTGGGTGGTCGTGCTCTCTGCGGTTGCGGGCGCGCTCGCACAGTACCTCGCGATGCGGCTGGGCCTGCTCACGGAGGACGGCATCGTCGCGGTCGTCGAGGAACACCTCGGCGAGTGGTGGGCGTGGCTGCTCGTGGCCGATGTGGTGCTGGCCGCCGGCGTTGCACAGCTCGTGATAATGAAGACCGTCGCCACCGTCTCCGGGACTATCACCGGCGTCGACGCGCGCGTCTGGGGCGTCGTCTGGGCGGTGATCCTCGCGGCCGGGCTGGCGGGCCAGGGCTACCGCTTCGTCGAACTCGTCGCGAAAGTGCTGGTCGTGGCCGTCGTCATCGCGTTTCTGGCCAGTCTCGCGGTCGTCCCGGTCGATCCCGGCGCGGCTGCCGCGGGGCTCGCCCCCTCGGTTCCGCAGGGTGGCGCCATCGTCGCGGCGGCCATCCTCGGGGGCGCGGTCCACATCACCCTCATCACGATGCAGTCCTACACCATGCGCGCCCGGAAGTGGACCCGCGACGAGTACGGCCTCGCGACGTTCGACGTCGGCGCCTCGATGCTCGCGGCCTTCGGCGTCTACAGCCTGGCAATCTTCCTCGTGACTGCGAGTGTTCTGGAGTCGGGCGACCTCTCGCCGGTGGCGGCGGGCCAGGCCCTGGGCCCGCTTGTCGGCGAGAGCGCGAAGTGGCTGTTCCTGCTCGGGCTGTGGGGCGCGGCCGTCTCGACGCTCGGGGGCAACACCGTCGTCCCGCCGTACCTCCTCGCGGACAAGCTCGGCTGGGGGACGGACGTCGCCGACGACCGCTACCGGGGGCTGGTCGTCGCGGTGGCGCTGCTCTCGGCGCCCGGCGCGTTCATCCCCGGCGCGGTCATCGGCCAGCTTGTGCTCGTCCTCGCAGTCGGGACCGTCGGGACGCCCTTCGCAATCGCGGTCGTCCTCTACCTGCTGAACTCTGAGGCGGTCCCCGAACCGAACTCGGCGCTCGCGAACCTGGGCGGCCTCGCACTCCTCGCCGTGACGGGCGGCCTCGCCGCGAACTTCGTCCGCGAACAGGTCACAGGCGGCCTCTCGCCGCTGTCCGGGGTAGTGCTCGCGGTTGCGGTGGTCGTCCTGCTCGCGACCGTCGGGTTGCTCGCGAAGTTCGGCAGAGCAGCGGTCACCTGACAGTCAGGCCAGCCGCCGGACGAGCCGGTAGGCGGCGTCGCGGGCGCGGTCCGGGAGAAAGCGGCTGTACAGCAGGTACTGTGCGACACGACCCACCGGGTACCGGGGGTCCGGATCGGAGACGCAGGCGGCGTCGTGGATGACCGCCGCGACGTCCTCGGGAGGGACGGCGACCGGCGCGTCGCCCGCGAACAGGCCGGCGTTCTCGACGAGGTCGTACAGCCACCCGTACTCGGGCCGGCGTTCCAGCCCCGTGTCGAGTTCGTCCTGCACGCGCTCCCGGAACCCGGTCTCGACGGGGCCGGGCTCGACGACCACCACGTCGACGCCGAACCGGTCGACCTCCCCGCGGAGCGCGTCGCTCATCGCCTCGAGGGCGAACTTCGAGCCGCTGTAGGCCCCCCCGCCCGGCGTGACGACCCGCCCGGCGACGCTGGAGACGTTGACGATCCGCCCCTCCCCGCGGTCGCGCATGTGCGGCAGGACTGCGCGCGCGAGACGGTGTGGGCCGTAGACGTTGACGTCGAACTGCCGGTGGAGTTCGTCGGTCGGGACGTCCTCGAGGGGGCCGTACTGCCCGTAGCCGGCGTTGTTGACCAGCACGTCGATCCGCCCCTCCTCCTCGATTGTCCGGTCGACAACGCGGTCGATGTCCGCGCCGCTGGTGACGTCCAGTTCGTCGGTCCGGCACTCCATGTCCTCGATGTCGCTCTCCTCGCGGGCAGTCGCGTACACGGTCCAGCCCTCTTCTGCGAACAGGCTTGCGGTCGCCCGGCCGACGCCCGATGAACAGCCGGTGATGAACACCGTCTCGTCGGTCATGCGCTGGTCGTCGGGGGCCTCTCACATAAGACCCGCCGGTGACGTGGCTATATGCCCCGGACGGTCTCGATTGCACCGACCGACTCGAGAGTCATCCAGACCAGGAACAGCCCGTACAGCCCGAGGAACCCGTAGCCCTCGGCGGTGGTGAGTTCGAGTCCGGTGCGCGTGAAGACGATGAACACCAGCGTCGCGAACGCGAGAAACCCCATCGTCGGGATCGCGGCCAGGAAGTTGACTGTCGCGGACCCGGCCAGGAGAACGCCGACAGGGATCGCAACCAGGAGGTTGAACGTGTTGCTCCCGATGACGTTCGTGAGGCTCGTCACGCTGTCGTCGTTCTGTGCGGCGCGGACGCTGACGAACGCGTCGGGGAGGCTCGTCCCGGCAGCGATGACGGTCAGCCCCCACAGGAAACTCGGCGTCCCGAACGCGTCCCCGAGCGCGAGGGCGGCCCGGACGAGCCCCTCCACGCCGACGCCGACGACGGCCAGTGCCGCCACCAGAATCACTGACTCCCGGGCCGGGCGGACCCCGGCTGTGCTGTCCGTGGCGTGCTCGCTGGCGTCCTGCTGGTGGAGGAAGACGTACACGCCGTAGGTGGCAAGCGGGAGGACCGTCAGCGGCGGCGTCAGCATCGCGGCGGTGTTGGTCCCGCCCGGGACGTAGGTCGCGCCGAGTGCGAACACGATGAACAGCACGAGGACGCTGATGACGTAGAACTGCGCGTCACGGTGGACGAGCCCGCGGGTCGCCGCGAGTTCCTCGCCGAAGAAGACCGACAGGGCGGGGATAACCAGCAGGTTGAAGATTGCGCTCCCGACGATGGCCCCGACGCCCAGCGAGAACTCCCCGTGGACCACCGTGCTGATGACGACCGAACTGAACTCCGGCATGCTCGACCCGACGGCGACCACGATGGCGCCGTGGACGGCGACGGGCAGCCCGTAGTGCCTGCTGAGCCGCTCCGCGGCCCGCTCGAAGTACTCGCTGCCCTTCCAGACGAGGAGTACCCCGGCGACCACGAACACGAGGGGCACGGCCAGCCCTGCCATGGGTCGCGTGTCGCGGGCCGGAAGCAAAGGTGTGACCCCGACACCTGCGTGGCTCCCCTCGTGTCACCGGCGGTCGCCCGGACACGCCCCCGCCGAAGGGGGTTATCCGCCGCTCGCGAGGTCGCCGGCGTCACTGTCGGCCAGCCGCGTCGGCTCGGGGAGCTTGTACCCCGCGACACACTGTGCCACCACATCGGCGGCCGTCTCGGGGCTCACGCGGTGCCCGGGGCTGACGTAGAGAGGGTTGACGTGCCGGTTGTCCGAGTCGAACTGGCGGGTCTGGACGGCGTAGCCGATGACCGTCCCCGCCGGAGCGGTCACGTCGCCTTTGCCGTCGCCGTCCGCCTCGATTGCGACCCGCGCCCCCGCGGGGAGGGGCTCCTCGAGCGGTTCTCGGGGGTTCCCGCACAGCAGCCCCTTTGCGACGCCGACTGTGGGCACGTCGACTGTGACGCCGACGTGGGTCGCCAGCCCGGCCTCGCGGAAGTGGATCCGGCCGCTCCCGTCGACGAGCAGGAGGGCGGGCTCGCGGGACAGCGCCGCGAGCGCCGAGAGGATAGCCTCCCCCTCCCGGAAGCTCAGGAGGCCGGGCACGTAGGGAATCTCGACCGGCTCGACGGCGTGTGCGCGCTCGACGACCTCGCCGCCGCGCGTGACGACGACTGCGCTGACGGCCTCTTCGTCGCGGAACGCCTGGTCGACGCCTGCCACCAGCGGCACCCCGCCGGCGGCGAGACTGGTCTGTTCTGTCGCCGTTGCGGTCCCGCCCGCGCCGGCACAGACCGCCGCCGGGTCGAAGCCGAGGTCGTCCTCGAAGACGGCCGCCTCGGCGAGTTCGCGCTGGAGGGACTCCATCTCGGCTCTGGACAGCGACGGGTCGGGGACGAACTCGGGGCGGACGACCGCCATCTCAGAAGGGCCCGCGGCGGCGTCCGGGGCCGCCGGGGCCGCCGGGACCACCGGGGCCGCCGGGGCCGGTGCCGAACTGGAGCTGGTCGGGGAGGCGGACCCGGTCTTTGACGTGTTTGCCGTACACGAGGCCGATGCCCAGCCCGATGAGGTGGGCCGCGTCGGCGACGTTGCCGCCCGTGAGACCGCCGCCGGGGCTGAGTACGCCGAGGATGCTGACCAGGCCGTAGCCGACAGTCAGCACCCACAGCGGGATCGGGAGGATGAAGTAGAGGTACACCCGGAGGTGTGGATTGAGGATGGTCAGCACACCCATGATGGCGAGCCCGGCCCCGCTCGCGCCGAGCACGCCCGCGCCGCCGCCCTGGAACGCCTGGATCGCGACCTGTCCCAGCCCTGCGAGCGCGCCGCTTATCAGGAACAGGTAGGCGAACTCCCTGGAGCCGACGTAGTCCTCGACCAGCCGGCCGAAAAAGTAGATGACGATACTGTTGACCGCGATGTGACCGAAGCTGCCGTGTGAGAACACCGACGTGACCCAGGTCCAGACAAACTCCGGGTTCTGGGGCGTGAGCACAAAGATGGCCCGCCAGGTCGGATCTACCGAGAACGCGCCGGGGTTGAACGTCCCCGTCAGCAGGAACCCGACCACGAACTGCAACAGGAACGTGATCCACATCAGCCCGAGGAAGGCGTAGGTCATGTTCCCCCGGAAGTACGCGAGCGGGCCGCCCACGCCACCCCCGAGGCCGAGCCGGGCTGCGAGGCCGCTGGCCTCGGATTCGGCCGCAACGGAGTCGTCGAACCCGCTGTCGAAGACTCCCCCTGAGTCGCTCCAGCTCTCGAGACCCGTGCAGTCGTGGGATTCGGGCAACCGGTGGTCGGCGCAGTACGTCCCGCCACAGTGCCGGCAGTGGTACGGCATACTCACCTCCTCGCC